>JAYTXC010000289.1:0-2468 GCA_043743145.1 Rhodospirillales bacterium
CAGCCGCACCCTCGGCTTCGAAAACCGTGAGTGAATCCGGACCGTCGCTCGCAAAGACGATCGTACGCGGTGCGTCGGAAAGCGCCGCGCGAAGACGCGTCGCCAGCTCCGCGTTCTCGACGAAACACAGCTTCGCGCCCGAATCGCGCAAGATGAATGCGAGTTGATCCGGTGCGAGCGTTGCGAAGATTGGCACGACGACGCATCCCGAAAAGAGAATTCCGAAATCGGTCGCGAGCCAATTCACGCTATTATTCGCGACGAGCGCGACCCGGTCGCCCGAGCCGATCCCCCCGCGCGCGATTGCGTAAGCGATCGCCGTCGCGCGATCGCGCATACGATGCGAGGACGTCTCCGACCACACCGGCGCGCCGAGCTTCTGGAGAAACGCGCGCTCGCGGTTGGGTCCGCCCAGGGCCTCGGTCAGATACTGCGAGATGGTTTGCACTTCCAAGCGCTACGTGCCCGTAAAAAAATATCCTACGGCGGGCAGCGAAACCCCATTCACGAGCTTTCGCCCGCCGGTCGGAATTCTCGAAAGAGGTGCCTTGGCCGGGCGTCGCATACTTTCAGGCTTGTCAATATTTCCAGGGGGACTTCATGCTAGAGACGCCTGCACGGTCGGACTCGCTCGCACTCGCGGAGATGCGCGACGGAATAAAAATCCTCACCATAAACAACCCGCCCGTGAACGCGCTTTCGTTTGCGACATCGGGCGCGCTGCTCGCCGAGATCGAAGCGGCCGAAACCGATGATGCGGTGATCGCCGTCGTCATCACGGGCCACAATGGCGTCTTCAGCGGCGGCGCCGACATCGGCGACTTCCTTAAGCCGCCCGTCGCCGGATCCAAATCCGTGCGCGACGTCGTGGCCGCGATCGAACGCAGCAAAAAAACGTACGTCGCTGCGATCGATGGAAACGCGCTCGGCGGCGGTCTCGAGACCGCGCTGACGTGCGACTTCCGCATCGCCACGCCAAATTCGAAAGTCGGCCTGCCGGAGATCCTGCTCGGCATCATTCCCGGGGCCGGCGGTACGCAACGCCTTCCGCGATTACTCGCAACGAAGAACCCGATGAACAACGGCCTCGCGGGCGTGCAGATGGCGCTCGACATGATGCTCAAAGGCGAAGCCAAAGCCGCGAAACCGGCAAAGGGCATGGGCATCCTCGATGAGATCGTTGAGGATGGCTCCGTCGTCGATCGCGCGGTCGCCCTCGCGAAAGAAAGAGCGGGCACGAAGCTGCGCGTTTCACAGCTGAAGTTTGTGGTCGTTCCGCCGCTCACCGCGATGGCGCACGGCATGGTCCCTCCCGAAGAGAAGGGCGGCTACGCCGCGCATAAACTCATCGACGCGCTCGAAGCGGCGTCGGAACTCGATTACAAATTCGGCATCGCACGCGAGGCGCGTCTCTTCGAAGAACTCGTCGTCGGACCGCAGGCGCAATCGGCGATCCATCTTTTCTTTGCCGAGCGCGAACTCGGGAAAATCCCCGGTCTCTCCGCAACGACAAAACCCAAAGAGATCAAGAGCGCAGCGGTCGTCGGCGCTGGCACGATGGGTACCGGCATCGCGATGGTCTTCGCGAACGCGGGTATCCCCTGTCACGTCATCGATGTGAATCCGGATCAAGTCGCACGCGGCAAGAAAAATGTCGCCGACACCTATGAGTCACGCGTCAAAAAAGGTAAGATGGCGCCCGACAAAGCGAAGGCGCTCGTCGAGAGCGTGACGTTCGTAACCGATTACGCGGCGATCGCCGATTGCGACGTCGTCGTCGAAGCCGTCTTCGAATCGATGGCCGTCAAGAAAGAAGTGTTTGCCGCACTCGACAAGGCGCTCAAGCGCGACGCAATTCTCGCGACAAATACGTCGACGCTCGATATCGATGAAATTGCGAATTCGACGACGCGTCCCGAGCACGTGATCGGCCTCCACTTCTTCGCGCCTGCGAACGTCATGCAATTGCTCGAAGTGGTGCGCGGTTCCAAAACGTCGGACGAGACGATCGTCACGTCGATGGCGCTTTCGAAAAAGTTGAAGAAAAAGGGCGTGCTTTCGGGCAACGCGTTTGGCTTCATCGGCAATCGGATGCTCTTCGACTACATCCGAGAAGCGACGTTCCTACTCGAAGAGGGCGCGACACCGAGCCAAGTCGACAAGGCAATCCGCGACTTCGGATTTCCGATGGGCCCCTTCGCAATGAGCGACCTTTCGGGCATCGACGTCTTCTACAAAATTAGCCAAGAAGCGCCAAAGAACGATTATCGTTCGAGCGAAATCGCGATCCGTCTCTACGAAAAAGGCCGTTACGGTCAGAAGACGGGTTCGGGATTCTTCAAATATGTCGAAGGCGAGCGCAAGCCCGTACGCGACGAAGAAGCCGAAGCCGTGATCGTGGATGAATCGAAGCGTCTCGGCATCGCGCGCCGCACCGATATCACGGATGAAGAGATCGTGAACCGTTG
>JAYTXC010000290.1:0-6668 GCA_043743145.1 Rhodospirillales bacterium
GGGTTGTTCATGGAAGTACGCGTTGCACCAGGTGAAACGATCGAGAGTGCGTTGCGCCGTTTCAAGAAAGCCACCCAAAAAGCCGGCGTTCTCGCCGAAGCTCGCAAACACGAGCATTACGAGAAGCCGAGCGTTCGCCGGAAGAAAAAGTCGGCGGCCGCTCGTAAACGGCGCGCCTAACCCGCAAGCTTTCGAAGGGCGCCGCACGGTCGGCGCCCTTCGTCTATGATGGACCCATGGAGCAATCGTTGACCCTCAAAGAGCGCATCTCGGCCGACCTCAAAGACGCCATGAAAGCCAAGGACCAAGTAAGGCTCGATACCCTGCGCTCGGCGATCTCGGCGTTTTCATATAAAAAAATCGAGGCGGGTCGCGAGCTCGAGGACGCCGACGCGGTCGATGTCGTACGCAAGCTTGTGAAGCAACGCACCGATTCCATTACCGAATATGAAAAAGCCGGCCGCACCGATCTCGCCGCGAAAGAACATGTCGAGCGCGAGATTCTCGTCGCGTATTTGCCCGCGCAAAAATCTGCCGACGAAATCCGTGCGATCGTGCGCGAGACCCTCGCGGCGATGGCACCGAGCGATCGGACGCAGGGTGCGGCGATGAAAGCGCTGATGCCGCGTCTGAAAAGTGAAGCCGATGGCAATACGATCCGCACGATTGTGACGGATGAACTCCGCACGTTTGCGACGTAACGGGCCGCAACTTGCGCATCTGGACGAAGTACGCAGGGCTATGATCCGCTCGCTTCGTCTCGTTTGCTGTGCGCTCGCGGCCCTTTTCGGGGGCGTGGGCTTGGCATCTGCCGCAGGCTCCGCAACGGGCGGCGGCGTGGTCGTCGTGCCGATCTCAGGAACCGTCGATGAAGGCATGGCGCATCTCGTCGAGCGCGCGGTGCACGAGGCCGAGAGCGCACATGCTTCCGCACTCGTGCTCGATATCAACACGCCGGGTGGGCTCGTTTCGGCCGCGTTCGAGATCCGCGACGCCCTCGTTGCGAGCCACGTACCCACGATTGCCTATGTGTCGCAGCGCGCGTATAGCGCGGGTGCGCTCATCACGCTTGCGACCAAGACGATCGTCATGGCGCCGGGCTCGAGTATCGGGGCGGCCGAACCGATTCCGAACGACCCCAAGCACGTCAGCGCGCTGCGCGCGGAGTTCGCCGCGACGGCGACGCGCATGCATCGCGATCCCACCATCGCCGCGGCGATGGTCGATCGATCGGTCAGCGCACCCGCGTACAAACGCTCGGGCGCGATCCTCTCGTTCACGGCGGATGAGGCGAAACGCGCGCATTTCATCGATGCGATCGAGCCGACGCTCGACGCGGCACTCGCATTCGCGCACGTCCACGGGACGCGGACGGTCGCGAGCTATTCGTGGGGTGAATCGCTCGCGCGCTTCGCAACGAGTCCCGAGGTAAGCGGCATTCTGCTTTCGCTCGGCGTGCTCGGCTTACTCATCGAGATGCAGACGCTGCACGGCATCGCCGGAGCGATCGGCGTCGGTTCGCTCGCGCTCTTTTTCGGTACGCACGTGTATGCGGGTTTCTCCGATAGCGTCGTGATCGCGCTCGCCATTCTCGGGGTGCTCGGCATCTTGCTCGAACTGCATA
Source organism: Rhodospirillales bacterium (assembly GCA_043743145.1). Lineage (GTDB taxonomy): Bacteria > Vulcanimicrobiota > Vulcanimicrobiia > Vulcanimicrobiales > Vulcanimicrobiaceae > JANYGA01. The sequence continues at coordinate 1,625 of JAYTXC010000290.1, forward strand.
TCTTTCCCGGACACGGGCTCTCAGGCGCGCTCGGTTTGCTCGCCCTCGCGGCTGCCGTGTTCCTCGCGTTCGGCACCGCCTTTACGGTGGTTGCGATCCAAGCGATCTCGATTGCAATCGTGCTTTCGGTCGTGCTCTTCGCCGCATTCGTGCGCGTCGCGCCGCAGAGCGCGTACTTTCGGCGGATCACGTTTACGAACGTGCAGGGCCCGGACTACGTGGCGAATCGCGATCTGCACGGTCTCGTCGGCCACACGGGTGTCGCGACGTCGTATCTGCGGCCCGCCGGCGTCGCCCACGTGGATGGCGAACGCGTCGACGTCTTAACCGAAGGTGATTTTCTGCCCGCGGGCTCGCCGATTCGCGTGAGCCGGGTTCAAGGTTCGCGCGTTTTCGTCGCGCCGCTCGTCGCTCCGCCCGCCCCACCCTTCGATGAAAGTGAGACCGTACGTTGAGTAGTTTCGCAATAGCCGTGATCGTCTTCGCGGTTATTTTAGGACTGTTGCTCTTTTTCTATTATTTCCCGCTGGGGCTCTGGATCCGCACGATTGCGGCAGGCGTGCCGCTTTCGATCACGTCGCTCATTCGCATGCGGCTTATCGGCATCCAGCCCGGTGTCATCGTCACCAATCTCGTCCGCGCGCGCAAGGCGGGCTTGCCGCTCACGGTCGATCAGATGCAATCGCACTATCTCGCCGGTGGTAACGTGGAACAAGTCACGCTCGCCATGATCGCGGCGCAACGCGCGCAGATTCCCTTGGAATGGCAGCGTGCTTCGGCGATCGATCTCGCGGGCCGCAACGTCCTCGAAGCGCTCCAGCAATCGGTCAATCCTCGCGTGATCGAAACGCCGATCTTTCAGGGCGTCGCACAGAACGGCATTCAGCTCAACGTCAAAGCGCGCATTACGGTGCGGACGAATCTCGATCGTTACGTCGGCGGCGCGGGCGAACCCACGATCGTCGCGCGCGTGGGTGAGGGCGTCGTGAGCGCCGTGGGCGCCGCGCAAGATCACAAGGAAGTGTTGGAGTATCCCGACCGGATTTCCAAAGCCGTGCTCGCGAAGGGTCTCGATGCGGGAACGGCGTTCGAGATCGTCTCGATCGATATCGCCGACGTCGATGTCGGGAAAAATATCGGTGCGGAATTGCAGACGTCGCAGGCCGAAGCCGATCGCAAGATCGCGCAGGCGAAAGCCGCGGAACGTCAGTACAGCGCGCTCGCAGCCGAACAAGAGCAAAAGGCGTTCACGCAGCAGATGCGCGCGAAAGTCGTCGAAGCCGAAGCGCAGATCCCGCAGGCGATTGCCGAGGCATTTCGTAACGGGAATCTCGGCGTGATGGATTACTACAAGCTCAATAACATCAAAGCCGATACCGAGATGCGCGGCGCGATCGGCGCGGGCGTCGCACCGCCCGATCCCAATGCCGGTGGCCTCACATCGCCCAAGCCCCCGGGTCAATAACGCTTGGACGACGTCTTCGGGTTTATCGCGGACACCATCGCAAAAAAGCTGCGCGAGGCGAACCAGACCGTCGCTGCGGCGCAACTCGCACAAGCCGAGGCGCAGCAACGCGCGATGCTGCGCGCATCGGGTCTCGTGGTACCGGGGCCGCCGCCCGTACCCGCGGCTTCGCCGTACGCGCGAGCCACGGCCGTGACAGCGCCCGAATACGTGAGCAACGCGCCACGCCCGAACGCGCCGATGGGGCGCACGACGCTCGCACCACGACCGGCGATCGTCCAACCGATCGCGCCGCTCGACGATATTTTCCCGACCGCTCTCGAGCCGCTGCGTGCGACCGCACCGAAACATGCGTCGGCGGCTCTGCTCGCAGCGTTTTCGGGCGGCACGCCATTGCTGGCTGCAATCGTCTTGAGTGAAGCGCTCGCGCCGCCGATCGCGTTACGGACGCGCGAGCGATGAAGCGTTGGACATCGAGTGCCAGTAGCGCGTCTTCGGCCGATGATTTCAGCGAGGAAACGACCGGCGATAAAGTGCGGACCGAACGCGTTTTCGAGCTTTCGGGCGTGCGCGATCCGCTCGTTTTCTGTGGCCATCTCGACGGAAATCTCAGCGCGCTCGAACGCATCGCTTCGGTCGTCATCAACCTCGACGGCGATCGGTTGCGGCTTTCGGGGAGCGCGCGTGCGGTCGCCTCGGCCACGCTGATTCTCGAACGAATGCGCGACGCCGTGAACGGCGGCGCGAGCCTCACACCGGACGACGTCGTGCTGGCAGCGCGCGAGCTTCTCGATGGGGCGACGCCGACCGCGCATCCCAAAACGCTCTACACGACCCAGCGCGGTAAAGAGATCCGCCCGAAGACCGTCGGACAACGCGCGCTCGTCGAAGCGATCGCGCAGCACACGCTCACCTTCGGCATCGGCCCGGCGGGAACGGGTAAGACGTTTCTTGCGATGGTGATGGCCGTGCGTGCACTGCGAGCTCGGGAAATCTCGCGGATCGTCCTCTGTCGACCCGCCGTCGAAGCGGGCGAGAAGCTCGGTTTCTTACCCGGCGATCTCCGCGAAAAAGTCGATCCATATCTGCGGCCGCTCTACGACGCGTTAAACGAACTGCTCGAAGACGGCACGACGGCGAAATTTCTCGATCGCGGGACGATCGAAGTCGCGCCACTTGCGTACATGCGCGGGCGGACGCTCGCCGACGCGTTCGTAATTCTCGACGAAGCGCAGAACGCCACGCGCGATCAGCTCAAGATGTTCCTCACGCGTGTCGGCCAAAATTCGCGCATGGTCGTCACGGGCGACGTGACGCAAGTCGATTTGCCGCGCGGCGTACGCTCCGGATTGCACGATGTCCCCATCCTCTTCGCGGGCGTCGAAGATATTTCAGTCGTGAACCTTTCGGAAGTCGACGTCGTACGGCATCCACTCGTCGGGAAGATCGTCAGCGCGTACGCACGTTTCAACACGAACGCGTGATCTATTTCCGCAATACGACGCGTCGGCACGCAATCGACGAACGTCGCACGACACGCGTCGCTCGCACGTTGCTCGCGGCGACGGGGCGTCCCGATGCCGCGCTCTCGCTCACGTTCGTCGGTGATGCCGCGATGCGACGGATCAATCGCGAACATCGCGCGAAAGATCGCACGACCGATGTCTTGAGTTTTCCACTCTTCGAACCGTTCGCCGTCCCCAAAATCGCGCGCGCGGGCGAACCGGAACTCCTCGTCGGCGATATCGTGATCAGCGTCGATGTTGCCGTGCGACAGGCGGCTGCCTACGATGCGTCGCTCGATGCGGAGATCGACCGGCTCTTGGTGCACGGAATCGCCCATCTGCTCGGTCACGATCACGAAGAGCCCGCAGAACGCGCGAAGATGTTACGCGCGGAGAAGAAGCTCGCGGCCGCGATCGCGCTCGATTGGCCGTACGAGTCGGTTCGTTGAAGCGGCGGTCGCTCGCGATCTCGAAACGCGCGCACGTCACGATGGAACTCATCGATCGGCACACGATCGAGTTCGGCCCCGGCCGCGATCTCGATGCGTCGAGCGCACGCTTTTGGCGCGATCTCCAAATTGCGTTCTTCGTCGATCGCTTCGGGTCGAACGCGCTGGTCGTCTTCGCGGATTGGGCATGCACCTTGCGATGGCCCGTGCATGCGGATCCATTCTTCGCTGAGGTCGAACGTGTATCGGTCGATGGTCGCGACGTCCGCGTCGCGCGACATCGCCGCGCGAGTCAGGCGTTTTTCGAAAAGCTGGTCGATAGCGCGGGCTACCGCGCCGATGGTGCGTGCGTGCTCGATGGCGAGACGGATGACGACGTAACGGAACCGGTCGGCGCCTGGCTCGCATCGAAGCCGTCGGTTGAAAATACGCTCGTGACACGCCGCGATGCCATCTATCCGGTATCGGGTGCGACGGCGCTGCGCTACACGAACGTTTTGCGCAATGTGAGCGACCTGCAAGTCGACGTCGACCGCGTTCTCGCACGCGTCGGCAAGGGTTCCTGATCCCGCGCGACCGAACGCGTCTCCATGCACCCCGTGCGCTTGCCGCCTGGCGTCAAGCGGGTCCAAGACAACCGCCTCATGGCCGCTTTCGATTACGCCTTTTCGGGCATCTTGTACGCGACGCGGACGCAGCGCAATATGCGCATTCACCTCGTCGCCGCGTCGCTTGCGATCGTCGCAACGCTCTATTTGCGGCTCGATCGCGCGTATGTCGCGCTCGTCGTGCTCTGCATCGCGATCGTGATCGCGCTCGAACTCGTCAACACCGCAATCGAAGCGGTCGTCGACCTCATGACCGTCGCACACCATCCGCTCGCGAAAATCGCCAAAGACGCAGCGGCGGGTGCCGTGCTCGTCGTTTCGATGGCCTCAGTGATCGTGGGCTACCTCGCCTTTTACGAAGGCGTGACGGCTTCGGGCGCCAAGGTCTCGGCCGCGGTCGCGGGGATTCCGCGTAATTACGTTTTCGTGACGCTCGTGGTCGTCGGGGTCGTGACCATCTTTCTCAAGGCTTTTGCGGGCAAGCACGGGTCGCCGTTGCAGGGTGGCGCCGTTTCGGGGCATGCCGCGCTCGCCTTCGCAGGCGCCACGATCATCTCGTTCCTCGCGGGGACGCTCGTCGTCGCGCTGCTCGCATTCTTCCTCGCGTTTCTCGTGAGTCAGAGCCGGGTCGAAGGCGGGATCCATAGCTACGGCGAGGTCGCGTTCGGGGCGCTCGTCGGAACGGGGGTGAGCGCAGCGCTCTTCCTCGTGGTCCGCGTATGATCGCCATGGAAATCGGGCGAGCCGGTCGTTGCACGCTGTGGTATAATGGCGGCGATTTGGACACCGACCCTCTACCGGCTCCACGGCCGTCCCCCCGATGACGACGGAAGCCTGGAGTCAGCACTGGCCCGAAATCGGTGCGCTGCTGCTCCTCATCGCGGGATCCGCGTTTTTTTCCGGTTCCGAAGCCGCGCTTATTTCGCTCTCGCGTTTGCGCGCGCGGGGCATGAAGGAGCGCGGCATTAAGGGGAGCGATGCCGTTTTGCGGTTGCTCGACGATCGGAATCGCTTCCT
>JAYTXC010000291.1:0-11643 GCA_043743145.1 Rhodospirillales bacterium
TGCGGAACGAGGCGCGCGAGCGACCACAGCGTCGCCACGACGAGGGTGGCGACGAGGGCGCGGGCGATGTTCGGGCTCGCAAAAACGAAGCCAACGGGCGGGGTCGGCGAGAGTGCGGCAAGCGACGTATAGAACTGCACGACGGTAAAAAACGCCGCGAGGGCAAGCGTCGTCGCCCTCATGCCACGACCTCGGCGAGCGCGCTCGCAATCGCGCTCGCCCCACCGGGTGCGCCCATGCGCGCGCGGCCCGCACGCGCCATCGACGCGAGCCGCGCCGGGTCGCCGAGCAAGCGCGCGATGGCGGCCGCGGCGCGGTCGGGCGCTTCGGGCACGAGGACGAGCGCGTCGCCGAGGAGGCGGCCCTGACGCATCCGATACCACGCACTCGCGCCCGCGCGCGCGTCGTCGAGGGCGATGACGGGCACGCCGAAGGCGGCGGCCTGTTCGTTACCCGTGCCGGCCTGACCGAGCACGGCGATGCTGCCGCCCAAAAGCGATCCGAGTTCACCCGTCCACGCGCGCAGATGCATCGCGCCCGCGCGCGCTTCGAACGGGACGTCGCCCCGAGCGACCGGCGTTACGGACCACCCGTCGGCCGCGAGCGCATCGGCGAATCGCGCCGCATCGAGCGTGGGCGCGACGGAGAAGAGCGCGCCAAGTCCCGGATCGAGCGGCCCGAGTGCTCGCGCCACGCGCGCGAGACGCACGCCATCCGCGTACGCATCCATGCGACTTCCGGGCAAGATTCCGACATAGCGGCCCGTGGGCGCGGCCGCGTGCGTCGCGAGATCCGCGATCACGTTTCCCGGTGCGTGCGCGTCGACGCCCTGGCCTCGTAAGAGCGCGGCCGTCGCCTCATCGCGCACGAAGACACGCGACGCGCGCCGCAAGAGTGCGCGCTCCCCCGGGCCATAGGGCGAGACGTAGAGACTCTTGGCCGTACCGACGAAAATCGTCGGCGCCCGCGTGACGAACGACATTGCGAGGGCGAACGCATCGCCGACCGCCACGACCGCGTCGTAACCGCTATGCGCGCGTGCGAGAAACGCGAATTGCTCGCCCAATAATCGCGCGAAGCCCGCGCGCAGATCGCTCGCGAATGCGCGGATATTTCCCATCGCGACCAAACCGCCGCTCGGCATGACGCGCCGTGGACCAACGACCGCAAGCGCGCCGCCGGGCGCCGTTCCCGGCCCCGTTCCGACGAGCGGGAAGAGATCGCATGCGACGAGCAATCCGGGAAGCGCGAGCGTCGCCGCCGCGATGCGTGCCGCGATCGCCGATTCGCCGTTGCCATTTGCCACAAAGAGGATGCGCCGCATCCTCACTCCGCTGCCCGAGGGCCGTCCAAGAGCGGCACGAGATCGAATCGTTCGATACGCACGCGACCGGGCGCGTCGCCCGCGACGAGTTCCGTGCGCGAGACGAACGCGCCATAGGGCCCCGCGTGCACGATCGGGACGCCCGCGACGATCTCGGGCGCTGCGAGTGTATCGTGACTATGGCCGCCGAGAATGAAGTCGAGTCGGGGCACGGCGGTAGCGAGCTTGCGATCCATCCGCAACCCGAGATGCGAGAGCACGACGAGCGTCGTGCCGGGCGGCGTCGATTCGGCGATCTCGTTTGCGACGGCGAACGGATCGCGGAAGCGCCAGCCGAGCACCCGTTCCCACGGACTGCCGTCGGGATATTGCACGACCAGAAGCGAGAAGACGCGCACGCGCCAGCCATCGCGTTCGAAGGTAAGGTCCCGAACGAATGGAAGATCGCGGCCCTTCGTATCGACGAGATTGCTGCAGAGCAGCGGATGCGCCATCTTGCGCGCCCGTGCCGCGACCGCACCGAAGATATAGTGGAATTCGCGATTGCCCATGCCTTGGGCGTCGTAGCCCGCGGCATCGATGTCGGCGATGATCGGTTCGCGCGTGCGATACACGGTTTGCGATCCACGGAGCGAGTCGCCACAATCGAAGAGCAGTCCCGGCTCCGCCGCGCGGAGCCCACGCAAGCGATCGACGAAACCGCCATGGTTGTGGAGATCCGAGGTGTGGTAGAGTCGCAGCGGCGACGTCGCGCTCACGCGGTCAGCGCCAAATCGAGGGCGAACTCTGCGCTCGCATCGAGGGCGCGCGGGTCACCGAGCATCGCGCGCACCTCACCGAGCGCGCGCACGTGATCTTCCGGTGCGACGAGCAGTACTTCCATTGCATCGGCGAGCGCGCGCGGCGATGCCGCATCTTGCACGAGTTCGGGGACGACTTCGCGACCCAGTAAAAGGTTCGGGAGCGTAATAAACGGCTTGCGCCACACGCGTTTGGCGAGAGCCACTTGCGCATCGGCGAGCACGTAGTATGCGACGGTCGGCACTTCGCGCAAGCTCGCTTCGAGCACGGCGGTTCCTGAGGCGACCCACGCCGCGTCGGCGAGATCGAGCGCTTCGCGCGAACCACGCACCACGCGCACGCCCGTTCCCACGCCCGTAAATGACGGTAAGAATGTCGCGTGCAACGCGCGCTCGATGATCCGCTGCGCGTCGGCGTCGGCCGACGAGATCAGAAACTCGGCACGCGGCCGGCGCTCACGCACGATTCGGAGTGCCGCGATGAGGCGCGGTAAATGACGCTCGATCTCGCCGCGTCGACTTCCGGGTAAGATCGCAATCGTGCCACCATCGCTCGCCGCGCGTGCGCGTCGCGCGCGCGGCGCGACGAGCGTCACGAGTGGGTGGCCGAAATACGAAATCGGCAAACCCAGATCGCGATAAAAATCGCGCTGGTGCGCGAATGCCGTGAGGGCCGTTGCATAGCGTGCGACGGCACGTGCTTGCGTCGGTTTATCGAGCCACGCGCCCGGCGGCATCACGTAGAGAATCGGACGCCGATAGCCGAGCATCCGCAGCGTCTTTGCGAGGCGCAGATTATAAGCTCCGAAATCGACGAGGATGACGAGATCGACGGGATCGCGCCGCAGGGCGATTGCATACCCCCAGCAATTCGCAAAGAGCGGCGGAATGCGCCGCAGCGCTTCGATCGGTCCCATGCTCGCCCAGCCCGTCGTACGCGTCGTTAGCACAAAACCGGCCGCGGCCATGCGTTCGCTCCCGACGCCGGTGAACGCGATATCGGCGTGCTTCGCGCGCATCGCCTCCGCGAGTGCGGCTGCGAGCATATCGCCCGACGCTTCGCCCGTCGCTGCGAACACGCGTAGTGCCATTACTTGACGATCCCGCGCTCCGTCGGCGCGGAGATGAATGCGAGAAGATGCGCCCCCCGGTCACTTTTGACGATCCCACGCATCGCCTCGGCGGCCTGCGAAATATTATGGCCCGATCGATAGAGCATCGTGTAGCACTCTTTGAGTTCGGCAACGATCTCCGGGGTAAATTCGGCACGACGCAGGCCGACTTTATTGAGGCCGTACGGCGTCGCGGGATTGCCCTCCACGAGAAAATATGGCGGCACGTCGCGCGTGATCTTCGAAATCCCGCCGACCATCGCGAACTCACCGATGCGCACGAATTGATGCACGCCCGTTTGGCCACCGATCGTCACGTGATCTTCAACGATCACGTGGCCCGCGAGTTGCGCCGTGGACGACATCGTGACGTGATTCCCGATCTTGCAGTTGTGCGCGATGTGCACGTAGGTCAGCAAGAGCGTATCGTCACCAACCGAGGTCGTCTCGCCATCGCCCGTCGCCCGGTGGACCGAAACGTATTCGCGAATCTCCGTGCGACTGCCGATCGTCGTATAGGCGATCTCACCCGGTAACTTCTTGCGGTCTTGCGAGGGTGCGCCGATCGACCAGAACGGATGGATCTTCGAGTCTTCGCCGATCGTCGTGTGGCCATTGACGACAACGTGCGCGACGAGATGCGTGCGCGCGCTGATCGCAACGTGCTCGCCGACCACACAGAAGGGGCCGACTTCGGCCCCTTCGCCGATCGTGGCTTTCGGGTGGACGATGGCCGTTGGATGGATCACGAGCGACGTTTACTCATGAAGGACCGAAGCATCCATGCCGAAGTTCGTCACGGTCGCGATCGAAAACATGAGTTCGGCAGAGACGGCGAGTTTGTCATCGACGCGCGCTTCACCGAGCACCCAGCCCATGTTCTTGCGCGTTCGCAACACCGTCGCCGTCATATCGAGCCGATCGCCCGGCACGACGGGGCGACGAAATTTCGCTTTATCGATGCCCGTGAGAAATGCGGTACGGCGCAAGAAATCGTCCTTGCCCAGGATGATCGTGCCGCCGAGTTGCGCGAGTGCTTCGATCATGTAGACGCCGGGCATCATCGGCATTCCCGGAAAGTGGCCTTGGAAAAAATGCTCGTTAATCGTGAGATTCTTGTAGCCGCGCGCGTGTTTCATCGTCTCGAAATGCGTGATGCGATCGACGAGCAACATCGGGTAGCGATGCGGGAGGACCTCCATAATTTTATGGATGTCCATGGAATTTCCGATCTCGATCGCCACGACTAACCCTTCACCGCAAATGCGCCATCTCCGTGCGAGATGCGACCGAGCCCGCGCAACTGCGCGGTCGCCCGCGCGTGCAAGCGGTGGCCGCTTTTCACGGTGAGGATATCGCACTGCGGCCACGCGCCCAGCAACGCAAAATCGCCGATGAGATCGAGCACCTTGTGCCGCACGACTTCATTCGGCCAGCGTAGCGGTGTCAGCGGACCGTCGGGTGCGAAGACGAGCGCGTTATCGAGGCTTCCGCCACGCGCGAGGCCCGCCGCGCGAAGCGCTTCGACTTCGTGCAAATATCCAAACGTGCGTGCGGGCGCGATCTCGCGGACGTAGTCGCCGGGCTCGAGCGTCGTGTCGAAGTACTGCGCGCCGACGGGCGGCTCGAATTCGACGGCAAAGCGCAACCGGAACGCCGCGGCGGGCGAGACGACGAGCACCGCGTCGCCATCGGCGAAGACGTAGGGGCGGTCGACCGTGAAGACCGAACGCGGCGCGTTTTGCGCGACGATGCCGGCAGCTGCGAACGCATTGGCAAACGATGCCGAACTGCCATCGAGAATCGGGATTTCCGGCCCCTCGACATCGATCCGTGCGTTGTCGATGCCGAGAGCGAAGAGGGCGCTGAGCAGATGTTCCACCGTCGAGACCGTCACGTCGCCGATGCCGAGCACGGTCGCGCGTTTCGTATCGACGACGTACTCGGCGTGCGCGGGAAAAACGGCGTCACCATCGGCAAGTGAAAACGAGAGCCCACTGCCCGGCGCTTGCGGCTCGACATGCACGCGTGCGAGCGTCCCCGTGTGGAGGCCGACACCCGCAAAATCGACGGCCGCGCCGAGCGTGTGTTGCCGTAAACTCACTCGTTCTCCAAAGCGCTCACGCGCTTGTAAAGTTTTTCGAGATCGCGGAGACGCACCTGGTGTCGTAATTCTTCGCGATGCTCGCGCGCGGGTTGACCGCTCACCGTCACACCATCGGGCACGTCTTTCCAGACGTGCGTACCGCCCGCAACGCGCACGCGGGACCCGACGGTGATATGACCGTTCACTCCCGCCTGGCCGCCGATCACGGTGTAGTCGCCAACTTTCGTCGAGCCCGCGATGCCGACCATCGAGGCGAAGCCGCAATGCTTGCCGATCTGGCAGTTGTGCCCGATCTGAACGAAGTTGTCGATTTTCGTTCCCGTGCCGATCGTCGTCGAACCCGTTTGCGCACGGTCGACGCACGCGTTCGCACCGATCTCGACATCGTCGCCGAGCACGACGTTCCCGATTTGTGGAATCTTCGCGAGCGCACCAGCGATAAAGGCATACCCGAAGCCATCGGCGCCGACGACGGCTCCCGCCTGCAATGCGACGCGGTCGCCCGCGACGCATCCGTTGAGAAAGACCGCCCGCGGATGCAGCATGCACCCGCGTCCGAGCGTCGCGTCCGCACCGACGACGGACCCCGCAAGTAAGACCGTCTCCGCGCCCACGTTTGCGCGCGCGCCCACGACCACGAGCGCACCGATGTAGACGTCGGGGCCGATCGTCGCCGTCGGATCGACGACGGCCGAAGCGTGGCGAAACGGACCTTGCGGTCGCGGCGGTTCGCGGTCGGCGAGCAACGTCGCAAGCGCGATGCGCGCCGACGCGACGACCAGGAGCGGCTTGCGCGGTGCATCGATGGCGTCGGCCACGGCCGGTTCCGTCATCACGGCGGCCGCGCGCGAGGCAAGCGCCGCTCGCAGGTAGCGTTCGTCGACCGCGAACGTCAGCGAGCCGGGCGCGACATCTTCGATCGATGCGATATCGTCGATGATGACGGTCGCGTCGCCGAGGATCGTACCGCCGACGCGCGCGGCGAGTTCACCCAGCGTCAACGGCTTACGATTTCGCTTGCGGCTTTTCGGTAATTTTGAGCATCTTCTCGACGTCTGCCGTGATATCGACGCCGCCGTATCCGACGAATTGACGCGTAACGACGAGTTTATAATGCCGCTCGTTCGCAATCGATTCCGCGGCCGCGCGTACGTCGCCCGAGACTTCATTCTGCATATCGACGTACCGTTTACGCAAGCGATCGAGCTGCTGCGATTTCGATCGTGCGTCGACGGATGAGCGATTGATTGCGTCCGTATCGGAGGCGAGTTGATTCGAATAGTTGATGAACTTCGGCCAATTCGCCTGAATGCGCACGAGGTCGACCGTTGCGACGGTCGATTCCGACGATTGTCCCGCGCAGGCGGAGAGGGCGGCACACGCGGCCGCAGCGATGATAATGCGTTTCACTCGTGTAGACTCTCGATGTCCTTTTCGGCGTCGGCGGTGAGATCCACACCACCGGCTGGTGCGACGACGTCGCTGACGACGACGTTGATGCCGCGTTTTTCGGCAAGGGTTTTCACCTCGCGACCGATCTGCGCGACCATCTGGCCGTAGAGATCGCCACGCTGTTTTTGCAGCGAATCCAACTGCTTCGCGGCGCCCGCTTGCGCGGACCGATCGACTTGACCTAGTTCGCGAAAACGCCGCGTGAGATCGGCACGCGTCGCCTGAAACGACGCGATCGTTTGATTCGCATCTCGATCGAAATCGCTCTGATATTTCTTGTGGAGCGCTTCGAGCTTGAAGCGCATATCGGGCGCGACGCCCGCAGGCATACTCACGCCACCACTCCCCGGAGCCGCAGGCAACGGGCGGAGCTTTGCGATGAGCTGTTGCCGCGTGCTCACTTCACGTTCGTTGATTTTCGCGAGCGTGCGCTTCTGCATGACCGCGACTTGCGCACGCAAATCCATCCGTACGCCATCGTGGAGTTGTGTCTGCAGTGCCGCAAGCGTCGCCTGATCCCGATTCTTGAGCGCGGCGAGCGCGTCGGATTCTTTCTTATCGAGCTCCTCGAGTTGTTTCTTGACCTCGTCGCGTGACGTATCGTCGAGGGCGAGATTCGAGAGCCTCGCGCGCAGCGAAAGGCGTTCGGCGGAATCGTCGGTTGCGAGCGAAAGCGCGTAATCCGATTCCTTTCGTTGCAGTTCGTCCGCTTTCGCACGAAACGTGCGCGACGCTCGTTCCGCAAGCGATGTATTGAGTGAAGTGACTGCGCTCTGATCTTGCGCGATCACTTCGCGACGATAGGTATCGAGATTCTTTTGTGCGTCGCGCAAAACGCTCTGCTGCTGCTGGCGTGCCTGCTGCGCGATGCCGCTCGCAATCTCGCTGCCGCCCGGCCCGCGCCCGCCTCCGCCGCCGATCGCCGCGTTGATCGCAGCCTGTTCGAGTTTCGCGTACGCGACTTGTTTGTCCGCAAGCGCTTTTTTCGTGCGGGTGGCTGCGACATCGAGTTCGCTCTGCAAGCGCTTCTCTTCGATCGCAATATCCGCACCCGAGCGCGCGATCTCGGGCCCGACACTTTTGAGTTGTAGCGCCGCCATGTCTTCATCGAGACGCGCGAGTTGCCCGTAGAGCGGATGCTTCTTTACGAGCGCGTCCATGCGAACGTACCCAACATGACCGTTGACGATCGGGCGTGGTGATTCCACCGACGTCGCCGGCTGCCGCGCGCATGCGGCGAGCGAGACCACGAGCACGCCGCACGCGAGCAGCGCGTCGCGCGCGTTACTTGAGCGCGCTAGTGACATCGCTCGTGATGTCCGTGCCGCCATAGATGAGGTTCGAGCGGTCGATGACCAGCAACAGACCCTTTTTCTTCGCGACGTCCGCGATGACGTCGCGCGTCTTCTCGACGAGCGGCGCGATCGCCGATTTATTTTTGTCGGCCAGCGCCGCTTGATAATCTTTGAAGATGCTCTGACGATCGGCGTCGTTCTTCGCCGATTTGATCTTTGTCTGCGCGGTCTTCTGTTGATCGGCTTGGAACTTTTGGAAGTCGTCGTTTGCCGATTTGAGTTTGGGGATCGCATCGATCTGCGCTTGATCCACGAATCCAACGCTCGAAGGCGGCGGCGTATTGACGGGAGGAATCGGATCGCCCGGGCCCGCGAGTAACGTGATCACATTCTGCGTGACGTCTTGGCCGCCGAAGATCACGATGCGTTTGTCCACGACGACCGAGAGATTCTTACTCGATGCCACGGACGCAATCGCGACCTGTGCGCGTGCGAAGAGCGGGCCGAAAAGTTCGCGCTGACGGACCCCGAGTTTGTTCTGAAATTCTTGCGCGATGCGCTGCTGCGTGCTTCCGTCTTTGACCGAACGCATGCGCTGAGCGAACTGCTTGTCGAGTTCGGATTTAAATCCCGCGAGTTGGCGATTGGCGTCGGTGAACTGGCGGATGTTCGAGAGTGCCGCCTGATCGACGAAGCCGATATCGACGACGTCGGCCGCGAGCGTTGCGGGCGTGAAGATGGGGACCGCGAGCAGCAATGCGGCGCAGGCGGTCGCGAGACGCTGGGTACGAGTAGCCATGATTAGAAGCTCTGTCCGATTCCGAAGCTGGTATGCCCGCCACCCTTACCGCGAGCGAAGTCGAGCCGAATGGATTTGAAGCCGAGTTGCGGCACGTCGAAACGTAAGCCGATTCCGGCGTCGGTGCGATACAGAAACCGGTTGTAATCCACGATGAGCTGGCCGAAATTCGTGATCGGTTGCGCGCCGCGAATGCGCTGCCCGCCGAAATCGGCGAAGAGCGCGACGTTGAACTTGCGATCCGGTGAGACCGGAATCCGTAATTCGGATTGCAAGAGCGCTTCCTGCGTGCCATAGAAAACTTGGCTGTAGCCACGCAATTGTTGATCGGTGAGCACGAAGAGTTTACTCGGCGGAATCGCGCCCGTCGCATTCCCAACCAGCGCGTGGAACGCGAGCGTCGCGTTTTTCGAAACTGGAAAGAATTTCGACCCATCGAACGTCGTGATCGTGTAGCCGAATTGCGATCCGATCCCGCGACCCGAAAGCTCTTCTGTGACGGTCGCATTGTAGCCACGACGCGGATTGAACACATCGTCGCGCGTGTCGTTTTGCAGCCCCAGGGTGATGGCGTGCAGATTGAACCCGGCGCCATTGGCGGTTTCGGCAATCGACGGCGCGTTGATGCCGAGCGTCGTGCCGTTGGTCTGGGTGCCGAACGGCGAGTTGGTCGTCGACCCGTTGAAGATCGTCTGCGAGCCCTGTAAGAAAAATCCCGGCGGCAACACGACATCGTTTGCGAGCCGTTGGATCGTTAGCCCGACCGTCGCGGTCACGGAGTCGGTGAGCCGACGGCCGACGTTGAGCGTCCCGCCATTACTGCGATTGGCATAGCGTGCCGCGATGCCGGAGATGAGATTGGCATTCGGCGTGAGCACCACGGCCTGACCGTTGATCGCCGTTGCCGTGCCGCCGGGCGTTGTGGGTGCGGGCGTCGAGACGATCGGTTGGAATCCGCCGACGTTGCTCGAATTGGTCGCCTGGTAGACCTGGTAAAAATTCGTCTGCGCGCTCGTGAAGAGCGATGCGCCGAGGCTATATTTTTCGCTCGCCCGCGTATTACCAAGGTACGGAATCGAATACGTCAGCTGAGCGTCGGAGATGCGCGACCCGCGCTCCAATCGCACCGAGGCCGCATTGCCCGTGCCGTTGATGTTGTTCTGCGAATACGAAAGCGTGCCGGTCAAGCCCTGACCCGTGGGACCGCCCGAATAACCGGCGCCGATCTGTGCCGTGCCCGTCCGCTGTTCTTTCACGTTCCAATCGAGCGTGACTTGGTACAGCTTCTTTGGATCGGGGCCGGGCTTGGGATTGAGGTCGACCTTTTCGAAAAAGCCGAGATTATTGAGCCGCTCGTAGTCGCGGCGCAACAGCCCCTGCGTGATGATCATGCCGGGGCGTAAACGCAACTGGCGCCGGACGACGACATCTTTGGTAATGGTGTTGCCCGTGATCTGCACGGCGCCGACGACCGCGACGTAGATACTGTACTTGACGTCGGCCGTGCCCTTGGCAAGGTCGACCGTCGTCGGGTCGATTCCGGCTTCGAAATCGCCAAGTTGCAGGTCGTATTTTTCGTAGAGCTTTTTGAGACTATCGTAATCTTTATCGCGCGAATCTTCGGAATAGGGCTGACCCGGCTTGAGCGTCAGCGCCGACTTCACGAGACTCGGCGCGAGGAGCGGATTGCCGACGATCGTGATATTGCGGACGGTGAGCCCTTCGCGAACCGTCAAGCTCAGCACGCCATCTTTGCTGACGTTGAGGCCTGCGACGTGCGTTGGAACCTGACCGCCGTACCCGATCTTGTCGTAGTACGAATTGATTTTGAGCACGTCTTGGTGAAACGTGTTGAGGTTCAAAACTTGGCCCACGGCCGTATCCATCAACGCGAGCAACGTGTCGGAGGGGACGTGTTCGTTGCCCGAAAATGCGATACGCTCGAGGACGGGATTTTCGATCACGCGATACGTGATCGCGATGCCGTCGGGGCGTTGCCGGATCAGCGGCGGAACGGGATCGGCGAAGTAACCGAGATCGGCAATGTTCTGAATGTCTTCCCGCACCGCGCGTTCGTCAAAAGGCTGGCCCGCGCGCATGCGCACGACCGCGAGAATCTTGTCGGTCGGAACATGCGCGTTCCCCGAGATATCGACGCTCACAACGAGCGGCGCATTCGCCGGTGCTCGCGGCGCGGGCGGCGCGACCGTCCTCGGCCCCGGTGCGAGCGTCGCGATAGGCGAGACGCCCGGAACGGGTGACGCAATCGGAACAGGTGACGCAATCGGAACCGGTGACGCGATCGGAACCGGTGACGCGGTCGGAACAGGTGACGCGATCGCGGGAAGCGCGGGCGCGACCACGGGGCTCGGCGACGGTGTCGGCGACGCGGCAGACGCCGGCGTCGCACCGAGCGCGGATGACGCGAGACTGGCGAGCGCAGCGAGCGCGACGATGGTTCGTCGCACGCGACGAAAACGAGAGAACATACGCAGTGAAAGCTTCCTTCGACCTCCCGGGCCGCAGAGCGCGGCGGAAGGTAGGTTGTCACGGACCGATACCCGGCTAACGCACGGAACGGCCAATTCCTTAGCGACTATACGGGGACGACCCCCCAAACACCCGGCATCTGCGGGAACGCAATCCGGACTCCCCGACGGTAGCATCAGAAGAGTCGCTGGAGGCTGAGGGAAAAGCCCGTCGTCCCCGAGCTCGGCTGCGCGGATTGCAACTTGAGATTGCTCGACCCGAAGG
>JAYTXC010000292.1:0-3072 GCA_043743145.1 Rhodospirillales bacterium
CCGTGCGCGCGCCAGATCGCGTAAAACATCTCGTTACCATCGCTCCGACCGGCCTCGCGGGGATTCTCGACAAAGAACCTAATGCCGCGCAGCGCGCGGTCGGCGCGATCTTCCGTTCGCCGATCGCGGGTGAGGCCGCGTTTAACGGACTTTCCGCAAAACCGACGATTCGTTGGTTTCTCGGTTTTCAATCGTATGCCGATAAAGCATCGGTCACACCCGACATCGTCGATCACTATTATGCCGTGACGCACCAAGCCGGAGCCCGCTTCGTTCCCGCGCAGTTCGTCGGCGGTGCGCTCAACGTCGACGTCGCGCGCGACCTGCCGTTCGTGGAGGCACCCCTGCTCTTGCTGTGGGGTGAAAACGCACCAGTTACGAGTCCCGTGAAGAATGCGGAGGCCTTCGTTCGACTGGCGCGCGACGGGCAACTGAAGACATTTGCGGATGCGGGCTTACTCGTCCACGAGGAGCATCCGATCGACGTCGCGCAGGCGATCGCCGACTTCGCATCCACACCGATCGGAACGTCACGGGCAGACCTCCAGGACTCGCTCGTAGCTGACCGAACGGCGCCCGGAATGTCGAAGACGACCGTTCCCGATATTTTTAAAAGCTATGATATCCGGGGGATCTGCCCGGGCGAACTCGACGTCGATCTCGCGTACGCAATCGGTCGCGCTTTCGTCGATGAATTACACGTAACGTCGATCGTTGTGGGCCGCGATATGCGTCCGACGGGCGTCGGCCTCTTCGAAGCATTCGCGCGCGGCGCAAACGAACAGGGCGCGAACGTCACCGACATCGGTCTCGTCTCGACCGACGCGCTCTATTTCGCCGTCGGCAAGTACGACTATGCAGGCGGCGTCATGATCACCGCGTCGCACAATCCGGCGAACTATAACGGCATGAAGCTCACGCGCGACCGCGCGCAAGCGATTTCGTTCGATACGGGCTTGCGCGCGATTCGCGATCGTATTGCGAGCGGCACGTTCGAACCGCCAGCGGTTCAACGCGGGACGGTCTCCACGCGCGACGTGCTCGATGAATTCGCTGAGCATTGTCTTACGTTCGTCGAGCGAACGGCGATCAAGCCGTTCAAGATCGCGATCGATGCGGGTAATGGGATGGCCGGTCTTACGGTACCGTATGTTTTCAAGCACCTGCCGTGCCACGTAACGCCGCTCTTTTTCGAACTCGACGGGATGTTCCCCAATCACCCGGCGAGCCCGATCGAACCCGAAAACATGGTCGACCTCCAAAAAGCCGTCGTCGACAACGGCTGCGATATCGGTGTCGCCTTCGATGGCGATGCCGATCGCATGTTCATCGTCGATGAAAAGGGTGCGCTCATCGGTGGCGATATCGTCACGGCGCTCGTCGCGATCAACACGCTCAAGCGCGTGCCCGGTGGGAAAATTCTCTACAATCTCATTTGCAGTCGGAGCGTTCCCGAAGCGATCCTCGGTGCGGGAGGCGTGCCGGTCCGCTCGCAAGTCGGCCACTCGCTCATCAAGAAAACGATGCGCGACGAGAACATCGTCTTTGGCGGCGAGCACTCGGGGCATTTCTACTTCCGCGATAATTGGTTCGCCGATTCCGGGATGATCGCGCTCTTGCAGTGTCTCGAGGTCTTCAGCGATGCGGGCAAACCCGTGAGCGAGGTAATCGCGCCGATCGATCGACGTTCTCGGTCGGGTGAAATCAATTCGCGCGTGCACGATATTCCCGCGAAGCTCGCGGAACTGCAAGCGCACTATCACGACGCCGCGATCGATCATCTCGATGGCGTCACGATCCAATATGCCGATTGGTGGATGAACGTCCGGCCATCGAATACCGAGCCGCTCCTCCGACTCAACGTCGAGGGCGATACGAAAGCGCTAATGGAGCGCCACCGCGATGAGGCGCTCGCACTGATTCGTCGGTAAATCCGCGCGGTACCCGCGTCGGGGGGGGGCGCCGCCGACGCTCCGTGGTTTAAAGTTTCTCATCACTCGGGAAACTTTGAGAATGGCTTGTCCGTCAAAAGTCGTAACTGCCTCGCAACTACGATGACGCGCATCCGCGCGTGAGAGGGGTTCTAGTGAAAGTTACCGCGATCCGACTATCGATCGGCATTGCCGTGTGCGCGATTGCCGCCACGCTCGTAATCTCGCCAGCTCGAGTCCGTAGCGCGGCCGGCTGGCCCAGCGCCGAGACGATTTCAGCAGCCGGGAGCGATAACAGCTCGTGGTTGCTCCCGGCGCGAACCTATAGTGGCAATCGCTATGTCGAAATGCCGCAGGTCACGCCACAGAACGTCGCCACGCTGAAGAAGGCGTGGAAATTCAAACTCGACGACGACTCCCCGATCGAGACGTCGCCCGTGGTCTGGAACGGAACGATGTACGTCACGTCGGCGCACGATCACGTCTATGCCGTCGATGCAAAAACAGGCACGCTCAAATGGAAATTCGCCTACAAGCCACACGTCATCGCATTCGCGGCGAATCGCGGCGTTGCGCTCGTCGACGGACACGTGTTTCTCGGCACGCTCGATGGTCACATCATCTCGCTCGATGCGACCACGGGGAAGAAAGTGTGGGATATCGTCGGCGTCCACGACACCAAGAATTCGTTCTACACGATGCAGCCCGTGCCGTATAAGAACATGCTGTTGATGGGCGTCTCCAATGGCGATTGGGGCGGCATCGGCTACGTGACGGCCTTCAATCAAGCCGATGGCAAACGCGTTTGGGAATGGAAGACGATTCCGGGTCCGGGCGAAGCCGGCCACGAAACGTGGAGCGGCGATTCTTGGAAGCGTGGCGGCGCCGCGGTGTGGAGTGGCCTCGCGATCGATGAGAAATCCGATACGCTGTACGCGGATTTAGGCAATCCGCAGCCCGACTTCTTCGGCGAGTCGCGCAAAGGCGACAATCTCTACAGCAATTCGATGGTCGCGCTCGATATCTCGGGCACACCGAAGATCAAGTGGTATCACCAATTCATCAAACACGACACGCACGATTGGGATCCCGCGATGCCGCCGGTGCGCTTCACCGGTAAGGTTGCGGGCGAATCGCGCGA
>JAYTXC010000293.1:0-3404 GCA_043743145.1 Rhodospirillales bacterium
AGAATGATCGCTTGCCGTAGGCCGAGACCGACGCGAAGCGCGCCCGAAAGCATCCGTAAGACGAGTTCGAGTTGCTGGACGAACGTATCGACGCGGCGATTTCCGCGAAACGTGAGGTAAAACGACCCGCCGTAAAACGTCGCAACGAGCGCGATTGGAAAGATGAGCAACGTTACGATGACGGGTGCGTGTAAGAGAAAGGCCAAGAGCAACCACGAGATGACGGAGATGCCGACGAGGGTGAGGACGAAATCTTCCGGCTTGAGGTTGAGATCCGCGCGATCGATCTTTACCTGATACGCGGATGCGAATTTAGCGATCTGGCTGCGAATATCGCCGCCGAGCGCGAAGATGAGGAGTGCGACGATCCCGAAGATCGATGCGCCGATTGCGATGGGAAACACGCCTACCACAACGTTCCGGCAGATTGGAGTTTCGCGAGGCTACGGACATCGAAATCGACGCCAGCCTCTTCGAATCGATTCGTATAATGCGGCTGGACGCCCGTATATTGGAATTCACCAAGCACTTTGCCGTTCGCATCGACGCCCTTGGGCTGATACCGGATGAGCTCTTGCATCGTAACGATATCGCCTTCCATTCCGACTACTTCGGTAATGCTCGTCACCTTGCGCGATCCGTCGCGCATGCGCTCGATTTGAACGACTGCATCGACAGCGCTCGCGATTTGCTCGCGAATCGCACGCACCGGGAGATCGAAGCCCGCCATCAAGACGAGCGTTTCCATGCGCGCGAGCGCATCGCGCGGTGTATTGGCATGCAGGGTCGTCATCGACCCGTCGTGACCGGTGTTCATCGCTTGTAACATGTCGAGCGCTTCGCCCGAGCGACACTCGCCGACCACGATGCGGTCGGGTCGCATACGCAAGCTATTTTTCACGAGATCGCGGATGATGACGGCACCACGACCCTCGATATTCGCCGGCCGCGATTCCAACCGAACCACGTGCTCCTGGTTGAGCATGAGTTCGGCTGCGTCTTCGATCGTCACGATGCGTTCGTGGTTGGGAATGTAGTTCGACATAATATTGAGGAAGGTCGTCTTCCCCGAGCCCGTACCACCGCTGACGACGACGTTGAGCCGTGCTTCGACCATCGCGCGTAAGAGCGCGGTGGCTTCGGGAACGATCGAGCCGAAGCGAACGAGATCGTCCATGCCCAAACGCTTCGTACCGAAGCGCCGAATCGTGAGCGTGGAGCCGTCGAGTGCGAGCGGCTCGATGATCGCGTTGACGCGCGAACCATCGGGCAAACGCGCGTCGACCATCGGTGACGATTCGTCGATGCGTCGACCGAGCGGTGCGATGATGCGTTCGATGATCGTGCGCAGGTGGCGTTCGTCGTTGAAACGTCGGTCGGTAAGCGTGATGCGCCCGCCGCGCTCGACGTAGATGACGTTCGGGCCGTTGACCATGATTTCGGAGACGGCTGGGTCGCGCATGAGATCTTCGAGCGGCCCGAGGCCGAGCAGTTCGTCGATGATCTCTTGTTGGAGTTCGGCGCGCTCTTCGACCGTATCGACGTCGGAACGGTCCGCGAGCAATTGTCCCGTTACCTCGCTAATTTGCGAGCGTAACTCGGCAATTTTTTGGCCGTCGGTGTGGGCGCGGCTCGCGGCGACGACGTCGATTCGTCGCGTGACGGCCTCGTGCACTTCGGCCTTGAGCCGATCGCGGCGTTCGTTGCTTTGGCGCGTAGGAACCGTCGCATCAGCAACCACTCCCGAACTCGCGCCATTGGAACCAGCCACGCCGTTCGCGCTCGCGGGTGCCACTTGACCACCCGACCCCATGATCGATGACGATGCACGGAGCGTCGAAAGTGGCGGCTCGTTCGGCGCGCTCGCCAATCGCTTGGCGAAGATTTCGATCGAGCGCGCGTAATTTCGATCGCCCTTGCCGGGGACTTCGGCGATGACCGTACCGCCGAGCGCCTTCTCGAGCTCGCGTGCGGAAATCTCGGCCCGTCCGCCGCGCAGATTCGTCGCGATCCAAATCCGCGAAAGCGGGACGCCGAATTTCGCGAGATCGCCGATGAGCGAACGCGCAGCCGACGTTCCGAGAAGATTCGGTTCTAAAACGATGACATATCGCGACGCGCGAACCATGAACGGCCGGATCGGTCCTGCGAACGGCGCCGGAGCGTCGACGATGATGGTCTCGTGTTGTTGCCCGAGTTTGTCGACGAGCGAATCGATTTCATCCGGCCGCAGCGCGAACGCGTTGTCGAGACTGTCGGTGAGTTCGACGGCCGTAATGCCGTTACTCGCGATGAGCGAATAGACGCCCAACGTTCGATTTTGGTCGAATTGACGGACGGCGTCTAAAAGAACCGAGAGCGTCCGACGGCCGGAAAGATCCGCGTCGACCAAGGCAATCTGCGCCGTACCACGCTTGAGAGCGCGCGCTGATTCGAGTGCGAGCGTCGTCGCGCCCGAACCGCCCTTGGCATTGATCAGGACGACGATCGCGGCACTCATTACACGCCGCCCGTGATAACTTTATCGCCGTCGATGACCGTCACGGCCGGCGCGATGAGCGCGGGTGCTCGCGCGGGAAGCGCCGGCGGCGGAACGTTTGCGGCAGGCGCGGCCGGTGCGGGGGCGGGATAGAGCGGTGGGAGCACCACGTTGCTCGGTTTGTCCGATTGTGCCGAACCGAGATCGGCGAATTGCAACGCTTCGGCCGGCAACGAGCGCACGGGCTCTTGCGGCGAACGCAGTGCGAGACGCAACGTCGTGTTGAGGTCGGCGACCGTGAGCAAATCAGCCTGTTGCGGCGAAACGCCGAGCGTTACGGTTGCGGCTGCGCCAGAATCGGGTGGCGGCGTCGCGCCGCTCTGCTCGAGTTGTGAATTAATCGCGAGAACGATCGCTCCACGAATAATCGTGTAGGTGCGCGGCGGAACTCCGAGCCCTTTGGCAACCGACGCCATCACGTCGACGTGGTCGCCCGGCTGCACGAGATTCGATACCGACTTCACGCGATCGACGGGGATACTCACGGCGCGCATGCCGGGTTTGAGGCGGACCGTGATCCCGAGTTCGACCGGCTGCCCGACTTTGGTTGCCGTGATCGTGGAACCGGCGGGAATCGTGATCATCGCGATGTCGCCCTTGGTTTGGCTCGGGTCGCCAAGTGCGTCGGGTTCGACTTCGTTTGCCGGGCGCTGCGTTTTCGTCAACATCTCCGCCGTAATTTTCTCGCCTTTGGCAATCGTTCGCGAAGCGAGGACGATCGGCTTGAGGACGACGGCAGCTTGTTGCGTCGTCGCCTGCGCGTTGACGCCACTAAGATACCGGAGCAAGAGAATGCCCGTTCCCACAGCGAGAACGACGGCGACGATGAGCGTGATGCGACGAGTATTCACAGTGGTAGCCTCAA
>JAYTXC010000294.1:0-2801 GCA_043743145.1 Rhodospirillales bacterium
CGCCGAACGGTTGGCGATGCGCGAGGGCGAACGTCGCGTAGCCTGCGGTCCACGCGCCGGCGAGGAGCGTCGAGCGTAAGAGTCGGCCGTTGATGAAGAGCAGTTGCATCCGGCGATCGCCGCGATCGGTTCCGGGGGCGCTCACGTACCCGCGCACGCGCGCACCGCGCACGTCGATTTCGGCTGCCGCATCATCCCGTAGCGCGACGAGCGCGCGCGCGGGGATCGCGCCAAAAACGTGTGCGAGACGCTGCTCGATGCCCGTGTTGCCGGGGAAGACGAACGTCGGTTTACCGTCGTGCGCGAGTGAGAACGTGACGTCGGGATACGCGAGCGCGAGCGTCGCGAGGAAGGTCGAGATGCGCGTGAATTCCGCGCCGGGCGAACGCACGTATTCACGTCGCACGGGCACGTTTGCAAAAAGATCGTGCACGACGATACGCGTGCCCGGCGGCGCGGCGACGGGTTCGGGTTCGCTCACATCGAGATCGTGCGCGTCGACGGCGAAGCCGATCTCCGATCCCGGCGTCCGCGAGATCAAACGGACGCGCGCGACCGCCGCGATACTCGCGAGCCCTTCGCCGCGAAACCCGAGCGTCGCAACGCGCTCGAGATCGGTCGCTTCGCGTAATTTACTCGTCGCATATCGCGCAAAAGCGAGCCGCATCTCGTCCGGCACGATCCCCGCGCCGTCGTCGGCAACCTCGATCGTTTCGAGCCCGCCCCGTGCGACGGCAACCGCGACGCGCGTCGCACCCGCATCGAGCGCATTTTCCACGAGTTCCTTGACGACGCTGATCGGGCGTTCGACGACTTCGCCCGCGGCGATCTGACCGACCGTGCTTTCGTCGAGCCGACGAATCACGGCAAGACGTCGTAACCCGCCTGGGCGAGTGCGGCTTTCGCGGCCTCCAAGCGGTCGCCACGCACGAGCATGTAGTCGGTGTCGAACGTCGAGATGCTGAAGATCGGAATGCCCGCTTCGGCGAGTGGCCGCGTGAGCCCGGCGATCACGCCCGTGAGCCCGAAATCGAGCGTCCCGACGACGGCGAGTCCACGAAAGCCGCGCTGGACGTTCGTCACGTCGTTCGGCACGGCGTCGCTCCGACACACGATCGAAAGCTCGTCGCGCGTGCGCACGACGGCGATGAGATCGCGACCGCCGATCCATTCGGGAACGGCGGCACGCGCGTCGAGACGCGCGAGCGCGAACTCTTCATCGAGGGTACGAATCTGCATGCGTGCCGCTTTCCGCAAAACGTCGCGGGCCCTCTCGCCCTACAGCGATACGGCGAGTGCGGACTGCAGCGGCGCATGCGCCGCAGGGATGCGCATCGTAAAATGCGCGCCTCCTCCCGGGACACTCGCCACGGAGATCTCACCACCCGCACGTTCGACCGCGCGTTTGGCAATCGCGAGACCGAGCCCGAAGCCTTCCGTCTCGCCTCGGTCTCGGCCACGAAAAAAGCGATCGAAGACGTGCGAGATGTCGCCGGGATCGATGCCGGGGCCGTGGTCGACGACTTCGACGACGGCATCGTCGCCGTCGCCGTACACGCGAACGAACGCGTTCGATGCCGGCGCATACTTGAACGCATTCTCGACGAGATTGCACAGCGCGTCGTGCAGTTCGGCCTCGTTGCCGCGTACGACGACGCACGTTTCCACGACGAGGCGGATGCGTGGCCCTTCGCCGATCCCTTGCAACGCGGTGACGACGCGCTCCGCGATGCCGGCGAGATCGACCATCTCGAGTTCGTGGGCGCCGACGTTTTCGAGGTGTGCGAGGACGATGAGTTTGTCGATGAGTGTTTTCATTCGGCGACTCTCGAAGAGCATCGTCTCGAAAATTTTCTGCGGAATTCCCATGTCATCGGCCACCGACCGACGCCGTAAGACGTCGATAAAGCCCATGATAACCGTGAGCGGTGTGCGTAATTCGTGCCCCGCATCGGCAATAAATTGGCGCATATTGCGCTCCGCTGCCGTGCGTTCTTCGAATGCGAGGCTCACTTGCGCGACCGCGGCGTTGTAGGCTTTGACAAGTGCGCCGATCTCGCTCCGATCGTTCGTGACGATCGCGCGCGGCGTAAAATCACCCGCACCGAAACGATTGAGCGATGCCGTCGTTTCCTCGAGCGGTCGGAGTGCTTGCATCGTGATGAAGCGTCCGAGTATCCATGCGAGTGCGACCACGCCGATCCCGATCGGCAACATCGCAAGCCAGAACGCATCGATCGATCGCGCGAGCGGCTCGGGATCTGGGAAGATCGTTACGCGACCGCCCGGAATATCGACGTTGCGTGGTTCGAGCTTGAGTACGAGATTGAGCCCGAACGGGTAGGGGCGCATATGCTCGAAGCGCCGTGTATCCGGTCGTTGCGAATCGGCCCCAAACGGCGGACGTGCGCGTTCCGTGGGAACGAAAATGATGACGCTCGGCCGTCCGTCACGATGGTTGGGAACGCCCACCGCGAGCAGCGTTTGGTGGTCGCCGTCTTTACGAAACAGCGCGACGTGCATCCCCGGTCGCGAGAGTTGACGCACGATGTCGCTCGCAGCCACCTGCAACGAACCCGCACGAGCGACCTGCGCGCGGACTTCGTCCGGGACTTCCCGCGCGAGAACGTTCGCATCGGAGCGTGCCGTAATGCCAAACATGGAGAGTGAGAAGCCCGTGACCGCCGCCCCCACGATAATGACGAGCACGAACGCCGCAAAGACGTACGTCGCGGTGAGCCGCGTGGCGAGCGTCCGAAACACGCCTAGTCTTCGCGCAGCGAGTAGCCGACCCCGCGATG
>JAYTXC010000295.1:0-3428 GCA_043743145.1 Rhodospirillales bacterium
CATTATTGGCGCCGACGATAACCGAGAGCTTCGGCAAAAAGAAGACAATCGAAGGCGGCCTCGTCATCAACCCGTCGCCGGGGTACTCATTGGACCTCACGACGTACAACGGGAATGATTTTGCCGTGTTCGGGAATCCCGCGATCATCAGCAATCGTATGCTCTACGACGCGGTTCTCACCGTACACCCGACCTCGGCGCTTACGCTCGTCGGCAGCTACGACAAAGCGACGCAACTCGCGGATAAAACGGATTCGTTCGCGACCTCGCGTTATAACGCAATCGAGGGTATTGCGACGTACCAGGTCAATCCGCTCTATGCCGTTTCGTTGCGCAAGGAATCGTTCCACGACACGGATGGATTCCGTAGCGGAATCCCGCAGCGTATCCAGTCGAGCACGGCGACGATTAACTACACGCCGAATTCGACGTATATCATCCGCGGTGAGTATCGCATCGATTCGAGTATCGGCGAACGCAGCCTCGGTACCAGTAATAACTTCGTCTTCCGGAACGATGTCGGCAACGTGGGTCGTGCCCATCAGCCGTCGTTCGGCCTCGAAGCCGTCGTTAAATTCCCGTAGGCACCGAAGCCGCGCGATAATGGCGCGGGAACACGCGAACGGCGTCGTCGACGACCACACGGTCGAAGGCGACGCCGTATGCGTTTTCTAGGATCTGCGGATCGAGCGCCGTCTCGGGAGGCGCGAACGCCAAGAGCCGGCCATTACCGAACACCGCGACACGATCGGCGATCATCGCCGCTTCGTTGAGATCGTGCAAGACGACGAACGCGGTTGTGGAGTCGCGCGCGATGCCACGCATCAAGCAGAGCACGTCGCGCGCGTAACGCGGATCGAGATGTGCCGTCGGTTCGTCCAGGAGCACGACGCGCGCGTCTTGCGCGAGGGCGAGGGCGAGCCACACGCGCTGACGTTCGCCCGACGAGAGCGATTCGAAGCGACGATCCGCGAGTGCGGCGAGTTCGACGCGTTCGAGTGCCGCCGTCGTCGCGTGGCGATCGTCATCCGATTCCGTCCAGTCCCACCACGCCCGGTACGAAAAGCGTCCGGCTGCGACGACGTCGCGCACGCTCGCGCCGTATGCGTGTTCTCCGTCTCCGGTTGCAAGCGCGACCGCGCGTGATCGTGCGCGAACGCCGAGCGTGCACACCGCGACGCCGTCGATTGCGATCTCACCCGCTGCGACGGAATCGAAGCCCGCGATCGCGCGCAGCAACGTCGATTTGCCGACGCCGTTGGGTCCGACGATCGCGATGAGTTCGCCTGGGAAAACGTCGAGCGTCACGTTTTCCAGAAGCGTGCGCGCGCCGATCTCGAGGCGCACGTTGCGAATGTTTACGTGCCCCACAACCGCGCGCCGTCACTGGATTTCGAATAGAGGTAAAGGAATGTCGGGACGCCGACGAACGCGAGCACGACGCCGAGAGGCACCTCGGTCGGTTGTGCGACGGTTCGGGCGAGGGCATCCGCCAACGGAACGAGTGCGGCGCCGAGCAACGCGGATGCGCCGAGCGATGCGCGCGCGTCGGTGCCTGCGAGACGTCGCGCGACGTGCGGCACGATCAGTCCCACGAAGCCAACCACACCCGCGAGTGCCACGGCCGCGGCTGCGAGCAAGGTCGCCGAAGCGAGCACGAGCCATTGCGTGCGCACGACATCGACGCCGACCGCGCGCGCGACCGTCGCTCCCAAGCGCATCGCGTTAAGCGATGGAACGGCGAGTGCCGCACACACGACGCCGATGACGGCGTAGGGCAGCGTCGTAACGAGATCCGCATAGCCGCGGTTGGCAAGCGACCCCGCGAGCCATGCGAGCACGGCATCGCCGCCACCACGACCCAGGCGCACGAGCACGAGCGTCACGATCGCGCCGAAGAGCGCGGAGAGCGAGACACCTGCAAGGATGAGGCGCTCGGCGTCGAGTCCGCCGCGTCGCCGCGCGAGAAAGGCGACGAAAAGCGCCGTCGCGAGACCGGCGACAAAACCGATACCGGGGATGAGCGGGGCGGCGGCACCGATCGCAACGGCGATCGCGATCGCGGCACCCGCACCGGCGCTCACGCCGGTAAGAAACGGATCGACGAGCGGATTCCGGAGCAAACCTTGCAGAAGGACGCCCGACATCGCAAGTGCCGCGCCGACAAAAGCCGCGTTGAGAACGCGCGGAACACGCAGCGTCCAAACGATCGTCGTGGCGTCGGTCGTCGCATGCGGGTGGAGCAGCGCTTTTACGACGTCGGCCGGCGCGAGCGCAGAGCCGCCGACGAAGAGGCCGACTGTGAGCGCACACGCGACGAGCGCGGCGAGCGCCGACCACCGAGCCATCATGCTCGAGCGCCTTACCGCCGACAGGCACGCGTCCCTTGCGCGCGCAAGCGCGACGCGTGTCGCTGATCTTCGTGACGGGTCCCGTGCGTTCGGGGAAGAGTCGCTTCGCCGAACGTCTCGCGATTGAGGCGGGCGGCGAAGTGCTCTATGTCGCGACTGCGCGTGCTGACGCGAACGATTTGGAATGGGCAGCCCGCATCGCCCACCACGCAACGCGCCGCCCGCGCGATTGGCGTGTCGTCGAAACTGCATCGCCGCATGACGTCGATCTGGCCGGGCTTTTCGCCATGGCGACGGAGAGGCAGACGTTGCTCGTCGATTCGCTCGGCACGTGGCTTGCGGATCGCATGTCGACACGCTTCGAACGCGGCGGCGAGGTCGAGGCGACCGATGAGGACGCCCTCGAAGCCGAGATTGGTGAGGTCGTCACGGCGGCACTCGCAACGAAAGCGCGCGCGATCATCGTGGGGGAAGAGGTCGGCTGGGGCCTCGTGCCGCCGTATCGATCGGGACGTATTTTTCGCGACGTCCTCGGCCGCGCACATCAACGCCTTGCGACGCGCGCCGCCGCCGCATTTCTCGTGGTCGCAGGCCGCGCGATCGATCTCTCAATCGGCATCGTCGTGGAGTAGGCGAACGATGCGGGCGCGACCCGCGTGGCCCGGGGGCATCCCCGCACCGGCTCGAAGATAAGCGAAATGCCCTTCGTTCGTTCCGCCCTAGCGCTCGTCGCCATCCTCGTTCTTCTGCATTTCGATCGTGCGCCGGTGCGCGCGGAGACGACCGTACCCGCACAGCGCATCGTTTCTTTGATGCCCTCGCTCACCGAAGATCTCTTCGCCATCGGCGCGGGATCGCAGGTCGTGGGCGTCTCGCAGTACACCGATTTTCCGGCGGCCGCTGCGCGCTTACCCGCCGTCGCGTCGTTCACGTCGGTCGATGCGGAGCGGATCGTTCGCCTCCATCCCGATCTCGTCGTCGGCATTCCGTCGCAAGCCCCGCTCGCGGGCGACTTACGGCGCTTGGGGCTGCGCGTCGCATTCATCGCCGACGACTCGTTCGATGATCTCTTCGCAT
>JAYTXC010000296.1:0-27319 GCA_043743145.1 Rhodospirillales bacterium
TCTACCGATTGAGCTAAAGGCGCGCAGCGATCGCCGCAACCGCGACTCCGGCACGTTCGCGTCACCGACCGGCGACCCTTTTCTTGCGGCATGTGGATAAAGGCGCATCGGTGTGCGGAGGCAACGTGCACATCCGATGTCCGAAACGATGGAATCGCTGATGATCCGCGCGGGATGCGCATTCACGTACGAAATCGCCGCACCGAGTGCCGCCGTGTTTCTGATCCGCCCCGATGGAAGCGGCGCGACAGTCACGGTCAAGAACGAATTATGGACGAGCGAGCCCGCTACTCCCGTTCACGATTATCGCGATCTATACGGTAATTGGTGTCGTCGCTTGACGCTTCCGCAAGGGCGCTTCGCGATGCACTACGACGTTGACGTCGCGATCTCTCCGCGACCGGCGCCCGGCGATCCCAACGCGCGGCGCTACGCGATCGAAGAGCTTCCCGACGACGTTCTTTTGTACACGCTTGCGAGCCGATTTTGTCTTTCCGATGAAGTCGCGGACGAAGCTTTCCGTCTCTTCGGTTCATTCGACACCGGCTGGGCATGCGTCGAAGCGATCTGCAATTGGGTCCACAACCACGTCCGCTTTCACTACAACGAGACTCGACCGCTCAAGACCGCCATCGATACCCTGCGCGAAGGGACGGGCGTCTGCCGCGATTTTGCGCATCTGGCGATCACGTTCTGCCGCGCGATGAGCATTCCGGCCCGTTACGCCTTCGGCTATCTGCCTGACATCGACGGTCCACCGCCGACATCACCGATGGATTTTTGCGCGTGGATGGAGGTCTATCTCGGTGGCCAATGGTGGACGTTCGATCCTCGCAACAATCGGCGCCGCATCGGGAATATCGTGATTGGTCGCGGTCGAGATGCCGCTGACGTGCCGATGGTGACAACCTATGGCGCCGCGCGATTCGATGCCATGACCGTGTGGGCCGACCTCATTGCGTGATTCTGCCATCGTCCGCGCGACCTATCGCATCCGCCAGACGTTTCGCTACGCCTATCCCGGGCCGATTCACGATCTCCAGCATCGTCTCGTCGTCGCTCCGCCTCTCGTCTACGGCGACCAACGCCTGATCATTCATGACTTAACAATCACCCACCCGATGTGCGTCGCATGGTACGAGGACGATTTTGGTAACCGCATCGCGAACATTGAGGCAACCCACATCGATGAAGCCGTCGAATTCAGTTACGAAGGCACGATCGAACGCATCGCAGGCGACGCGCCCCACGTCGCAGCAGGTTGGCTTAACGACGCTCGTTACCGCGAACCGTCGGCGCTCACGTATCCCAGTACCGCGATGCGCGACAGCGCGGCGTCGATCATCCGATTCGACGACGGCATCTACGCGCGGGCGACGCGGATCAACGATTTCGTCGCAGCGCATATGCGGTACGTACCGGATTGCACTTCGGTGCTCACGACGGCTGCCGAAGCCTTCGCCCAATCTGCCGGTGTCTGCCAAGATTACGCCCACATCATGGTTGCAATCGCTCGCGCGAGCGGACTCGCGGCGCGCTACGTTTCAGGGCATCTCATCGGCGAAGGCGGGACCCATGCTTGGGTCGAGATCCTCGCACCCGCCGTCGACCCAACGCGCGCCGTCATCTGGGCATTCGATCCCACACACGGTCGACGCACGAATCTCGACTACGTATTCATTGCCGCGGGACGTGATTTCACCGATGTGACCCCGACGTCAGGACGATTCGTGGCTCCATTCGTTGGCGAGTTTACGACATCGCGATCGGTCGACCGCATATCGATCGAATACGCGGCTTAACCTTCGATGATTACGATGACGTGTTAAGCAGCCGTCAATGCAGGACGTACGCACTCGCGTAAAACGTAAAAAACGCCGCTGCCATTTGTGCAACTCTCCAAACGCGAAGAAACAATCGCATCCGATTGGAGCCATCTCCGTCGAAGGAAAACGTGGGGTGGTTGACGGGGCTCGAACCCGCGACCTCCGGAGTCACAGTCCAGCGCTCTAACCAACTGAGCTACAATCACCACACCACGTCGTCATGCGCCCGGAGGGAATCGAACCCCCATCTTCGAGTTTAGAAGACTCGTGCCTTATCCGTTAGACCACGGGCGCGAAGGCAGTTTGGTCTGCTTGGGACGCCGTGACGAATTCGGGCGCGACCTCTTGGCGCTTGGGAGAAGATGTTCGCTATGCCTAGGCTTCTCATCCTGGTATCGGCCCACGAACTAAAGTGCCAGCGTGCTCGCTCCAAAAAAACCTGACGATACCTATCGGGACGACAGGATTTGAACCTGCGACCTCACGCTCCCAAAGCGCGCGCTCTACCAAGCTGAGCTACGTCCCGCTCACATCACTCTTAGCTTCATTCGCGCGCACAGCCTCCAGGAGCGAGTCGGCCGCGCGCGCCCGATGGCTCCGATCGTTTTTCGCCGCTTCGGTGATCTCGGCAAACGTCGGTCCGTCGGCGACTTCGCTGAAGATCGCATCGTAGGAAAATCCGCCGTTGCCACATTCTTGTCTCGCGATGACGCCATCCAGTTCTGCGCGAACGCCTTTTTCCTGACCCTGCGAATCGATGAAATGGAGCGCGCAGACGAATCTTGCACGTCGATCTGTTGCGTCTTTGAGTTCCGCGAGTAAGTGCGCACGCCGCTGCGCCCACGACGCATCACCGCCGTATCGGGCCGAAAGCACGCCCGGCCGATTCCCAAGCGCGAGCACTTCGAGTCCGGAATCATCGCCAATCACGTGAGCCTCAATACCCGCGGACCGAAGCTGCTGATACAACGCGCGCGCTTTAAGCGCTGCGTTTTCGAGATACGATTCCGTCCCTTCATCGACGTCGGCATATGCGTCGAAAAGAATGACGGACCACCCTCGCGCTGCGAAGATGGCCCGGAGTTCGGCAAACTTGCCCATGTTTTTCGTTGCGGCATAGACGATTTTCGAAGGCACATTCGCGTGTTCACGAACGCGCGGACAGGGCCCCTCTCCGCGTGCGAGCGTTAGTTGGCCGGAGCGCCACCTCCACGCAAACCCGGCGGAACATAGAGCGGCATCGGATCTACGCCATGGATTGCGAGGTCGCCGCCTTCCATTTCGGGATTGCTCGCGCGTAGAGGCACGATGAGCGAAATCACCTTGAGCACGATAAACGTCATGATCGCATCGAATACGATGATGACGAGCGCCGCGAGGGCTTGGTGTCCCAGTTGTGCGAAATCGTGCCCGTTGTAAAACCATCCGCCGACCGATACGTCGGCGATCTTTTTTGTTTTATCCGTCGAGGGATAGAGGATCATTGCGGGATTCGCAACGAGACCGACCATGAGGCCTCCAATGAGACCCGCCACGCCGTGCGTGTGAACGACACCGAACGTATCGTCGACGCGCTTCATGAATGCCATGTTGCCAAGCTTATTGAGGCTGAACCAAGCGATCGTCGACGCGACGAAACCGATTGCGATTGCCCCGTAGCCGTCGACGTAACCGGCGGCAGGCGTAATGGCAACGAGGCCCGTGATCATTCCATTGATCATCGAGACCGCGTTCGGCTTGCCGATCGCGAACATGTCGAGCACGAGCCAGCTCAACAGCGCGACCGCCGTGGCGATGTTCGTGTTGAGCACGCCTGCTGCCGCGTCGGCATTTGCCGTATACGGATCTCCGCCATTAAATCCGTTCCAGCCCAGCCACAAGATGCCAGCGCCGGCAAAAGCCATGATGAGATTGTTCGGTTCGAAGTCTTTGCGATCTTCGGCAAGACGGGGACCAACGACGGCGGCAGCGACGAATCCCGACACTCCAGCAGCTAAGTGGATAACATATCCACCAGAATAATCCACTGCACCGAGCTGCGAGAGCCAGCCGCCGCCCCAAATCCAGTATGCGCCGATGCTATAGACGACCGTGCTCCAAACCGGAACGAAGATCATCCATGCTTTGAAATTCATGCGACCGAGGACGGATCCAGCGATGAGTAGCGGCGTAATCGCCGCGAAGACGAATTGAAAATAGATCATGGCGGAGCCCGCGTAGCGCAGCGGCGGCAAGCCGGCAGCGGCAGCGGGAATCGTCGCTTGACCCATCATTTGATCCGCACCAAGGGCAGGATCGGAATGGCAAAGTATCCGGCGAGAGCGCCCGAAACGGGCGTCCCGAACGCCATATTGTAACCCCAGAGCATCCACACGATGAGGACGACCGAGAACGCGTAGAAGCACATGACCGCCGAGTTGAGCGCCCACTTCTTCTTCACGAGGCCACCATACAGAATGGCGAGGCCCGGCAAGCTCATGAGGCCGACGAGCGTCGCCGCGGTCAATTGCCATGCCGTGTCGCCGGAATTGACGAAGTCTGGCGCGGAAATCAACGGATTCGCATCGGCGAGAAACAACAAAATCTCCCTTAATAAAAGCGACTGCGGGCGCGAAGGAACGGAACGAACCCGATGCGCTAGCGTAACGCAGGAAGTTCGGGCTCGGCACTAGACATCAGGAGAACGGTTACCCGCATGTGTTATGCACACAACACAGGACGAGCAATCTGAAACGCCGCCGGGAAAAAAAGCGAAAGGCACCGCTTCAAGAGCGACGCCTTTCAGGTCAATTCTGGCGGATTTCGTGTGCGCGTTAGGCGCGTTCGCACGCTCCGCTATGGTGCCCCGGTGGATCTTGCGAAATCACTCGCCCTCCTCGGAAGCTTTGGTGGTGTACGTCTCGAGCCGTTATCGCAGTATACGCGCGCGCACGCGCGTTGTAAAGTAGGTGCGAAGGATCCGAGCAGGAGGGCGCGCGTATCGCTCGGCACTCGTCGATTCATGACCCGGAAAACGGAAAACGCGATCGAACTCGACGACGAAGACATGCGTTGTTTGTTGCACAATATGCTCGTGCAACGAGCGGTGGATACACGCGGCTTCGCGCTGAACCGTCAGGGAAAGATCGCCATCGCGATGGGATCTGAGGGCCATGAAGCCATTCAAGCCGCAACGGGTCTCGCCTTCGTGCGCGGACGCGATATTTTATATCCGTACTATCGCAACACGGGTCTGATCCTGGCGTGCGGTTTCTCGCTCGCCGACCTCTTCCGCTCGCAGTTCGCGCGCGCGAGCGACCGTACGGGCGGACGCAATATTATCAACCACATTACCGCACATGATCTGGGCATCGCTTCGATTAGTTCGATCATTGCCGCGCAATGCACGCATGCCGTCGGCGCCGCTTACGCACTCAAGTTCCGCGGGGAAACGGATCGCACCGTCTTCTGTCAATTCGGCGAAGGCGCGACCAGCCAGGGCGAGTGGCACGAAGCGATGAATTTTGCCGCCGTCGCCAAGCTTCCCATCGTCTTCATCTGCGAGAACAATCACTACGCGATCTCGACGCCACAGCGAAAGCAGATGGCCGTCGAGGAAGTCGCGACACGCGCAGCGGGTTATGGCATGCCGGCCGTCGTCGTGGACGGCTTCGATCCGGTCGCCTGCTATGGTGCCGTCCGCATGGCGCGCGATCGCGCTACAGCCGGTGGAGGACCAACATTTGTCGAGGCGATGTGCTATCGGTTCCTTTCCCATACCACCGACGACGACGATCGCACCTACAGGTCGCCCGATGAAGTTGCCGCAGAACGCGAACGTGATCCCGTGCCCACGTTCGAACGTCGCCTCATCGCAAGCGCCATTATCGACATCGCCACGCTCGAAACACTCAAGCGCGACATAACCGCACTCATCAACGCAACGACCGACGCGATCGAGATTGAAGCATCACCTGAAGCCACAACACTTTTTTCCAATACGTATGAGGGCATTCACGACCCGTGGATCTAGCCACCGTGTGTGAGGCATTCCTAATTAAAATATAGTTTCGCCTAAGAAGCTATTTTTTGAAACGTTACGCATTGCGAATTCGTCTGTTGATCCAAGCGGAATTTGCCGTCGTGCCCGGTAACCGCTCTTCTACATCGCGCACGCGCCATTTATTGAGGTCATTTCGTGGATAAAGATCAGCAGAACATTTCGCGCGGAAACCTGCTTGCGAAAATCGCCCTCGCTCCGCTCGCCATCGGTGCCTTCGCGGCGCTTCAGGCACAGGAAGCCGAAGCTGCGGGCATGACGCAGAAGGCCGCCGGGTACATCAAGGTTTCGAAGATGAAGGGCAAAAACTGCGCGAATTGCGCGCTCTACATCGCGGCGAAGCCCCATCAGAAGAACGGTGCTTGCCAGGCAGTCGCCGGTCAAATCGCCCCGCTCGCATATTGCAACCTGTACGCGAAAAAGGCAGGCTAACCGCTCGCGTCTCGTTACAGAAGAAAGCCGGTCGTTATCGACCGGCTTTCTTTTCCATTCCTGCGACTTCGGGTTATTTTTCGTCGAGGCGGAGCACGGCCATGAAGGCCTCTTGCGGAAGATCCACCCGGCCGACACGCTTCATCCGTTCCTTGCCGACTTTTTGTTTCTCAAGCAATTTCCGTTTGCGCGAAATATCGCCGCCATAACATTTCGCAAGCACGTTCTTGCGCATCGCGGCGACCGTTTCGCGCGCGACGACCTTGCCGCCGATGGTCGCTTGAATCGGCACGTCGAACATCTGGCGCGGAATGAGTTCTTTGAGTTTCTCGACGAGCCCACGACCACGTAGCGCCGCTTTATCGCGCGCGACGATCGACGAGAGCGCGTCGACGGCTTCGGCGTTGAGTAAGATCTCGAGTTTCACAAGATCCCCCTCACGATAGCCGATCATTTCGTAGTCGAGCGAAGCGTAGCCCTTCGTACTCGATTTGAGCCGGTCGAAGTAGTCGATGATGACTTCGATGAGCGGCATCTCGTACGTCAAAATCACGCGACCATCCGCGAGATACTCCATGTTCTCCAGGTTGCCCCGACGATTTTGCGTGAGCTCCATGATTGCCCCAACGTACTCGGGCGGCGTAATGACCGTCGCCTTGACGTACGGCTCCTCCATGAGTGCGATACGATCGCGTGCGGGAAGCTTTGCGGGATTGTCGATGTTCTCGACGGTGCCATCGCTCATCGTCACCCGGAAGACGACCGACGGTGACGTCGCGATAAGATCCAAATCGTAATTTCGTTCGAGGCGTTCTTGCACGATCTCCATGTGCAAGAGTCCGAGGAAGCCGCAGCGGAAGCCGAAGCCGAGTGCGATCGAGCTCTCCGGCTCGAAGTGCAATGCCGAATCGTTGAGCGAAAGTTTTTCGAGCGCCTCGCGCAAATCGGAGACTTCGACCCCTTCGTTCGGGTAGAGCCCGCAATACACCATCGGTACGATCGGCTTGTATCCCGGCAACGCTTCGGGTGCGGGATTCGCAGCCTCCGTCAAGGTGTCGCCGACGTCGATTTCGGTTAACCCCTTGATGTTTGCGATAATGTAACCCACACCGCCCATGTCGAGCTGCTGCGTCTTACGCATCTCGGGCTTGAACACACCGACTTCCGTCGCCTCGTAGACCTTCTTCTGATTCATCGACATGAAGCGCGAGCCCGCACGCAACGTCCCATCGGTGACGCGAACGTACGAAACGACGCCGCGATACGGATCGAACTGCGCGTCGAAGACGAGTCCCCGGACGTAATCGTCATTCCCAGACGGCGGGGGAATGCGTTTGACGATCGCTTCAAGAATTTCTCGAATCCCGATGCCCTCTTTCGCACTACACAAAATCGCATCGCTGCCCTCGATGACGAGCAGTTCCTCGATCTCGCGTTTTACGCGCTCGGGATCCGCTGCGGGCAGATCGATCTTGTTAATGACCGGAATAATCGTAAGATTCTGTTCGAGTGCGAGGTGATAGTTCGCGAGCGTCTGCGCTTCGACACCCTGCGCCGCATCGATCACGAGCAGCGCGCCTTCACACGCGCGAAGCGACCGCGAAACTTCCGACGAGAAATCGACGTGCCCCGGCGTGTCGATCAAGTTCAATTCGTACTTCTGGCCGTCGGCGGCAACATAATCGAGCGTGACCGGATGCATTTTAATTGTGATCCCGCGCTCGCGTTCGAGATCCATCGCGTCGAGCAATTGCGCTTCCATCTGACGCTGCGCGACGGTACGGGTCACCTCCAAAAGGCGATCCGAAAGCGTCGTCTTGCCGTGGTCGATATGCGCGATGATGCAAAAGTTTCGGACGTTGTGTGCCGTCCGGCTTCCGGTTCGCTTTAAGTCGGGTGCGATCGCCATGCGTTACAGCACCGAGCAGTACGCGAAGTTCCCGCCGCCGGGAATGGCATTTTTTACGAAACCGATCAGCACGATGATCACCAAAAACGACAAGTCGAGACCGCCGATCGGCGGAATGATCTGCCGAACCGGAATCAATACTGGTTCGACGATGCGAGCGACGATCACGCTCCAACGACCCTGAAGACTGGGCACCCAGGATACGACGGCGTAGAGCAACATCGCGATCCAAAATATTTGTAGCACCCAAAAGAGCAACGCCCACGCCTCGCACGATACCAAATTCACTCTCGCATCGTTCGCGCTCGAGGCGCCCATAGCATGCGCGCTATTTCAGGCTTGCGAGCACGCGATCGGGGACGCCGTGAAGATAGGGAACCGGATCGACGGGCACGCCGTCGAGCATGATCTGATAATGGAGATGCGGGCCCGTCGACGCCCCGGTCGACCCAACGAGGGCGATGTGCTCGGCTTTCTTCACGTACTGCCCTGAATGAACGTCGATCTTCGAGAGATGGCAATACCACGTGTGGTAGCCATTGCCGTGGTCGATCTCAATTTTATTGCCGTAGCCGCCATCGTATGCCGCGGCGATCACCGTGCCCGCCGCGCCCGCGCGCACGTTCTCACCGTAATCCGCGTCGAGATCGACGCCCTTATGGAACTCCGGCCAGGGGATCACGCGCCATCCGAAGACCGATGCGATCGCGGCGTTTCCCGCATTACCCGCCGGGTCGAGCGAAGGAATCGACGCGAGGACGCGCGCTCGTGCGAGGTCTTCGAGGCGAGCCATGTTGAGCACGCGAAGGGCGACGCCGCGTAATCGATCGCCATCGGAGCGGGCGCGGCGCGAATCGTTCCGCAAGCGCTCGATTCGCGCCGCAACGACGTCGAAAGCATCATCGCGAGCGTAAGACTGTGCGCCGCTGGCCAGCGGTAGACCGTGCGTTGCCGGAGCGACGGAGCGCGCGCTTCCTGATGGCGCGCTTTTGCCGCCATCGCCGATGAGTCGTCGAATTTGCTCGTTTTGCGTGCGCAACGCTTGGAGTTGCGCATCGAGCACGGCGGCTTGCGCGTCGATCTTTTTCAAGCGGTCGTGTTGGTCGAGCGTGAGCGACCGCAGTTCGTGCACGCGTGCTTCAGCGTGCGCGAGCGTCCAGACGTAGGATCCCCCGATAGTGCCGAGCGTCAGGACCATGAGTATCATCGCGACCACGATATGACGTCGCGAAAATTCGAGTCGGAAGACGCGGTAGCCCATCGGTGGAACGATCTTAATGAGGTATCCCGACTTCACGACGGCTTAAACTCCCACGCCCGTGCGCGCCATCGCGATCGCACTCTGCTCTTCTTTCGACGCACCCTGCTGGGGCACGAATTTCCGAACGGACTTCCCATACGTGCGCGTCTCTTCGCGCGAGTAGATGCTCGTGAAAACGACGCCATCGCCGTTCTCGTTGAGGAGCGCGAGCGTGAACGAAAGGTCCGAGCCCACATCGCTAAACGAGTTGTATCGCAAGAAGCCGACACGATGGAGATCGCGCTTGAGCGTTCGCTCGAGCCCCACGAGACGCTCGTCGAGCGACTTCGTCGCGGCGACGGTTTCGGCGCCGGCGGAGGCGAGCGCGCCTCCGTCGAGGTTGGCGACGGGTGAGCCGCCTGCGACCAGGGTCGCGAGTGCGCGAAAGCGCGGTGCGACGAAAGCGAGGTGGTAGAGCCCGAGCGTAAGTGCCGAAACACCGAACACGAGGCCTGCGAAGGCGCTAATTGGCATCGAAGTATCTATATGTTGGTCCTCCGCACGGGGACCCTTTCGGGCCGCGGCCAGCGTGCGTGTAAAGCCTGCCGGAGGCCAGGTGGACCGCGGCACACATCAGGGCCTACGTACCGTTGCTACCTTCCGGTCCTGGCGGGGTTGATAGGGTGACGTTGCGCGGAGCCCAACCCCCGACAAGGCGAGCCCGAGTATAGCACAGGGGTTCGCCCGATGCACGCGCTATGCGATCGGCCCTCGGACCAGCGCTGCCGCGACGCCAAGGAGGTAACCGCAGCCAAAAGCCGCGACCACGACGACCGCGGCGAACACGATCGCGCGACGCGGTGATGTCCCGATAATGGCGATCAGCCCCATCACGAGCAAAACGAGCGCGTCGACCGCCGCGAGAATCTGCAGCGCGCCGAGTTGCCATAACCCGAGCTTGGGAATCAAAACCAGCGCCCCACCGATGAGCAGCGGCGTGTAGGCGTAGGCCGAGATACGAAACGCCCGGACGAAATCGCGTGTCGCCCCGAATGGCGGCGCGAGCATCGTGATGAGCGTGGCGATGAGCACGATCCCGCCGAGAACCAGCCCGAACGCGAGTGCGGCGTTTGCGAAGGCGACGCCGACCGACGTGCGATAGATCTGTCGCGCTGCGATCGGAACGCCGACGACACGGAGCGCAAGGAACGTCGCAACCGGTCCGATCGCGGCGAGCGGCACGACGTATCCGAAAAGGATCGCGAAGAGCGACGTCTTTTCACTCGCGATCGTCCCCCAGGTCGCGCGCGGCCGAACGATCATCGCGGCCGCGCGCGTGAGGGGCGATGTCATGTTAATGCGATTCCGCGAGTGCATCGCCGAGCGAGAGCGCGGCGTAGCCCATCGCGCGAAGCGCGATGACGAGGCGCCGCCGAAATGGTCGTTTGATCGAGCGACGTCCGGCGCGAAGGGCCCGCCAGTTGGCGGCTTCGCGCGAGAGATCGCGCACGCGCTCGCGTGCCACGATGTCGATGAGATGGGTCTCCACGATGGTCCTCCGGCAAAAAATAGGTGAGGCGCGGCGACCGACAAAAAAGCCCCCGCGTGTTGTGCGGAGGCGACGAAGTACCGAGGTGCGTTAGCTCGCTACGGTCGTTCGTGAATCCGCGGATCGGGCGAACCAAACGTGGTGCCCGGAATAAGCGCACTCCAAATGTGCACGTGCATCGATCGAACTCGACGATTATTCATATGGCACTTCTCCTTTCCGGCGGCGTCGCGCAATTCCGCGTGACGTGCTGATAGCGTAGCACGCACGCGAGCGTTCGGTCAAACGACTGTCCGACGTTAGGATGCGGTTGGCTGCGGATTCGCGGGACTCGGAAACGACGTCGGCCGCGCCCCCCCGCCGATACCAACGCCGGGTTGTTGCCCGCCCGCAGGCGCGGACGGATATGGCGTGACGAATGGATTTTGACCCGGTGACGAATATCCCGAGGGCACCGCGAGCGGTGCGAGCGATTCGTCGCCGTACAACATGAAAAGGTAGCTCACGCCTTTTTTCAACACGAGCGGATCGGTCGCACGCGTTGAGGCGACGACATCTTTTTCGAGTACCGGCGTCGTGTCGACGGTCACGAGCGCGTCGTGATGGCGCCGTCCGGCGGCATACACGGCGATCGTGTATCCGCGTCCGGCACTCTGTTCCGCCTTCGGAATCGTAAACCGTACGGCACCGAGTCCGTAAAGAGATACCTGCGCGCCCGCTTGGAGATACCCACGCACGATCGCCTTGCGCACGTTAAACGTTTGCACGTTTCCGCTCGCTTGAGGTGTCGGCACAGGCGGTGCGTCGTCGGGAAAAACGATGGTTTTCGTGATGAATTTCGGCGCGGGGCTGGAGCTCGCATTCGGAGCCGCCGATGCGCTCGCCGATGCCGATGCCGATGCCGCGACCGGGGGTGAACTCGCACTCGTCGGCGCGCTCGTGGTCGCCGAACTCCCGAGAGCACTCGGCGTTGGTGCGGCCGTCGGTGCGTTCACGGCGAGATGCATCTCTTGTGCGCGCGATTTCCTGCGACGGCGTTTGCTTGCTGGTGACGACGACGCGCTCGGAATCGCGGTGGCGAGAGGCGTCGGGCTCGGGGTCGGGGTCGGTGTTCCGAGGGCGAGCGCGACACCGTAACCATTGATCGTCGGCAGTGGAATCTCGGTGGCGTCGTTCGTCAAATAAACCGCGCCCTCGAGCGCTCGCTGCCGACTCTGCGGCGCCGCCCCCGCACCGTTCGGACCGCCGGGCTGACCGTAGGGCTGTTGCTGCGGGATCGAGAGCCCTGACCCGCTGCCGAGGTTCCCCTGGCAGGCAGCAAGCGTCAGCGCGAGGCCGAAGCCTGCGACTGCCAAGAAACGTTTCGATCGGGTTCGCATCGCGCGTCGCGTTCGCCGAGCCGCATGCGCTATCATGGGTTCGTGACCATATTCTCAATACTTTGGATCGCGACGTGCGCGCTCGGCCTCGTTCTTTCACTTGCGAGTACGCGCGTTCTCGGCGAACGCTCGCGCGCGACACAAGCCGGATGGATCGCGACGGCGGGGTACTTTATCGTCGCCGCAATCGACGCCATTCGCGCGACACGCGCACCGCTTCACATCGATTACGTTTTGCTCGCGGCGCTCGTAATCGCGTTTGCGATTGCAGGCAAACGCGACGAACCTCAAGCAGAGCCTTGGTGGTGGCCGACGCATGCGGGCCCCACCGGCACCGAACGTCGCGCACGTTAGGCAATTCGCGGCAGGTCGGCATTCCCAGACTCGCGCACAGGGATGAGACCTCAGCTTCTCGTGTGGTCATGTGCGAACGTCCACGTTTCGGCTCGACCACCATGCCTTTGGAGGTCTCGTGGTTTTACAACGCCTCGCGCCGGCGATCGTCATTGCCGCGCTTCTCGCAAACACGCTCTCTGCCGGCGCCGCACAACTGCGCAGTGGCTATGCTGCCGACGTTCCG
The DNA here is from genome assembly GCA_043743145.1 of Rhodospirillales bacterium. Classification (GTDB taxonomy): domain Bacteria; phylum Vulcanimicrobiota; class Vulcanimicrobiia; order Vulcanimicrobiales; family Vulcanimicrobiaceae; genus JANYGA01. The sequence continues at coordinate 12,955 of JAYTXC010000296.1, forward strand.
CGGCGCGTTGATTTCCACGATCTCGGCCGCGCCGCGCATGCGACGCCCGTTTCGGTTGCCGTAACGCTGAACTATCGACACGAAACCGAACTCGACGCGCTCACGCGCATGCAGGCCGATCCCGGCTCTCCGCTCTTTCGTCATTATTTGAGCAACGAACAATTCGACGCGTACTTCGCGCCAACGGTCGCCGCCTACGCACGCGCGGCCGGTGCACTCGTTCGCGCAGGCTTCCGCATTACGACCCTCTACCCGAATCGTACTATCATCGACGCGGTTGCCGCGGCAACCGTGGCGGAGCGGTACTTCAAAACCGAAATCCATACGGTCGCGCAAGTCGGTTACGGAACGCGCTACACCAACGTCCGCCCCGCGACGATGCCCGACGACCTCCGTGGTTTCGTCGGCACGGTCAGCGGTCTGAGCGACCTCATCGTCGCCAAACCCGCACTCGCGTTCCCAACCGCACAGGAACGCGCGCAATCGCGTACGCGTGCTCTCGCGCTCGCAGCCGACGCCGAACGGCCGCAACCCGCGCGCAACGTCGGACCACGTCACGTTCGCGGCGCCCGCTTCGACGTCTCGCCGGCGCGCGGGCGTTCGCCGCTGAAGCACAACGCCATCACGACGAACGCAACCAATATCGTGCAAGATCCGGGCTTCGAATCGGGCGGCACGTCGTTCTGGCCGCAATGCGGGAATGTTGCCGCCACCATCTCGAGCTATCGCGCGCATTCCGGCACGTACTCCGAGCGGGCGGGCTCAACGAACTCATCGACCGGCGAGATCAACGGCGATGCGGGTCTCTGTCAGAACGTCACGATCCCGGCTTCGGGCATCCTCTCGTTCTGGGTCTACCAAATCTCGAACGAAGCCAACACGACGTATTCGTATCAATGGGCACTGCTGCTCGATTCGACCGGAACGATCGTTTCACAGCTGTACAAATCGGTTTCGAACACCAACGGTTGGGTGCTCAAGAGTTTCGATCTCTCCGCATTCGCCGGGCGTACGCTCTCGATTTACTTCGGCGTGCACGGTGACGGATACGGCGGAAACTACACGATCCAATACGTCGACGACGTGAATCTTACGAGCGGTGCTGCCGCAACACCGACACCGACGCCCGCACCGACCTCGACCCCGCCGCCGGGCGCGACACCAACGCCCGTGGCAACGAAGACACCGACGCCCGCACCCACGACGACCCCCACACCGGCTCCGACGGGAACGCCCACGCCCGCACCCACGGCAACGCCCGTGAGCGGTGGTGGCGCGCCGATCGGAGGTAGCCTCACCGGACCCGATGCCGGCCTCGGGCCCATCGCCGTCGCGAACGGCTACGATCTCCCCGTCCAGCACGGCTACAACGGCAGCGGTCGGTCGACCGGCATCGCTATCTCCGGCGACTTTTCCGATACCGATCTCACGACATACCTCAACTACTTCGGGATCACGCGAACGGGACCAGCAACGACGCGCGTGAGCGTCGACGGCGGCGCGCCGTACAGTCCGACGTTCGCGAATACGAACGCATCGCTCGAAGCGACACTCGACGTCGAAACGATCGTCGGTCTCGCGCCGGGAACGCATCTCTACATGTATCTCTTCCCGGATCTCTCGTCCGTCCATATCGAAGACGGCTACAATCGCGCTGTGGCCGATAACGCCGTCGACGTTCTCAATTCCAGCTTCGGCGGATGCGAGACGGGCGATCCCGCATTCGATACAGCAACCAATCAAATCGCGACGCAGGGCGCCGCGAAGGGCATCACGTTCGCGGCTTCCAGCGGCGACTCAGGGTCGGCAGAGTGCGGCGGCGCGACGGGTGTCTCAGCACCCGCCAGCGGTCCCGAATTCGTCGCACTCGGCGGCACGAACGTCAAAGTAACCTCCACGGGCGCGTATGCGTCGGAGACCGGCTGGACCGGATCTGGCGGCGGCGTTTCCAAGCAGTGGGCGGAGCCGTCCTATCAATCCGGTGTCGCCGGTGCCAGCACGGCAGGACGCAACGTTCCCGACATCGCCTTCCCCGCCGATCCCGCGTCCGGGACCGCGTTCTACTTCGGCTCGGGCGGACCGAGTGCGAATTGGAATGGTCCTCTCGGCGGAACGTCGTGGGCATGTCCGATCTACGCGGCACTCCAAACGGAGATCAATCAACGTCAAGGCACGCGAGCCGGCTTCGTCAATCCGCGGATTTACAAAGCCTTCTCGACGAGCGGCTACAACGCGTATCACGACGTGACGGCGGGAAGCAACGGTGCCTTTAGCGCACACGCGGGCTTCGACAACGTCACGGGCATCGGTTCGCCGAAGGGATATTTTCTCTCCGGGATCCTCTAAGGTTCAGCACTGAACCAATCGGAAGACGGGGTCGTGCGAGCGGCCCCGTCTTCGCGTAGCGTGAAGGTTCGCTATGGCGCGCGAGTAAGACGAACGCATGGCTGACGTCGAAATTTCCCTCCGACCCGCGGGCCCGCTCTTGGTCAAAGGCCCGATCGTTCTGCGCGACGCCGATGGGAACGAGATCGATCTCGGCGGAAAAACGACCGTCGCGCTCTGCCGTTGCGGCGCGTCGACGACGAAGCCGTTCTGCGACGGCACGCATTCGAAGATCGGATTTATGGCGGCCAACGCCGCCGTCGCCGATTCGCCATAGTCGAACGGGTGCGAACGCCGCGCCCTTGACGCGAGCCGCACGCGCATGTTTCAATGCGCGCATGTTTTCTTTGCGTCGCCGACCGCCGACCATGCCCGTGCTTCTCGCACCGGGTGGCGGCTTCGTGTAGCCGTACACCAGACTTGCGAGATCCACGGGCGCGCCGCCATGGCGCGCTTTTTTCTTTTGTTCCGCACCCGAATCGGAGACGTTCACGTCGTGGTCGATCTAGCGCAACCCTATCTTCGGCCCGCAACGCGCGGCGACGGATTCGCCCTCGCGCGGATGCGTCGCGCGAGCCTCCTCGAGCTCGGTTCGCTCGAACCGGCCAACGATGTGCGCTTCGAACGCGAAGCCGCGCACGCTTTTGAGGATCTGCTCGCAAGCGATCGACTCGATGCGTGGTTGCTGGTCGCAGGCGGACGCGTCGCGGGCTCCGCGAGCATGCTCTTCTGGCAACGCTTACCGTATCCCGAGACATCGTGGCATGCGGAGCTTGCGGGCGTCTACGTGGCACCCGCTCTGCGAAAGCGTGGCTTCGCACGCGAACTCTGCCGTGAAGCCGTCGATGCCGCACGCGCGCGCGGCGTGCGGCATATCGTCGTGCATCCGAGCTTGGGTGCCCGGTCACTCTACGCATCGCTGGGTTTCGCTGAGGGGAACGAGATGCGACTCGAATGCGGCCTCACACCACGTGCGCGCGAAGTCGGCCGAATCCAATCGCAACGGCATGCGGACCACGCGCGTGTGCCGACATCGTGACCTCGTCGCCATCTTCGAGATACGTGCGCTCCGAGCCATCGGAAAGTCGTAGCGCAACGGCGCCGTCTCGGGTCCGTTCGATCAAGCTTCCGACGTCTTCGGGTGCCGCCCCGGAGATCGTTCCCGTCGCGTAGATGTCGCCCGCGCGAACGGCCGTGCCGTTGCTCGCAACGTGGCCGAGTTGTTGCCCGATCGTCCAATAGAGATCACGTGCATTGACCTCGGCAATTCGATCGGGCGCATCGCCGCGCGCGCACATCGCACGTGAGCGAAGCGAGACGCGTGCGACGATATCGAACGCGCCACGCGATTCCGCAACGAGGTGCGGGAGCGGCGCCGGTTCTTGCGCACGCGACGAGCATCGAAACGGTTCGAGCGCATCGTTCGAAACGATCCACGGACCGAGCGACGTCGCAAATGATTTTGAGAGAAACGGCCCCAGTGGCCGATACTCCCACGCCTGGATATCGCGCGCGCTCCAATCGCAGAGCAACGCAACCCCGAAGACCGATTCACGCGCGCGCTCCGCGGTGATCGGCCCCGCGATACCGTTCCCGGTGACGTAGGCGAGTTCGAGCTCGTAATCGAGCTTGCGCGTCGCGGCGAAATGTGGAACGCCCGCGGGCCCCGCGATCTGACCGTAAGGTCGCCGCACCGTTGCATCGCACGTGACGGTCGACGCACGACCGTGATACCCGATCGGCAAAAAGCGCCAATTCGGAAGTAACGGCTCATCGCCCGGTCGCAACAGACGCCCGAGATTCGTCGCATGTTCGAGCGATGAATAAAAATCAACAAACGCGCCGACGGCGAACGGGACGACATTGCGGACCTCGCGACGCAAAACGAGCGCCCGCGCCGCGAGTTCGCCGTCGCGCGGCGCCGCAGATGCATCCGCGCGCAAATAGCCGGAGATCGCGGCGCGGACTCGCCGCCACGTCGTGCGATCGCGTGCGAGCAGCGGATCGAGAGACGGGCCGCCGAGCAACAATCGCGCATCGGACCCGACCGCATCGAAGGCGCCACCGCGCGCGAGGATGCCGAGATCGAGCGCGTAGTCGCCGATCGCAACGGCGAGATGTGGCGCGGTCTCCCCGTCGCGGATGATGGCGCCGTACGGCAAATTCTGAATCGGAAAATCTGCGTCGCCGATGGGAACCCACGATGTTCGTGCGGCATCGGTCGTCGCGTCGCCACGCTCGTGCATCCGACAAACGTTGCGCGCTCGATTGCCCGACTCTTGCGCGAAGGACCGGCGCGCGATGCGTGCCAATCCATGGCGACATCGCACACGAACAAGCGCAACCGACCCCCGAACTCTACATCTCTTGTGACGTCGAAGCCGATGGACCGTGTCCAGGCCTCTTTTCGATGTTGAGCTTCGGCCTCGCCGCATTCACCATCGATAAAAAGCTCGTCGGGACATTTTCGCGCAACCTCGAGCTTCTCGACGGTGCGGATGTCGACGACCGCACCTCGAAGTGGTGGGCGCAGCCCGATCAAGCCGCCGCATTCGCAAAATCGCGCGAGGATCTCGTTTCACCGCGCGGCGCGATGGTCGATTGTAAGTCGTGGCTCGACGACATCAAAGCCTTCGGGCGACCGATCGTCGTCGGCGCGCCCAGCGGCTTCGATTTTACGTTCATGTACTACTATTTTCAGCGTTTCCTCGGGGAGAGCCCGATCGGATTCGCAAGCCTCGACCTACGCAGCTACGCCGCCGCCGTTATGAAACGCCAATACCGTCACGTTGGCAAACGCCAGTATCCCGCGGAGTGGATCGACGAGAATCTCCCGCACACCCACGTCGCTCTCGACGATGCGATCGAACAGGGCTGCATCCTCATTAACATGATGCGACACAACCTCGAATTGCCGCGGATCGTCGAATTGATCGACGAGCGTTCAGCCCTTCGCTGATGGCGTCGGCGGTGTCGACGAATCGATCGGAATGACGCGATACGCGCCGATGCGACCGCTCGGATCCACGCGCATCTGCACGAGTAGCGAACCACTCGTAAACGTCACGTCGAATTCGTAACGCCCGGTATCGGCGTTGCCGGTGCGCTGTTTGATCGATGCGATCGTGCCGAGTGCGTGCATGCGATCCGAAAGCGCCCCGAGATCGGTGCGCGTCACCGCGCGTTTCGTCGCTTCATCGAAGCTCGCACGTGTCGTGTCGAGATCGTTTGCATACACGGCGCGCGTGATACGATCCGCGAGATCGGCCGGCGATTCCGTATGCGTGGCGCAACTCGCAAGCGCAAACGAAAGCAGCGCGCCAGAAAGCGCGCTGCTCGGTGTGAGACGTTTCTCGCCTAGTACGAGCCCCACCCGTAGGAAACGGTTTGCGGCGTCGCGGCATTGGCGACATCGGCGCGACGCGGCGGAGCGTTGCGAGCGGCGGTCGAGCGCGGGCTTGCGACATGTTGCACGAATGCCGTGCGATTATCGCGGCCATACTTCGCGACGATCAGCGAATGCTTGAGCGACGAGATCTGCTTGTCGCGTTCGCGAACCGCGTTATGCTGATACGCGATTTCGTGCTTGAGGTCGTTTGCGTATGCAACCTCGTTGAGGTACGCCTGACGCTGGCTCGTGTATGCGGCCTGAGCCTGATTGCGCTCCATCGCGGTCTCGGCCTGACGACGGTCGTACTCGGCGTACTTTTGATGGACTTTCTTGTTGTGATTGATGATCAGCAACGTGCCACCGATCGCGGCCGCACCAAAAATGATGTTTCGCGTGCTTGCGGCCCCATCGGCGCGTGCGGGCATCGGCGCTAGGAACGACAGACTCATCACGGCGGCAAGCGCGGCGATTACGAGACGGCGAGAAAACTTCATATGGATTCGATTCCTCCTACGGGCGTCTATACCCCGGCGTAACGCAAGCAAACGGTCCAGGGTTCCCGGTCGCTCGGTCCGGTAAGGGGCTCGGGCCGAGCGGGCGAATCGTCTGGAGATGCCATCCTACCTTCGCGCCGGATCCGTACCGCCGAAGCGCCACACGCAATTCCGCGGTCCCGATGGTGGGCTCTACGCGGAAGAACTCTTCTCGCGTCAGGGCTTTTCGAGCACGTACGCCCTCCTTTACCACCTGCGCCCGCCGACGGCAACGCTCGACGTCGGGCCCTGGAAACGCGAACCCGTGCTCTTCGAACCCAACGACCCGCTGCGGAATCGACACTTTCAGACCGGCAGCGACGGGAGCGTTACGCACGCTAGCGGCCGAAGCGCCCTCGAGGCGCGAACCCCGCTTCTCGGCAACGCCGACATCGTAATCGCGCTCGCCGATTTCGATCGGGGGACCGAGAGCTTTTATCGAAACGCTGGCGGCGACGAATTGCTCTTCATCCACACGGGCTCCGGGATGCTCGAGTCGCCGTTCGGCGATCTTGCTTATGGCGCACATGACTATCTCGTCATTCCGTCGGGGACGACGTACCGACTCCAACCGAGCGAACCGACGCGAGCGATCGTCTACGAGTCGACGGGCCAGATCGGCATCCCGCGCCGCTTCCGCAACGACGCGGGCCAACTCGAGGAACACGCGCCATATTACGAACGCGATTTCCGCGCGCCCACCTTCCGCGATCCCATCGATGCGCGAGGTGCATTCGAGATCCGCGTGACGAGTCGCGGCCGCAGCGCCACCTACATCGTTGAGAACCACCCCTTCGATCTCATCGGGTGGGACGGATACTGCTACCCGTATGCATTTAACGTCCACGACTACGCGCCGATCACCGGCATGCTCCATCAGCCGCCGCCCGTCCACGCAACCTTCGAAGCGCCGGGAGCGGCCTTTTGCGCCTTCGTCCCACGCCTCGTCGATTATCATCCGCTCGCAATCGCCGTGCCTTACAATCATGCGAACCCCGAGTGCGACGAAGTGCTCTATTACGTGAGCGGAAATTTCATGAGTCGTCGGGGGATCTCCGAAGGCTCGATCACGCTCCACCCCGCGGGTGCCATGCACGGCCCGCAACCCGGTGCCGTCGAAGCGAGCCTCGGCCGCAGCGCAACGGACGAACTCGCGATCATGATCGATACGTTCGCCCCGCTCGGTATCGCGCGAGCCGCGCTCGCTTACGAAGACGCGCAGTATTTTCGCTCGTGGGCCACAAAGATTTAGCGACGTGAAAGAAGGTCGTACATGGCGACGCAACTCATCGATCGCGTTCCCGCACGCGGATCACTCGATTGGGACCACCTCCACTTTTACGTCGGCAACGCAAAACAAGCCGCGCATTTTTACGCCACCGCGTTTGGTTTTCAGATCGTCGCGTACGCGGGTCCGGAGACAGGAACGCCGGGCCGCGCCTCTTACGTGCTCGCCCAAAACGAACTCCGATTCGTCGTCACGAGCTCGCTTGGATCGAACGATCCGATCGCCGACCACGTGCGCGCGCATGGCGACGGCGTTCGCGACGTCGCCCTCCGCGTTGCCGATGCCCGTGCGGCCTACGTGCATGCGGTGGCGGCAGGCGCGCGCGCGGTAGTCGAGCCACACGAGGAACACGACGCGGACGGGCGCGTCGTCCTCGCAACGATCGCAACGTATGGCGATACCGTGCACACGTTCGTCGAGCGCGCCGCCTACGCGGGTGCGTTCATGCCGGGCTACGTTGCCGTCGCAAACTCGCCCCGTGCGCCGCACGACCCGCATCTGATGCGCGTCGATCATTGCGTGGGCAACGTCGGTTGGAACGAGATGGATCCGTGGGTCGCATTTTACGGGCGGACGTTCGGCTTCTCGCAGCTGGTATCGTTCGACGATCGCGACATCTCGACGCAGTACACGGCGCTCCGATCGAAGGTCGTCACCGATGCCGATCACCGCGTCAAATTTCCAATCAACGAGCCCGCGCGCGGACTCAAAAAGTCGCAGATCGAGGAATATCTCGATTTCTATGGCGGTCCCGGTGTCCAGCACATCGCCGTCGTCACGGACGATATTGTGGCCAGCGTGCGCGCTTTGCGCGCCAACGGCGTCCAGTTTTTAGCGACACCCGCGACGTATTACGATGCCCTCGGCGAGCGCATCGGGGCGATCGATGAATCCATCGCAACCTTACGCGACCTGAGCATTCTCGTCGATCGCGACGATCGGGGTTACATGCTCCAGATCTTCACGAAGCCGCTTCAAGACCGGCCCACGATTTTTTTGGAAATCATCCAACGCCGCGGGAGTCTCTCCTTCGGAAAAGGCAACTTCAAAGCGCTCTTCGTTTCGATCGAAGAGGAACAAGCGAAACGAGGCAACCTCTAATCATGCGCTCTCTCCGACCCATCGCGCTCCTCATCGTCGCGACGCTTTTCGCGTCGTCTGCACCGACGCTCGCTTCGCCGAAGCACGTTGCGGCCGAGTCCCGCGCAACGACGGCAGCCCCGCTGGAGGCGCCCGCGACGCCTGCACCAAGCCCGGTCCCCGCCGCGCCGCTCGGCGCGAAATCGCAGACGAAACCGGATGCCGCGAAAGCGGGGCCGCCCGATGCCGACGCGAGTGCGCTTCCCGCGATCGAGAAATTCACCAAAGGCGCCGACATCGCCGACGGCCTCTTCACGATCGTGCGTAAGAACGGAAAAGTATACATCGGTCTCGAGAAGACGCAACTCGATCGCGAATTTTACGAGCACGCGACGACCGCGAACGGTCTCGGTGGCTACGGGATCTATTCCGGTGATGATTTTCAGCAGCCGGCTAGGATCGTCAAATTCGAGCGCCTCAACGAAAAGCAGATCGCCCTCGTCTTGCCGCAGTACCGTTTTAATGCCGAAGCGGGGACGGCGATCGCATCGGCCGTGAAGCTGTCGTCGGCGAATTCGATTATCGCCGTGCTCCCCGTCGTCGCCGAAGACAAGGCCAGCGGAAAGACGCTCGTCGACGTCGCGTTCATGCTCGGCGATACGCTCGATCTCGCGAACGGTCTGAGCGAGATCGTCGAGAATCCCAAGAACCCGCAGGGCGCGTACCGTCAAGATTCGTCGCGCACGTATTTCGGCGAGAGCAAGGCCTTCCCCAAGAACGTCGTCATCGAGGCCGATCAGACATACGCCTCGAGCAAGCCCGATACGATTAATACCGTCACCGATCCGCACAGCATTTTGATGCGTGTAAAGTATAATCTCGCCGAAATTTTGAGCACGCCGGGGTACGTGCCCCGTTTCGCCGACGACCGCGTCGGCTTCTGGCAAGACCCACATGTCAATTTTACGCGCGACGATCGAATCGATAATATCGAGCGACTCGCACTGCGTTGGAGTGTCCGCGCGAGCGATCCGACCAAACCGTCGCCAGCCGTCAAGCCGATCGTCTACACCTTAACCAATACGATTCCCGATCAATATCGCGGAGCGATTCGTGAGGGCGTGCTCGAATGGAACAAAGCCTTCGAGCGCATCGGCATCCTCGATGCGGTCCGCGTCGCCGATCAGCCGAACGATCCGAGTTGGGATCCCGACGACATTCGCTACAATACCATTCGCTGGTTGACCGAAGCCAACGGGGGCGGTTTCCTCGAAGCGCAGATCGAGTGGGATCCGCGCACGGGTGAGATTTTCCGTGGCGGCGTGCTCATCGATTCGGACTTCATGCGCTATGGGAAATTCTCGTATGCCGATGTCGTCGGTCCGTCATCGGGCTCGCCGTCGAGTGAGATCGACGTCGACGGCGCCGATCTCGCGCAACGGCCGAGCGAGCTTTGGAATCCGTCCGATTTCGCAACGTTCGCACCGAAAAAACGCCGCGCGCACGGCTTCATCCACCGAGATACGGGCGCGCACGCACAAGCGGCCTTCGGAGTTCTCGCTCTCACGCTACTCGGCGAAGAAGTTCCCATATCGTTTTCGCACGACTATCTCAAATCGGCCGTCGAGCACGAGATCGGCCACGATTTCGGACTCGCGCACAACTTCATCGGCCACAACGCCTACACGATGGCCCAGCTCAAGAGCAAGGCGTTTACCTCAGTAAACGGCGTGGCGTCATCGTTGATGGAATATGCGCCGTTCAATATCTGGCCGAAAAATTCACCGCACGGCGATTACAATCAGACGGTCCTCGGGCCGTACGATTACCACGCGATTCATTGGGGTTACGCGCCGATCGCCGGTGCCGTGACGCCGCAAGACGAAGTGCCGACGCTCAACCGTTGGGCGCAAGCCTCGATCAATCCGAAATATGCCTTCGCATCGGATGAGGATAACGAATACAACGGGCACGCGGTCGACCCGCGCATCGCGACGTTCATGCTCTCCAACGACAGTATCGGTTGGTGCGAGACCCAACTCGGCATCGACCGTCAACTCATCAGTACGATCAACGCGCGGTACCCACGCCCGGGTATGCCATGGGATCAGGAACGCACGGCATTCGGTTTGCTCATTCAGCAATACGGTCGTTGTGGGATGGCGATGACGCACTATATCGCGGGCGAGCATCTCTCGCGCGCCCGTCGCGGCGATCCGCACGCGCCACCACCGCTTACACCGATCGCGCGCGACGAAGAATATCGCGCGTTCAAAAATCTCGACACGTATTTCTTTAACGATGCTGCCTGGAACATCTCGGCTTCAACACTGCGCCGCCTCACGTACAGCGAATACGAGGGGTTCGTCGATTTCGGGAACACGCAGGTCCCGCGTCACGACCTCTCGCTTTCTGCGCTCGTCGCCGCCTACCAAAATGCCGCGCTCGGCTACATGTACTCACCGCTCGTGTTGCAACGCCTCGCCGATCTTCCGAGCAAGGCCGCGTCGTACACGCCGATGACGATGGCCGATCTTTTCACCTGGACGCAGCGGAGCGTTTACGGCGATCTCGCCTCAGGCACGCCCGCGAAAACATCGATCCATCGGAACCTGCAGCGAAACTATGCGCGTATGCTCGAGCGGATGGCGACCACACCACCACCGGGCACGCCGTATGATGCGCAGGCGCTCGCCCGTCACGAACTCGTATCGCTCGCAAGCGGTGTCCGCCGAAGCCTCGGCAAGCCCAACCTCGATCTCGTCACGCGCGCGCACCTCGAAGCGCTCGGCGACGAGGTCAGTCGCGCCCTCGACCCGCGGATGGCGCCGACCCGAACGTAGTCGATCGACGCTTAAGCCTCAGGCAGCGCGACCGGCATAAGGGGAAGACGAACGCGGAACTGCGCACCGCCTAAAAGCGATTCCCCGACGTCGGCTTCGCCGCCGATACGCTCGAGAATGAGCCGAACGACGGCGAGTCCGATGCAGACACTCGAAACGCATCTCTCGGAACTCGTCGCGTCGGGCGAAATCGATCTCGCGTCGGCACGCGCGGCATCGCTTTACCCCGAGGAGATCAAAGATCTTCCGGGAGCCGCGTATCGTCGACGTTTATGATCTCAAACCAATTGCGGGGCTCAGAAATTTCCGAAATGAGATCGCTGACGAACCGCATCGTTGAACTCGAACGCGAACGCTCCGACGCACGCGAGCAAGCACAGACGCTAATCGCTCTCCAAGATGCATTTGCGATGATCGCCGTTGCACGAACACCAAATGATGTCATCGCGCTCGTTTTACGTGCGGCCCGCGATCCACTAGGATTCAACCGCGCGATTTACTTCGATGTCGATCGGCACCGCGGAATTGAAGCGCGTGCGCAAGTCGATGGAAGCGACATCGTCGAACCGAGTAACGAGCAGATTGACGTGAGCGCGGGAAGCGCCGCACTATCGATCTTACGCAATGCTGACGCAGACGGGGTCGGCCGCGCAGGCGATCTTTCGGCTCCTCTCGTCGACGTGCGAGCATGGTACGGTTTGAGTCCGCTCACCAACTCCGAGGGTGCGATTGGCCTGCTTTACGTCGACGGCCATCGCAGCCGAGAATCGCGAAATTGGGAATTCGGTCTCATTCGTGCGCTTACGACGATCGCATCGGTTGCAATCGATAACAGCATCCTGCTGTCGAAAACACAAGAACTTGCCATGCGCGATCCATTGACGGGTCTCTTCAACCGCCGCGCCTTTGCCGAGCGACTCCTATCGGAACTCGAAGCGAGCGAATTGAATGGCCGTTCTTTCACATACGTTATGATCGACATCGATGACTTCAAAAAAATAAACGATTTGCAAGGTCACGCGCATGGCGACGCCGTCTTGAAACACCTCGGGGAGACGATAACGCGTAGTTCTCGCGCGCACGACGTCGTCGGACGCTATGCCGGCGACGAATTCGTCGTATTACTTACCAATGTCGACGACGTGCAAGCTCGGTCACTTGTGGCTCGTCTTTCGAACGATTTGCGTGCCGCAGGCCTATCGTGCTCCCTTGGCGCCGCGACGTATCCTCGCGACGCAAGCGACGCCGGATCGTTACTCGCTGCAGCCGATCGAGCTCTCTATGTTACGAAAGCCACCGGAAAGAATGGCTTCAAATTTGCTTAGGCATTTTCTCGGACTGTGGACGGACGGGGGCATCATATACTCGCGTGAAGCCCTTACTTGGAGAACATCACATGGTTCGACTCGCGCACCACGTACGGATATCAGCCTGCATAGCAGCAGTTGTTGCCATCGGGAACACGACACCCGGGGCGGCAGCAGAGCGAATGAGCATGCCGATGAGCCCCGGGAAATGCCCGTGGGTGACTCCCGCTCAAGTCCAGGGTTTTCTCGGTAGCCCGATCGCCACCGAAGTCTTCCATCGGCAAGCCCCGCAATTTGGCTGCCTCTTCGAGACAGCGAGAGATCCACAAGACCATTCCGTGAGCATCAGGCTCACGCGCCAGACCTATCCCATCGAGAAAATCGCGAAGATGCAAGCGATGTTCGAGCATGGACCAGCCAAAGTGCAAACCATCCACGATTACAAAATTTATACCGACCGCGGGGTGCTTATGGCGATCCGCGGCACGACCCTCGTCTCGGTCATCATGCATGCGGGCGCAGAAAATTCCGCCACCGATGGCGTGGAGTTCGTTCCGCTCGCCGGTCTCATGTTTCTTATCAAAAACTAAGACATGAGGCGTCGCCGGCTGAAAAACCCGCTCGTGTCCTAGAGTCGCGCCACGACGATAATGTTGACGGCATCGAGTTGATACCCTCGTCGGTATGATGTTGTAAATCAAGAACTCAATCATGCAGACAGATGCATGACACGATGCTCGTCGCTGTCGTCATGTATGCAGGCGAAAACGATGCGGAATCCGCTATCCTAGAGTTCATTCAACTCCCATGGTAACCCGAATTGCGCGATCAGAAACGAAATCTTCCATGCGTTTAAGGAGATGCCAAATGAATCGATCGACGCGTGCCGCAAGCTTTGCAACTGTTTTCGTAACCGCTCTATCGATCATATCAACGACAGCTGCAGCAACGGCCGAGCCTTCTAATGAAATGTCGATGGTCATGAAGGATGGAAAATGTCCGTGGGTGACGCAAGGGCAAGTCGTGGGCTTCCTTGGAGCGCCGATCGTGAAGGAAGGCGTCTTTCACCAAGCGCCGAGATTCGGCTGTGTCTTCGCGACCGAAAAAAACACGGGCATGGGCATCGTCCTGCAGCGCTTGACCATGCCATCCGCCAAAATCGCGATGATGAAGAGCATGACCGCGAGTGAACATTTGAAAGTACAGAACACTGGCGCCACCACGACCTTCACGGGCCGCGGCATGCTCATGGCGATTCGCGGAAATACGCTCGTCACGGTCGTGATGGGTCCCGGCGGTTCGGGCGATCATCCCGACGGCATCGAGTTTATTCCACTCGCTGGCCTGATGTTCAAGATTAAGAACTGAGTCACCAATCTCGCAAATGTAAAAAGCCCGCCGAATTTGCATTCGGACGGGCTTCTTACTTTAATCTGGCACTGTCCTACTCTCGAGGGACCCTGCGGTCCGACTACCATCGGCGCTGGCGGTCTTAACTGCCGTGTTCGGGATGGGAACGGGTGGGACCCCGCCGCTAT
>JAYTXC010000297.1:0-8757 GCA_043743145.1 Rhodospirillales bacterium
GACCGTATTCTCCCGGGCATATATTAAGCGCACGATCATGGCGACGAGCGTGTGGTTCTTCGCGCTCCTGGGTTTCTTCGGTCTCAATTCGTGGATCGCGGTGCTCCTCAAAGGGCACGGCTTCACGATCATCGGATCGGTCGGATTCGTCACGCTCATCACGCTCGGCGGTATTCCTGGGTTTTACGTGACGGGGCTCTTACTCGAACGTATCGGGCGCAAACCCGTCGCGGCCGGTGTCATGCTTCTGGGCGCCGCGGCCGCGTATTTTTACGGCAGTGCGACGAACGTGCCGACGCTCTTCGTCACGGGCTTCATCATGCAATTCTTCATGTTCGGCATGTGGAGCGCGCTCTACGCATATACGCCCGAACTCTACCCGACGCGCGCGCGATGCACGGGTGCGGGTATGGCGTCGGCATTTGGACGCATCGGCGCGATCATCGGACCGATCCTCTTGCCGATCGTCGTCGCAAATGCGGGACAGGGTGCGGCGTTCAATCTCGGCGCGGCTGCGTTCTTCATCGCAGCGATGCTCGTCCTCACACTCGGCGTCGAAACGAAAGGCCGCGTCCTCGAAGCGGTATCGGCATGACGAACGCAGCAACGATTTCCCACCCCATCATCGACATGCGGATCCGTCCACCGTTTCTCCATCGCTTCTTCGGTTCGACACCGGGCACGCCGGAATACGACGTCGTGCGTTGGCTTAATAAGCGTGTTGGCTCGAACGACGTCGACCACTTCGCAGCCGTAAGAAATGGCGAGGATCTCGTGCGCGAAATGGATCTCGCGCACATCTCGGTCGGCGTCGTCGTCGCACGCAACGTTCCCGGCGTTCGCGTGACCAACGACGAGATCGCATCCCTCGTTGCGACTGCGCCGTCGCGGTTCGTGGGCGTCGGACTCGTCGATCCACAACACGTCGGTGCCGACGCTGCAGTCGCCGAAATCCATCGCGCGGTAACGCAACTCGGATGTAAGGCGATCAACGTCGATCCGGGTTTTCTCGAACGACCCGTCCTGGCATACGACGACGTCATGCTGCCGGTCTATCAGACGTGTAGCGACCTCGGCGTCCCCGTCTCGATCATGTCCGGCCCCACGACGAGCGATCTCTCGTTTGCCGAGCCACGTGCGATCGCGCGCGTAGCGAAAGCTTTTCCAAAGTTACGCATCGTCGTCAGTCACGGCGGGTATCCGTTCGTCGGGGAGATGATCGCCGTCGCCCTCATGCATCCCAACGTTTATATCTCGCCCGATATGTATACGTTCATGCCGGGTGGATCGCTCTACATCGAAGCCGCGAATGGATTCATGCGCGATCAACTGCTCTTCGGCACGTCGTTTCCGTTCAAACCGCTCAAGCAAGGTGTCGACGATTTTCTAACTCTTGGATTGCACGAAGACGTGCTCGAACGCGTCATGTGGGCCAACGCCGCCGAGCTGCTCGGAATATCGGTACCGGTGCTCGAGCCGACTGGATAGTCGGCACCACGCGACACGACGAGCGGAGTAACCGGCGGCAACAACAGAGCGCACACGGTCTGTATCTCGTCGATCCGGAGGGCTGCCGATGCGATGGCGAGTCGGATGGGCGATAGCATATTCGCCGGAATAGTTACGGGCCTTCGCACGCTTTACGGACGGCACGTTACCCCACGACGCGTATTACGATGGTTCCGAACGAATCGACGACGTGCAAAAGACACCGCGATGATTCTCAAGTGCGCACAGCGCCAACGTATCGCGCTCGTTCTTGCGAAGAAGATCAAACCGACGGACGCTTCTCCGGCAGAACGCGCGGCCTCATGATCGGCCGCGCTGCGCCCGACGGCGCATTATCGACTCACTTTCTCCAGGGCCTCAAAGCGACCGACATCAACTGATGCAAGCGCCTTCATCGCCGTATCGACGTCGATACCGTTACTCGTAACGCCGACTGCGACACGGTCGTCGATCATTTCCAGCAGTTCCGCGTGTTTGCTGGCGTTTTTCCACTCGACGTGCACGGTGCGTCCGCCGACATCGACCTTTTTGGTATAGCCGGCATCGGTTTCTTCATCTGGTACGATATTGGCGCCCATGCGCGCGATCATCCCCAGACCCTTCGCGCCGCCGAAATCCAGCACATCGAGTTGGACGTTTCCGCCAGTCCCGGACGCATCGCCGTAGGTTGCCGTCGCAGACGAAGCCGACATCCCGAAGGTGGAACTCGTTCTGCTATCGCCAGAAGCGCGTGATAATCCCACGACGTCTTGCGGCAGCAACGCTTTGAGCTCTTCGCGTGGAATCGGATGCACGTTTTCTGCACCACCTGAAGCGATCGATTTGAGTATGCCGAGGCCCGCTGCCGCTTGCGCCGCGCTGTCGCCGGTTTTTTCTGCCGTTTCCGCCTGTTTTGCCGCCTGTGTCGCACTGTCGATCATTTTTTGAGCGGCTTCCGAGTCGCCAGTTTTCCCACCCATCGCCTGACCCACGATATTTGCGATGACGGCTTTGCCCTGGCTCTCACCATCGGCTTGCGACAAGGCCGGTCTGTGCGAACCAAAGGCGAGGGCACCGGCTCCAAGACCGGCGACTCCTAGTGTCAGCGCGAGCGTTATTTGGAGCACGATACCAGCAAAGATCGAGCACACGATGGTGACGAGCGTGTACGGGACGACTTTATCTGCCGCGAGATTCATGAGAATCGGGGCGCCGCGATAAAAAAGATAGAGCCCGTAAAAGGCGGCAAATATTCCCAAAATTGCGAGTGGCGGGAAGATATAGAGGACGCCTGCGAGCAAAGCCGGCGTCATGGAATAGCCGACGAGTTTGACGGCTGCAGCGACATCTTTTCGTCCGCCAAATGAGGGCGCCAGAGCATTTGCGATGAGCGCAAAGAGAAAGAGTCCAGCGAGTACCACAATAAACGTGATGGCCGCTTGAACGACGCCTTGTACGACGGGCATACGGTAGGTACCGATGAACGGAATTCCGATTCCGACGATCGATAGGCCGACGAAGAGAGCCACGGGCCCAATCGCCGCGAGCGGAGCGACGTAGCCCGCGTAGGTGGAGGCCACCGTGCTCGGCTCGCTAGCAATCTGTGGCCACGCGATTCCGGGACGAAGCGTGATATCTTTTGCGCGAGTCGTGATGTTCATAGACGTCTCTCTTTTTCGCTGTGACGCGGCGGGTATGCTCATCATCGTGAACGTCGAGCGTCCGAACAGCGTCCGAAATCCGCTCCGACATGCCGCATCGTGCGCGCGACCGCAACGTTTCGGCATAACGATACCGGCGCTCGAGCCGACGCGATAGGTCTGCAACATCATGCTTGAGATCGCGCATGATTTCGGTTCGTGAAACTCGGAACGATCGCGCTCGCGAGGCGTGCTACGCGCATAGCGGGAACAATGTTACGATGCATCTCGCCTGTAGCGAGTGCGGCGCCGTCGCAAGCAGCGAGCAGATTTTTTGCTCGTCGTGTGGTGGCTTACTCGCATTCACGATCGACCCCGAACGTTACGACGGCCGTGCCCTTCGCGCGACATTTGACGAACGTCGTCTCTCGAACGACCCGCTCGATACGAGCGGCGTTTGGAGATTCCGCGAACTCTTACCGCCAATCGCGCGCCAACACGTCGTCACCTTGCGAGAAAACGCGCTTCCCGTCTACGGCGCATGCCTCGGTGGCAACTACGCGGATGCGACGAACGCTTCGTACGTGCATCTCGGCATGAATCCGACCGCCTCGTTCAAAGATGCCGGCATGACCGCTGCAATCTCGCACGCCAAAGCATCGGGCGCGCGCGTCGCGGTGTGCGCGAGTACGGGCAATACCGCAGCGGCAATGTCCGCCTATTGCGCGCGTGCGGGGATCGCGGGCCTGGTGCTCGTTCCCGCCGTTGGCATCAGCGCATCAAAAGTCGCGCAGACACTCGATTACGGTGCGACGGTCGCCGCGATCGATGGCGATTTCGATCGCGCGCTCGAAGTGGTCCGCGGCCTCGATCCAACGCGCGTCGCCATCGTCAATAGCGTCAACCCCTATCGCATCGAAGGCCAAAAGTGTGCGGCCTTCGCGCTCTTGCAGGCGCGCGGATGGCGCGTCCCCGACTGGCTCGTCCTCCCCGGCGGCAATCTCGGAAATACGAGCGCGTTCGGCAAAGGCTTTCGCGAAGCGCTCGCACTCGGGCTCACCGATCGTCTGCCGCGCATCGCCGTCGTGCAAGCCGCGGGTGCGGCACCCTTCGCGAAACTCTTTCGCGATGGCGGCGAGATGGTGCCCGTGCACGCGCGCACCACGGCGACCGCCATCAAGATCGGCGCGCCCGCTTCGTGGCGCAAGGCGCTCGCGGAAGTGCGCGCATCGCACGGCACCGTGCTCGACGTAAGTGACGACGAGATCGCGGACGCCCGCGCCGTGATCGGGCGCGACGGTATCGGGTGCGAGCCTGCGTCTGCGGCGTCACTCGCGGGTCTGCGTATCTTGCGCGAGCGCGGCATCATCGGGCGCGACGATGACACGGTGCTCGTCCTCACGGGACACGTCCTCAAAGACGGTGCGTATGCGACGACGTATCACGAGTCGTCCGCGCCCTTCGCCAATCGCATCCGGCAGACGCCGACGGATGCGCTCCTGCGCGATCTCATCGATGAAGTGACGGCCGCACGTGTCGAGTAAACCGCCGTTCCGCGTTTGCGTGCCCGCAACGAGTGCGAATCTCGGCCCGGGCTTTGATGCGATCGGGCTCGCACTCGATCTGTGGAGTCGGGCGACCATTCAATCCGCCGTCGAATTTTCGATTTCGTTTAAAGCCGGGACATACGTTCCGACCAACGCGGGCTTCGAAAACGAGATCATCCGCGGTATGGATCGCGTGCTCGGTGGCGTTCGGCCCAACGTCTCCGTGCAAATCGCAAACGACATTCCCCTCGGCAAGGGGTTGGGCGCGAGCGCCGCTGGTGCCGTGCTCGGCATCGTGATCGGCGCAGAACTCGCAGCGGAGCGCCCCGCGGAACACACGCTCGCGCGCCACGCAGCCGAACTCGAAGGCCATCCCGATAACGCGCTGCCGGCGTTGCTCGGCGGCGTCGTCGTCGCGGCGATGCCGGAAGGCGAAGCGCCCGCGTACCTACGCTTCGATCCACCCGCCGGGCTCGCCGCCGTCGTCGTCACGCCGCGCATCGTGTTGCCGACCGCAGCCGCACGTGCGCTCTTGCCCGCAACGTACGAACGACGCGACGTCGTCTTTAATTTGCAGCGCGCCGCGCTGCTCGCAGCCTCGCTCGCAACGGGAGATCTGCACGCGCTGCGTATTGCGGTCGGGGATCGCATCCACCAGCCGTATCGCGCGCCGCTCGTCCCCGGATTCACCGAGATGCTCGGGTTCACCATGCCGGGGTTGCTCGCCCTCGCACTTTCGGGTGCGGGCCCGAGCGTGATCGCGCTCGTCTCGGGCGAATCGGAGGCGATCGGAAAAGCGATGTCGGCGGCCTTCGCGCGAGAAGGTATCGATAGCGACGTCTTTCATTTGGGGATCACAACGCAGGGCGCATATGTCGAGCAACTCGCCGCAGCGAACACATCGG
The DNA here is from genome assembly GCA_043743145.1 of Rhodospirillales bacterium. Taxonomy (GTDB): domain Bacteria; phylum Vulcanimicrobiota; class Vulcanimicrobiia; order Vulcanimicrobiales; family Vulcanimicrobiaceae; genus JANYGA01. The sequence goes on from JAYTXC010000297.1 coordinate 5,581, forward strand.
TATAGTCGCCGCAAGATGGGATTTTTACGGTAATGCCAACCACCGTCGCACAACTCCGCGCATTCGAATCGCGCCGCATGACGCTTCGCACACCGACGGGTGAACTCACCGGGCACGTCGCTCAAGCAACGATTTCGGACTCGGCGTTGATGGTCATGTTCGCCCTCGACGCCCCCGCGGGCGATCTCGTCGTCGTCGCGATCGGTGACATCGTGGAGGTTGTGGAGAGGTAGGGTGCATCGGCGCTCGAATCATAAAGCCGAATGGTTCACGTCAACGTGGGGTCTCCGGCGGGATCGTATAGCGTCGGGAGTACCGCGTTTTTCCGCTATATTGTGCGGCTCTCCGACGTCGGCCTCACGCTGCGACCTGCCGACGCAGCAGCAATCGATATTCTCAGCGCAATTCCGAACGCGTTCGTCGATGAAGACGAATACTCGGGAAATGGCTGGCGAGTCGTGCCTGCGGCGACCTACGAAGATTGGCCCGTGCTGGAAGCGACGCCCGAGCGATTACGAAATGCGCTCGAAACCGCGCGCCGTGTCTTGTGGGAAAATGCGCAACCCGTCGGCATTACCGCACGTGAGATCTCGCTCATCGACGACGAGATCGAGAACGTGCTCGCCGTTGTCGCTCGTGCGGAAGCCGCCGGATTTAGCGTGAACGTTACCTACGTTTCGTAGATAACGCCCGCGCGCGCACGCCCTATTGCCGATTGCCGAAGAGCGATCCGAGCACGCCCCCGATGTTATCGGTTCCCCCGGCCTGCGTCGCGCCTTCGGCTGCCGGCTCGTGATACGTCATCGATTGCAAGCCGATGCGCCCGGGACCAACGAATCGATTGAGCGTGAGAGCCGAGCCGCCGACGAACGCGCCGAGCGCTCCGAGGAGCCCCCCGCCACCCTGCGATGAGAGCACCGAGACCGTATTCATCTGGACGTTTGCATCTTTCCAGAGCCACGCTCCCGGCTCGACGTCGAGCATCTCGCCGGCGCCGAGCGTCTTTTCGAAGACGTTTCCGTAGCCGTGGAGCAGCAACACGCCCTCGCCCGCCTGTGCCGTGAACCGATCGATGAAGAGACCAGTCCGCGAGAAGATGACGTTCGCAATTCCAGCCTGGAAGTAGAAGTTGTAATCGACATTGCTCGTCGCGAGCAAAAATTGGTGCTCGCGGACGTCGATCGCTTGGCCGGGCTGGAGCCGTAGCGCGACGACCTGCCCCGGTGCCTCGCGGGAAAAGGCGATATTCCCGGGACCCTTCGCGGTCGAGATGAAAATTTGCAAGCCGGAAAAGATGCGTTTCGCCGCATTCTTGAGGCCCATGAATCCAAGCGTGACGTTCGGTTGCTTCCACAACAAAATGTGGTGCTCGAAATAGACCGTTTGCTGCGATCCGAGTTCGACGTCAACAACCGGGACGAGTTCGCCCTCGACCCTGATCGTCATATCGCCGACGCGAATCGGCTCTTTGGGATTCGCGCTCTCCGGCACGGGCTCGCTATAGGCACCGATCTGCGTAACCTGTGGCGCCGGCGCACCGCAATTCGCACAGAAACGGGCACCGGGAACGACGGCGGTTTGGCACGTGGGACAGGTCATGGCGCACCTCCGAAACGTGGCAATTCTTCGCGCGTTATCGCTACGCGGGCGAGATGTTTCGCCTGTTCTCTCCGTATGATCCTCAGTTACTCCTTGTTGCGATCCAGGAGGGGCATGGCGCCTGCCCTACCGTTCCTTAATTCTACGGGTGGAAAAGCTTAATTCATCAAACGATGAAATTCACGATTCGTGCGAATTCCCGCGAGAAAGGAACCGTCAACACGTGCTCCGATTCTTAAGAGAGAAGAGCCCGTCTTATCGACGGCTCACCTTTCACTCCAGAAATGAGCATCGATGAAGATCCCGGTTTCGGCCCTCGCGATCGCCTGCGCCCTCGGCCTATCGGTGAGTGCCGCAATCGCGCCGGCCTCCGCAGCGAAGCCCGTGCAAGTCCACCTCGTCGCGCAAAACGCTTCGGGAGAGACGGGAACGGTAACGATGCTCGATGGTCCTCTCGGCCTTATCGTTCACGTCCGCGTCAACGAAATGACGCTCGCGCAGCCGGCACACATTCATAAAGGCACGTGCGCGAAGCTCGATCCCAAGCCCGCCTACCCACTGACGACGATCGCCGATGGCCAATCGCAATCGACCATTCCCGGTGTGACGGTCGCGCAGGTGACGGGTCAGCCCTACGCCGTCAATGTCCATAAATCGACGAAGGACGTCGCGTCATACGTCGCGTGCGTCAATCTCGTGATGTAGTCCCGGCGCCCATAACGGACTGAATTCATCGATCGATGAATTCATAACACGTGCCTAAATCGAGCGTAAAGAAGCCTCGGCGTGGGCGTCGTCCCGGGATCTCCGTGACGGCGCTCGCGATCAGGCGAGCCGCGGCAAGTGCCTTTGCCGAGCGTGGATACGACGGCGTGACGATGCGTGAGATCGCCTCGAGCGCGGGTGTCGATACGGCGCTCGTCCATCATTATTTCAAATCGAAGCGCGCGCTCTTCGAGGTCGCAATCGAGCTCTCCGAAGCGGTGAAATTCCGCGCCGACGCGCCGCCGAAAGGCGATTTGCCATCGGGCGAAACGCTCGTTCGCGGGTTTCTCGAACGCTGGGATGCCGCTGCCGGCGGTGACACCTTACCGGCGTTATTACGTGCGTCGGCGAGCGATCCGAGCGCCGCCGCCACGATCGATGCGCTCCTCGAGCGAGATTTCGTCGCACCCGCAATCGCGCGAATCGATGCCACGCGCGGCATGCCGAAGCTACGTGCGGGCCTCATCGGCGCACAGCTTTTGGGGCTCGCATGGATGCGCTACGTGGCACGCCTCGAGCCGATCGCATCGGCGTCGAGTCGGATCCTTGCCAAAGCGTTTGGACCCAGCCTCGATGCAACGCTCGCGGGGCGAGACTACGGGGCAATCACGTCCGATAGGCGTGATAAAGACAAGTAAATCGTTCGCCGCTGCCAGCTTCGTGCGCGTTTCGAAGCCGAGTCATCACGCTTTGTCCACACAGATCCTACATCATGAAACTATGATTCTAGGATGTTGAAAGCCGGTGGAGAAGCTTCGGATCGATGGCGGCAATACCACCGGAACGGCGCGGGCGGGCGACGCGAGATCAATC
>JAYTXC010000298.1:0-2476 GCA_043743145.1 Rhodospirillales bacterium
CGCGATTGCGTCACTTCCAGGGGCGCCCCCTCAGCGATCTTCTTCCCCTCGGCAAGCACGACGATCGTCGTCGATACGGCCATGATCGCTTTCATGAGATGTTCCACGACGATGAGCGTCACGCCCCGCGCGCTTAAGGACCGAAGTAATGCGAGCGCCTCATCGACCTCGCTCGCATTGAGGCCCGCCATGACTTCGTCGAGCAAGAGGACATCGGGATCGAGCGCGAGGGCCTTTGCGACTTCGAGACGTTTTCGATCGGGGATCGTGAGATCGCTTGCGGGTCGATCGGCGACGCGCGCGAGCGAAACGATTTCGAGCAATGCCGAGGCGTGATCGAAGGCTTGCGCGGTCGTGCGCTTCGCCCCGTCGCGGCCGTACATCGCACCCACGGCGACGTTCTCGCGCACGGTAAGGCTCGCGAACGGCTTCACGACTTGAAACGTACGCGCGATGCCGAGACGACACACGTCGTGCGTCGCAACGTTCGCGATGGTTTTATCCGCAAACGTGACGCTGCCCGAGGTCGGCTTGTAGACGCCCGAAATCACGTTCATGAGCGTGGTCTTGCCGCTGCCGTTGGGGCCGATAAGCCCGACCACCGACCCACGTTCGACGTTGAAGCTCACGTCGTCGAGTGCTTGCAGACCGCCGAATCGCATGCCCACGCCACGAATTTCGAGAAATCCCATCCGCTACACCCGATACGCCGCGAGCGAATCGATCATGCCGCGCACGCCGCCCCGCGCGTTTTGCAAATAGAGCAACCCGCGCGGAAGAAAAAGCACGACGATGACGATAACGGCACCGAAGAAAAGCGTGTGGATCTGCGGGAAATGCGACCACAGCGTCTCGTTGATCGCGGTGAGCAAGATCGCGCCGACGACGGGACCCGCAACCGTGCCGATGCCGCCAAGCAAGACCATCACGATCGGGAAGACGTTGTTGTCGACGGAAAACGCCGACGGCGGATCGATGAAGCCCGTCGAAAACGCGAAAACCGATCCCGCCGCCGCCGCCATCATGCCGCTCATGGCCCACACCGCGACCTTGAAATACGTCGCGTTCACGCCGAGCACGGCTGCGGCATCTTCATTCTCGCGAATCGCAACGAGGGCGTAGCCGAACTTCGATCGCGCGACGAGCCAGGTCACGAGGAGACTACCCGCGCAGACGAGCCACATCGCATAGTAGTATTGTGAATACCACACCGCCTGATGTAACGTGACACCCGTGCCGCCGCCGAGCGCATCGACATTCGCGACGATCTCTTGCACGGCGAGTGAAATCCCGAGCGTCGCGATGCCGAAGTAATGGCCCTTGAGCCGCAAGATCGGCACGCCGAGCGCGACGGCGAAGAGCGCCGCAACGACGATCGCGAGCGGAATCGCGACCCAGACATTTTCCATGCCGCGCGACGCGAGAAACGCACTCGTATACGCGCCGAGCCCGAAGAACACGACGTTGCCGAAGCTCACGTAGCCCGTGTAACCGCCGATGAGATTCCAACCGAGCGCCATCGCCGAATACATGAGAATGCCGCGGAAGAGATTCTCGTAATAGCCGTTATGCAACAGCGGCACGGCGAGTGCAAGCGCGAGCAAGCCGACGACGATCTGGAGCGCGCGCGGACTGCCGGTAATTCCGCCGAGACCCGCGCGTCGTGACGGAGCGGGCGATGCCGTTGCCGTCGCCACGTTAGGCCGTCGCCTTTCCCATGATGCCCGTCGGTCGCACGACGAGTACGATGAGGAGCACGACGAGGGCGACCGCATCGGGAAGGCCGGGCCCGATATACTGCGAGCCAAGCGCGGAGATGATGCCGAAGACGAGCCCGCCGACGAGCGCGCCCTGAACGCTGCCGAGACCCCCGAGCACACATACCACGAAGGCTTTGATGATGTACACATCGCCCATCGTGGGGTTGAGCGATTGATTGAGGCCGACGAGCACGCCCGCTGCGCCCGCGAGCCCCGCTCCGAGGCCGAAGACGATCGCATAGATGTTGGCGACCCGAACGCCGGACATTTGCGCCGCGCCGATATCCATCGACGTCGCACGGATCGCACGGCCGAGTTTCGAGTGCGTGAGCCAGGCTTGCATCACGCCCGTAATGCCGAGCGCGACGAGCAACGTCCACACTTTCGTATACGCGATCGTTACGGGGCCGAGCGCGAAATTCGCACCCGCATACGCGGGCGTCACCGCTTTGGAATCACCGTGGAAAACGAGAAGCGCGAGATTGACGAGCAAGAGCGAGAGGCCGAACGTCAAGAGAAACGTCGTGAGGATCGGCGCCCGCACGACAAAATTGATCACGTACTTTTGAATCGCGTACCCGAATGCGAACATCACGACGAAGGCGACCGGCACCGAAAGAAACGGATCGAGTCCGAAGCTCGTGAAGAGCACGTATGACAGATACGCACCGAGCATCAAGAACGAACCGTGCGCGAGATTGATGATATTCATAATC
>JAYTXC010000299.1:0-6116 GCA_043743145.1 Rhodospirillales bacterium
CGCGGTAGCCGCGGTCGGCAAGTTCGAGGGCGCTCGTGAGGGCGACTTGGGCGCTGCCACCATCGATGAAGGCGGTATCGCAGACGAGCACGAGATGGCAGACGGTCACAGAACCGTCTCGATTCGAAGCGCCAGCGGACGTCTCCGGCGCGAATGAAGTAAAGATGCACTTGCAGACGGGCGCGTTCTAACGATGGAGGGCCTCGGCGTACACCGCCTCCATGTCATCGCAGTAGCGTTGCGCGGTGAAGCGTTCGAGTCGGGCGCCCGCGCTCGCGCGCGCAGCGTCGAGCGCCTGGCGATCGCCGAGCAGCGTGTCGAGGGCGCGCGCGAGGGCGGTTTCGTCACCCGGCGGGACGAGGATGCCGGCAGCTCCCTTATCGAGGGCTTCGGGGATACCGCCCACATTCGATGCGACGATCGCGCAGCCGGCTTCGCGCGCCTCGGAGAGCACCATGCCGAAGGGTTCTTTGCGCGACGCAAGGACGAAAATGTCAGCCGCGCGCATGTAGCGTTCGGGGCGTGGTTCGAAGCCCGTAAAATGAATGCGCGCTGCCGCACTGCTCGCGCGTGCTTGGGCTTCAAAGGCGACTCGGTCGGGGCCGTTACCGACGATGTAAAGATGTGCACTCCGGTTCGTCGTTCGTTCGAACGCCGCGATGAGCACGTCGATGCCTTTGCGGATAAAGAGGCCGGCGACCGTGACGATGGCGGGATGCGCGAGGGCGACGGGCGCGACGTCGCCCGCACGGCGACGGCGCGGTCCATCGAGCGCGCCGATGGTTACGACGCGCAGCTTCGCTTGGGGAATGCCGCGGCGTGCCATCGCCGCCGCAACGGCGACGCTGTTTGCGGTAACGAGATCGCCCAGGCCCATCGCGATCGCGCTGCGTTGAAATTCGTTATGCACCGTCGTGACGATGCGGTAGCGCGACCGCAGGCGCATCGTGCGCGCGAGGACGGCACCCGTCATCATCTGTGCGTGTACGATATCGGGATCGTAGAGCGCGACGATGTGTCGAAAGTTCGCCGCCGCGCGTGCGATGCCGCGCGGCGTGCGGCGTTGATCGAGGGAGAAAATCGTTACACCGTGGTCGCGTAACAGCGGCTCGAAGTCGCCGCCGGCCGAGGCGACGGCGACATCGTGGCGTGCGGCCGCGAGCGCGGCGAGGTCGACCGTGCTATTGACGATCCCGTTGCCCACTTCGAGGAGATCGCCGATCACGTGTAAGACGCGCACGGGTCGGTAGTGCGCCTTCGTGCACGGGCGGTCCCGTGGCGGGTGTCGGGTGGGCGGCAACCGTAATTTGCCGCATGACCACGAGCGAAGAACGACCCCGCGTCACCATGGAAGAAATCACCGCGCTTGCGAAACGACGCGGTTTTATCTTTCAATCGAGCGAAATCTACGGTGGTCTCGGTGGGTTCTTCGATTACGGTCCCCTCGGTGCGATCCTCAAGCGCAATGTCAAAAACGCGTGGTGGCGCGAGATGGTCGAGTTGCGCGATGATGTCGTCGGGTTCGATTCGAGCATCATCATGCATCCGAGCACGTGGATCGCGTCGGGGCACGTCGCGAATTTTTCCGATAAGATGGTCGATTGCAAGAACTGTAAACATCGCTTTCGCGCCGATCATCTGCCTTCGCTCGAGAAGTGCCCCGATTGCGGGATGCGCGACACGCTCACCGAACCGCGCGCGTTCAATCTCATGCTGCAGACGAGCATCGGACCGATGGAAGATTCGTCGTCGCGCGCGTACCTGCGCCCCGAAACCGCTCAGGGCATGTTCGTCAATTTTAAGAACGTCTATCAAAGCGCGCGCAAACGTCCGCCCTTCGGCATCGCTCAAATCGGCAAGTCTTTTCGCAACGAGATCACGCCCGGCAACTTTACTTTTCGGATGCGCGAATTCGAACAAGCGGAACTCGAGTATTTCGTGCCCGACGACGGCAACGATCTCCGGGCGTACGAAGCATGGGTCATCGCGCGTAAGAAGTGGTACAGCGATTACGGCGTGCGCGAAGACCGGTTACGATTCTACGAACTCACGCCGCAGGAGCGCCCGCATTACGCGAAAGCCGGTACCGACGTCGAGTATCTTTTCCCGTGGGGTTGGGGCGAGCTCGAATCGATCGCGCACCGCGGCACGTACGATCTCGACGCGCACATGACGCTCTCGGGCAAAGACTTGCAGTTCTTCGACGAAGCGAGCAAGTCGAAGTATACGCCGATCCTCATCGAGAGTTCGGCGGGTATGGATCGTACGGCGCTTACGATGCTCGTCGATGCGTACGAAACCGAAACGATCAAGGATGCGGAATCGGGGAAAGAGAGCACACGCGTGGTGTTGCGCTTCCACCCGAAAATTGCGCCCGTTCAGGTCGGCGTCTTTCCGCTCGCGCGCAACAAGCCCGAGCTTGTGGAACTCGCGCGCGGTATCGAGCGCGATTTGCGCCATGTCGCCCGGACGATGTACGACGAGGGCAACGTCGGCCAGCTCTATCGTCGTCAAGACGAAATCGGAACGCCGTTCTGCATCATGGTCGATTTCCAATCGTTAGAAGATGGTACGGTGACCGTACGCGAACGCGACTCGATGCGTCAGGAGCGCGTGGGTGCGGCGAGTCTGCGCGTGTATCTTGACGAGCGACTCTGAGTCGAAGCAGGCGCAAACCAACGAAAGAGTCAGCGCGTTTGCCAAGCGCGAAAAGCCACGATCGAGCACAGAGTTGAGAACAGCGAAGGGGATATCGAGATGAGTACCATGCGGCGGATCGCGCAGCCTCGAGCCGTTGGAGGCATTGCCGAAAAAGTAAGGGAGCTCGTCGAGCATCTTCCGAGATCCGCACGAGTCCTCGATGCGGCTTGCGGAGAGGGATACTTGAGTGAAGAACTTTCAATTGCTGGGTTCTCGGATTTCACGTGTGTCGATCTCGATGTTTCGGGCTTTAAACTCGATCGATCGAAATTCAAGTTTGTCGTTGCAGACCTCAATGGTCCGCTACCCTTTCCCGATGGTTCGTTCGACATTATCATCGGGAGTGAAACGATCGAACATTTAGAAAATCCGAGTGCTTACTTGCGCGAACTCAACCGGATCTTGGCCGTAAATGGTGTGATCATTCTGACAACACCGAATGTATCGACGCTCTCGGCACGTATCCGGTTTCTCTTGACCGGTAATCCCGAATGGTTTCGTTTAGATAATTATCTTATCGACGGTCACATCACCGTATTACCGGAGATCGTACTCGAACGTCTGATTCAAGCAGCGGGCCTGCGTGTGGAGACAAAGACCTACAACGTTGGTTATCTGCCGATCATCAGCCGAAATCCAAAATTTCGGTTACGAAAAAAGTTGCTCACGCCACTCTTCGGCTGGATTTGCGTGTATCGTCTCATGCGAAGCGGCGCTTGATTCAAATGATGCGTCGCACGCTTGCATCCATGTCGCGAAACTCTCGGCTCAGGGTAGCGTTTTGAAAGAAGGCGATCATTTCGATGGTATTGCGTCGAGATATATTCAAGCGGTATCCGCTTTAGCGACGATTTACCAGCAGGCTTCTGAGCAAGTGACCCCTCTGCTACGCGGTCGACGTGTGGTTGATGTCGGAAGTGGAGGGACGTTCGCTTATGATACTTCCGCTCCGTCGAGCATCGTCGCCATGGACGTTTCCAATGGCATGTTAGATCTCATAAACGAAGATCATATCGAAAAGGTCATCGGCGACGCGCGAGATTTTGGACCGATTGCCGATGGTTCGTTCGACGCGGTCGTCTTCGGTCTCGTTCTCCATCATGTGACTGGTAATTCCCGCTCTCAGACGGAAGCGACACTTCGTGACGTGCTGCGAGTCGCAAGAACGAAAATTCGAAAAGACGGCTTCGTCGTTATTCTTGAATCGGTCGTCAACCCGGTTGCGTATTTTTTAGAAACCTTACTTTACCCGGCGACGCAGTGGATTCTCGGGCGCTCCGGTAAGGCAATGATTTTGTTATTTTCGGACCGGACGATTCAGAAAGCCGTTCAGTCTTCGTTTGGGCGTGAATTCTTTAAAATGAAGCACGTGACATTAGTTTCTCCGCGCTCGTTCGATCCTCTGGCTGGTAGCTACCCGGGATTCATCAATATTCCAAGTTGGATAAGTCCGATTTATTTCAAATTGTACGTGATCGAATTTTCTGCGACCGCTCAAATATAAACTCGCTTAACCTGTGTGGTGACCGCCGCGTTGCGGTCCTCCGCTTCGACGTGAAATCGCTGTCCGGCGGAACGACGCAAGGAAGGGGGGTGCGCTACGACAGCGCGACGACGACGCGTTCGAAGCGCGCGAGCATGTCGTCGATCTGCTGCGCCGTGATGATTAACGGCGGCACGAAACGCAGGGTGTTTTCGCCTGCGGCGTTGAGGAGCAACTGTTCCCGCTCGCGCGCAGCTTCTACGAAAAGCTTGGCCTCGTGAGTCGTGCAGACTGGTAGGCCGATCATCAACCCCGCACCGCGCGGCGCGCCGAAGATGTCTGGCCGCAGCGTGCTAATACGAGCGAGACCTGCTCGCAGGCGCGCTCCGACGACCGTGACATGCGCGTCGAGATCCATCTCGTCGCGCACGCGAAGGTGCGCGAGGGCGGCCGCACACGGAATGGGCGAACCGCCGAATGTCGTGCCGTGATCGCCGGGCTGCAGGCCGCTCGCTGCCCTCGCCTCGATGAGAACGGCTCCGATCGGCACGCCGTTGGAAAGGGCTTTTGCGATCGTGACGAGGTCGGGACGCACGCCTAGTGCTTGAAACGCGAAGAGCGAGCCGAGCCGACCCATACCGCACTGGATTTCGTCGAAGATGAGCAGCGCGCCACGTTCGGTGCAGAATTGTCGCGCCGCCTGCAGATAAGCGAGATCGGCGGGCTTCACGCCGCCCTCGCCTTGAATCGGCTCGATGAGGAACGCGGCCGTTGTCTCGTCGATCGCGGCGTCGAGCGCGGCGATATCGTTGAACGGTACGTACTTGAAACCGAGCGGCAACGGCTCGAAACCCTCGTGATACTTTGCGTTCGCTGTTGCGGCGAGTGCGCCCATCGTGCGTCCGTGGAATGAACCCGTGCACGACAAGATCGTCCGCCGCTGCGTCTCGCCACGTCGAAAGGCGAGTTTGCGCGCGAGTTTGATCGCGGCTTCATTCGCTTCGGCACCGGAGTTACAGAAGAAAACGCGCTCGAGACCCGAGCGCTCCGCGAGTTCGTTCGCGAGCTGACCCGCAGGCTCGTGATGGAAGAGATTGCTCGCTTGTACGAGCGTAGCGGCCTGCGTCGCGATCGCTTGGGTAATTGCGGGATGGGCGTGTCCAAGCGCGCAGACCGCGATGCCGGCGACCATGTCGAGATAGCGCACGCCGTTCGTGTCGATAAGCTCGCAACCTTCGCCGCGTGCGATCGTAATCGGCGCGCGGGAATAGTTTTGCAAGAGATGCGGATGATCGGCCGCAACCGCAACCGCAACCGGTGCGATGGCGCCTGCGGCGGGAGCGATGGCGGCGGCTTGCGTGCGAAACATAGCTTATGTCCTGTAGTGCGCGTTGATACGCACATAATCGCGCGAGAGATCGCAACCCCATGCGGTCGCCGTGGCTTCGCCGATACCGAGATCGAGCCGAACGTGCACCGATGTATTTTCGAGTTCGCGGTGGCCTTCGGCTTCGGATAAGACCTCGATCGCGCCGCAATCGACCCACATCTTCTCGCCGAGATAGAGCGACCACGTATGCGGATCGATGCCCGCTTTCACGCTACCCGCCGCGGCAATGATGCGGCCCCAGTTTGGATCTTCGCCGTAGAGCGCTGTCTTTACGAGGTTTGAGTTGATGATCGCCCGCGCCACGGCGCGCGCTTGCGTTTCATCTTTCGCACTTGTGATATCGACCGTGAGCGTTTTCGTCGCGCCTTCGCCGTCGGTCACCATCGCGATTGCGAGCTGACGCGTTACAGCGCGCAACGCATCGGCGAATCCCGCGGGGGCCGCGCCATCGCCCGGCGGCGCGAAAGCGTAGCACGAGTCGTTGGTCGACATGTCGCCATCGACGGAGATCATGTTAAAGCTCGTATCGTTTGCCACGCGTAA
>JAYTXC010000300.1:0-8049 GCA_043743145.1 Rhodospirillales bacterium
CGGGTGCTGCGCGCTCGGCGGAGCCGCGATCGCCTCAGGGCAGACGCTCCTCGCGGTTGCGGGTGCGCTCCTGGTCGGCTTGAGTTTCATCGGCGTCCCCGCGATGGTCGGCGCGCTCGTGCAACAACGCGAACCCGCGTCGCGCTACGCGCGCGCGTTCGCGTCGATGACGATCGTTCTCGGGATCGCGCAAATTCTCGGGCCGATCGCGGGCGGTCTTATCGCCGACCGCTTCGGTGCGCGCGCCGCCGTCGGTTTCGGGGCTACGATGCTCGGGATCGCGGCGGTCGCGGCCAGATGGTACGGCCCTAAAGTATCGACTTTCCGAGCGCCGATAGGATGAGCTCGACGGCGAGACGCGCCGTGCGGTTGTGCTCGTCGAGAATGGGATTGGTCTCGGTGACTTCGAGCGAGCCGATGATCCCCGCACTCGCGACCATCTCCATCGCGAGATGCGCTTCGCGATAGGTCAAACCGCCCGGAACAGCCGTGCCCGTCCCGGGTGCTTCGCGCGGGTCGATGCCGTCCATATCGAAGCTCACGTGCACGCTTCGCGGTGCCGAGCCGACGATCTCCATCGCAATGTTCATGACGCGCTCCATGCCGAGGCGATCGATCTCCGTCATCGAGAACGCGCGGACGCCGAGCTCGGCGATGCGTTTGCGTTCGCCCGCATCGACGTCGCGAAGGCCGATGAGGACGGTGCGCGTGATATCGATCGAATGGTCTTCGAGGGCGATGGAGACCGGCATGCCGTGAACGTTTCCCGACGGCGACGTGAGCGGGGTATTAATATCACCGTGCGCATCGATCCAGATGAGCCCGGGCGCGACGTCACGCGCACGACGCAAGCCCGCGAGCGTACCGATCGCGATCGAATGATCGCCGCCGAGAACGATGGGAAATCCACCCGCACGGATCGACGATTCGACGTGCTTCGAGAGCTCGTCGCAGACCGCGAGAATGATCGGGAGATACTTCGCGTTTTTGACCGCTTGCGCGGCGCTCGATTCGGGAACGGGAACGGCGAGATTGCCATGATCGAAGATCTCTGCAATGCCGAGCGCCTCGAGCCCATCGCGCAAGCGCGCGTAGCGAATCGCTGAGGGTCCCATATCGACGCCGCGGCGGTCGGCGCCCAAATCCATCGGGACGCCGATCACATCGACGCGCCTCGGACGCACATCCGCTTTTCCCATGGCGGAGTCGCTTGCAATCGTCATACCGATTCCGCCTGCTTCACCGTTTCCGCCGTGGGCGATGGCGGGCCAGACGCGACGGGCAACCCCGTCATCGAGACGCCGGGCAATGGCGCGGGTTCGGTAACGGTCGCGGCCATGACGGGCACCGTCGTCTGCCCGCGCCGAACGTTGGGAATCGCGTGCAGAATGATGACGCGTAAGACCGCGGCAACCGGCACCGCCAAAAACATCCCGCCAATGCCGAGTAATTCGCCGCCGACCAGGATCGCGACGATGACCATGAGCGGCGTAAGCCCGACCGAATCGCTCACGATCTTCGGCGCGATAAAATGGCCCTCGGCCTGAAAGATTGCGGCGAAGACAAGCGCGACGATGAGCGCGTGCTGCCACCCGTCGTTGGCGAGTGCGAGCGCGACCGACGGGACGAAACCGACGATCGCGCCGACGTAGGGAATGACGTCGAGCAGACCGGCCGTCACGCCGATCAGCACCGCATATTTCACATGCAACAGCAGTAAAGCGATCGTGATGCACGCGCCGATCGTCGCTCCCACGGTGAGTTGACCGCGGATGAAGCCACCGAGAACGTTATCGAGGTCGTGCATGAGTGCGAGAGTTTTCGGCTGTGCGGACAACGGGATGACGCGCAGAAAATCGCGGATGAGCTCCGGCGCTTCCATCAAAAGATAGAGCGCGAGCACGGGAACGACCACGAGCGTCGCGAGGAGGCCGAGGACCGATGCGAGGAGGCCGACGGCGCGCGAGGCAGCCTCACCCGCGTAACCACGAGCCCGGCGCTCGAGGTCGACCGGCAGCGTCGCGATGTACGCCCGAAGCGACGCAGGGAGCCGCGCGAAGATCGGATTGTTGGGATCGGAGACGAAGGTTTGCGCGTTATGTACGAGCGTCGGTGACGATTTCACGAGCGACTGCGAATCGTCGATGAGCGCCGGCGCCACCGTGGAGACCCCGAGCGTCACGAGACCCGCGATCGCGAGATAGACGAGCAAGACCGCCGCGACCAGTGGCATGCGCGCACGAAGAAACTTCACGGCGGGGTAAATCACATACGTAAAAAAGATCGCCCCGACGAGGATGACCGTGACCGACGGAATCCGCCCGAAGAACGACAGGATCGCTCCAAGTATCACAGCGCCGAGAACGACGAGCACGAGGATTTTGAGCGCGTACGTGACGCGCTGTTCCACGGAGCGCTGCGTTGGTGCGTGCGGGACGGAGATCTCGATCATGACTCAACCCTACCACATCACCGCGCAAGAGAATCCCGGTCGCGCGGCCGAAGGCGCGCGTCGCGCTCGTACCGTACTGCGCACCGATATGTCGACTCAACGTAGGCACGGTCGTCTCCGCGCGTCGCTCGTCCTGTGCGCGTCGCTCGCGCTCGCGAGTTGTGCGAAGAGCGGCGCACCCGCCCGTGCCGAAGGCGAATCCGCAGTCCCGGGGCCGGGCGCGCCGCTGCGCCTCGCGATGGTGACCGATGTCGGTGGACTCGGCGATAAATCGTTCAACGATTCCGCCGATTCCGGGCTGCAACGCGCGAAGAGCAAACTCGGCGCCGAAGTCCAAACGCTGCAATCGAAATCTGCCGCTGATTATCAAGCCAATCTCACGGTCCTCGCCGATCAAGATTTCGATGAGATTTTCGCGATCGGCGTCCTGATGCAAAAAGATGTCGCTGCGGTTGCGAAAAACTATCCCAAACGCCACTTCGCAATCGTCGATGCCGTCGTCGATCAAGTCAACGTCACGTCGCTGACGTTTCGCGAGCAGGATGGATCGTTTCTTGCGGGCGCGCTCGCAGCGATGGTCTCCAAGAGCAAACACGTCGCATTTTTAGGTGGCGTCGACATTCCGCTCTTACGCAAATTCGAAGCGGGTTTTACCGCGGGCGCGCGCGAGATCGATCCCAAAGTCGTCGTCTCGACAAAATACGTTGGCTCGTTCGAAGACGTCGCCTCGGGAAAAGAACTCGCGGGCGTGCTCTTCGATAGTGGCGCAGATATCGTGTTCGTCGCGGCGGGAAAATCGGGGCTCGGTGCGATCGATCAAGTGCGCGGCCGCGCGAACGATTTCGTGATCGGCGTCGATGCCGATCAGGACGCGCTCGCTCCGGGCAAGATCCTCACGAGCGTCGTCAAGCGCGTCGATGTCGCCGTCTTCAAAACGGCCTTACAGGCGCAAGCGCAAAAATTGCCCGCGGGACCTGTCGAATTTGGCTTACGCGATGATGGCGTCGGGCTCACTGATTTCCACTACACGCGAAAAATCGTCGGCGATGCGCGCCTCGCACGTATCGCGGCGCTACGAGCGGCGATCGTTGCGGGCAAGATCGTCCCGCCCAAAACACGCGAGGAACTCAGTTCCTTCAAACCCATCGCGCTCTAGGGCGATGACGACGCGACCGGCGCTGGCACTGCGCGGAATCGTCAAAACGTACGGTGCGGTGCGCGCGGTCGACGACATCGATCTCGAGGTCGTCGCGGGTGAAATCCACGCGCTCTGCGGCGAGAACGGCGCCGGCAAATCGACGCTTGCCCACATCGCGGCGGGAACGCTCGCCGCCACGTCGGGTGAGATCGCGTGCGCGGGCTCGATCGGACTCGTACGTCAACACTTCGAACTCGCCGGCCGTTTGCGTGTGTGGGAAAACATCGTGCTCGGTCGCGAACCTCGGCGCGGCGGGCGCCTCGACGCGCGAGCCGCACGCGCGCGCGTGCGTGATCTCGCCACACGGACGGGATTGTACGTCGACCCCGACGCCATCGTCGAAACGCTCGCGGTCGGCGAAGCACAGCGCGTCGAGATCCTGCGCGAACTCGGGTCGGAGCCGGCCGTGCTCGTCTTGGACGAACCCACAGCGGTCCTCGCGCCAACCGAAGTCGAGACGCTCTTTACGACGCTGCGAGCGCTCGCGCGTGCGGGCACGGCGATCCTCGTCATCACGCACAAGCTCGCCGACGTGGTTGCACATGCCGATCGCGTGACGGTGCTGCGGGCAGGTCGCGTGACGCTTCGCGCGATCGTCGCACAGACGACAGCGGCCGCCATCGCACGCGCGATGGTCGGTGGCGATCTTCCGTCATTACCCGCGCGCGAGCGCTCCACCGTTCGGGAACGACTCGTCGCACGCGCGATCGGCACGACCGATCGCGGCTTGCGCGATGCGACCTTCGCAATCGGCGCCGGGGAAATCGTCGGCGTCGCGGGCGTCGCGGGCAACGGCCAAACCCACCTCGTCGACGTGCTCGCCGGCATGCGCGCACATACGGGCACGCTTTCACTCGGGTGCGACGTGCTCGCATCCGGCGATCCGCGCGCGCGTATCGCAAGCGGCATCCGGACGATTGCAGGCGATCGTCAACGCGAGGGGCTCGTGCTCGCGTGGAGCGTTGCAGAAAACGCAGCGCTCGGCGATCAGTCGCGCGCCGAGATGCGTCGCGGCGCGCTCGTCGATCGCGGAGCGCGCGAGCGACGCGCGCGCGCGATCGTTGCGGAGTTCGACGTTCGCCCACCATCGATCACATCGCGTGTCGCCGCACTCTCCGGTGGCAATCAGCAAAAGATCGTCGTCGGTCGCGCGCTCGGATTCGCGCCGCAGATCGTCGTCGCGTACGCGCCGACACGCGGCATCGATATCGGCGCGGCAGCGCTCGTTCACGCGCGATTACTCGAAGCACGAAACGCCGGCGTCGGCATCTTGCTCGTGAGCTTCGAACTCGACGAACTCTTCATGCTCGCCGATCGGCTCCTCGTTCTCTGCAACGGCTCGATCGTGCACGCATGCGCGCGCGCGGAGTTCGATCGGGCGCGCATCGGTGCGTTCATGGCGGGGGCATCATCGTAGGCGGCGATCGCGGGCGCGCACGGACGAACGCCATCGCCGCGTGCTCGCTCGTCGCGATCGCGAGCATCGCGATGCTCGTCGCGGGCACGAGTCCGCTCGCCGGTTTCGCCGCGCTCGCACGCGGCAGCCTCGGTGGACCACATCAACTCGCCGAGACACTCGTGCAAACGACCGCCTTGCTCTTCCCCGCACTCGCCGTCGCCTTCGCTTTTCGCGCGGGCTTTTTCAATATCGGCGCCGAGGGGCAGCTCGTCATCGGTGGGCTCGCCGCGGGCGTCGTCGGTGCGATCGTGCCCGGGCCGGGCCCCGTTGCCGTCATCGCGATGCTCGCCGCGGGTGCGCTCGGCGGCGCGGGCTGGGGCACGATTGCAGGCGGTTTGCGCGCGCGCTTCGGCGGAAGCGAAGTCGTCGCGACGCTCATGCTCAACGTGATCGCGGCGTTGCTCGCGAATTTTCTCGTTGTGGGACCGTTGCGTGCGATCGGCGCCGAAAGTGGCGAGACGCCGTCGCTCGCTTTGGATCGCACGTTGCCCGTGATCGTCGCCGGCACGCGGCTCACGGCGGCTTTTCCGCTCGCGCTCGCGCTCGCAGCCGCGCTTTGGTTCTTTCTCGCGCGCACCGTTGCGGGGTATGCGTTACGCGCCGTCGGCGACGCGCCACTCGCGGCGGCACGCGCGGGTATCGATCTCCCGCGCATGGCCATCTTCGCGCTTGCGATCTCGGGGGCGATCGCGGGGCTCGGAGGCGCGACGATCGTCGCGGGCGTGCTTCATCGCTTTAACGTCGCGCTCTCACCCGGGTACGGGTTCATCGCGATCGCCGTCGCGCTCGTGGGCGATCTCGATCCGCCCTATATCGTGCTTGCCGCGTTCGGCTTCGGCATCTTGCAGAGCGGGAGCCTCGCGATGCAATCGCTCGCGCACGTGCCCAAAGACGCCGTGACGATCGTGGAAGGCCTTGCCATCGTCGCTCTCGCCGCACGGCGAACGATCGCGCGACGTACCACATGAGCGCGATCTTCACGTTCGTAGCACTCGCGCTCGTGAAAGCGACGCCGCTCATCTTCGCGGCACTCGCGGGCGTGATCTGCGAGCGCGCGGGCATCCTCAATATCGCCCTCGAGGGCGGGCTCACGGCGGGGGCGTTTGCGGGCGTCGTCGCGACGAACGCGAGCGGAAATCCGTACGTCGGCGTCGCCGCAGGCATCGTTGCGGGCGCACTCGTCTGTGGGACACTCGGCATCGCGGCGACGCGTTTCGGCGTCGATCAGATCGTCGCGGGAATTGGCCTGAACCTCGTGGCGACGGGATCGGCCGCCTATCTCCTCGTCGTGCTCTTTCACAGTCCCGGTGCCTCGCCTGAAGTGCACGGCCTCGGTCCAATCGGTGCGGCCACGCTCATCGCAAGCGCGTTTGTCGCGGCGCTCGCGATGCACGTCGCGCTCGGCACGACCGCCTGGGGCTTACGCCTGCGCGCCTGCGGTGAGAATCCGCATGCGCTCCTCGCCGCGGGCGTCGACCCACGCCGCGTTCGCGTCGTCGCAACCGTCATCGGCGGGGCACTCGCGGGTCTCGGTGGCGCCTATCTCTCGCTCGGCGAACTCGATCTCTATTCCGACGGGATGACCGCGGGCCGCGGCTACATCGCCCTCGCGGCCGTCATCTTCGGCCGCTGGACGCCGCTCGGGGCCACGGGCGCGGCGCTCGGATTCGGCGCGCTCTCAGCTCTGCAATTCGTCCTCCAGCGAACGGGCGTTCCGAGCGAGCTCATGGCCGCACTTCCGTATCTCGCCGCGCTTGCGGCACTGGCGGGCGTCGGCGGCCGAGCACGCGCCCCAGCCGCTGATGGCGTGCCCTTCGAAGCGTAAATGCGAGAAAGATCGGAGATGTCACGAAAGTCGGAAGGTCTCATCGCCGATGCGACTGATTATGATCGCCGTGACGTTTCGCTTCCCCCGGCTCGTCTTTATGGCGCTGGCCTTTGCCATCGTTGGAGCTCCGCTCGCGGCGGAAGCGACCTCGCTCGATGCGAGCGTCGGGCCGTTGGCCGATCTGCAAACACAGCTCTCGCGGGTCGCGGGCCATGCCCCCGGCCGCGTCGGCATCGCAATCGAAGATCTCGCGACGGGCATGACATCGGGCGTCAACGCGTCGGAGAGCCTTCCCGCGGCATCGACGATCAAGATTCCGGTCATGATCGAA
This sequence comes from Rhodospirillales bacterium, assembly GCA_043743145.1. GTDB lineage: Bacteria > Vulcanimicrobiota > Vulcanimicrobiia > Vulcanimicrobiales > Vulcanimicrobiaceae > JANYGA01. Next base: position 7,269 of record JAYTXC010000300.1, read on the forward strand.
GTCTTCAAGCAGATGGAAGCGGGCGCGCTCGATCTCAACACGCGCGTTCATCTCCAACGTCACGATAAAGATTATGGCTGGGGCGATCTTGCCGACGCGCGCGTCGGCTCGGTACGCAGCGTCAAAGATCTTCTCTGGCTGATGATTACCGATAGCGATAACACCGCGACGAATATGCTCATTCGGCTCGTCGGACGCGCGCACATCAACGCGACGATGGCGACGCTCGGGCTCGACCACACGCATTTGCGTGACGATATCCGTACCGAAACCGATTCCATCCGCTACACGCTCCGCTCGAGCCCACACGACATGGTGAAGATGCTCGACGGCATCGCGCGCGATCGCTTGGTCGATGCGTGGTCGTCGCAGCAGATGCTCGCAATTCTCACGGGCCAACGTCACAACACGCTCCTGCCAATGGCGCTTCCTAAAGATATCAAGATCGCCCACAAAACGGGCTCGTTGCACGACACGCTCAACGACGTCGGTATCGTGTACCACGAAAACGAACCGTACGTGATCGCCGTCATGACGACGCAGCTTCCGAGCCTCGATCTCGGCCGACGCTTCATTCGTAAAGTATCGCGTATCGCGTACGACGAGCTCGGTCGGTTCGCATCGTGGCGCGAAGATAACGGAATCGCCGCCTTCGCCATCGATAACCCGACCGAACCGATCGCCCAGGCGCTCGCGCCCGATGAAGCGATGTGGAATGCGGCGCCCGGCATGCACTCGCTCAGCGAAGACGAGCCATCGAACTAGCGGGTAAAACGGTCCT
>JAYTXC010000301.1:0-2295 GCA_043743145.1 Rhodospirillales bacterium
CTGGGCAGGGAGGGATTTGAACCCCCGTACTGCATGCAGAACGGATTTACAGTCCGTCGCCTTTAACCACTCGGCCACCTACCCACGTGCGACCGCACATCGTGACGGAACGAATCGTCGCGGTCCTCCAATCGTGGCAGAGTTCTTCGTCACCGTGGCGAAGGGGTCGGGCGCGATGACGTGCCGGCGTGGCTCAGCGGCGACAGCACCAGTTTTGTAAACTGGAATACCACACCGTGGGTTCGAGTCCCACCGCCGGCTCCGATCGTCGTACGAAAAAAAGAGGCGAGATGCTCGCCTCTTTTCGTTCGCCGGAAACAAGCTTTACGGGAGTTCGATCTCCGCGAGATTCTTTTCGATCTTGCGTTTGACGCGTTGCAATGCGTTGTCGATCGATTTGACATGACGGTTGAGATCGCGCGCCATCTCTTGGTAGCTCTTGCCTTCGAGGTACGAGAGCAAGACTTGCGACTCGAGATCTGAGAGATTCTCTTGAATGCGCTCTTTGATATCTTCGGAGACTTCCTGATTGATCACGAGTTCTTCGGGATCGGAGGTCTTCTGCGATGCCATCACGTCGAGGAGCGTTCGCTCGCTGTCTTCATCGTAAATCGGCTTATTGAGCGAGATGTACTGATTGAGCGGGATGTGCTTCTGGCGCGTGGCCGTTTTGATCGCGGTGATGATCTGGCGCGTGATACAGAGTTCGGCGAATGCGCGAAAACTCGAAAGTTTGTCGGCTTTAAAATCGCGGACGGCTTTGTACAGGCCGATCATGCCCTCTTGAATGATATCTTCGCGGTCGGCACCGATGAGGAAATAGCTCTTCGCCTTAATACGCACGAAATTCTTGTACTTATTAAGCAAGAACTCCATCGCGAGATTGTCGCCGCCCTTGGCGGCCGAGACCAAGTCCTCGTCGGCTCGTTCGTGGTAGTCGAGCACGCCGTCCGCGCTTTGCGCAACCGCCATGTTATAGAGTCTCCCTTGGGTCGATGCGGCCGAAAACGCAAGCCGTAGCCCGTCGAGCCGTCCGCATCTGGATTATTATAGGAGGGTCCTGCAAGAGCGTCAAGCCTTAATGATGGGGTTTTCGGCCTCCTGAGGGTTGATCGACGAAGACGATCTTGCCCCCGTGGACCCGATAAAGGCTAATGGTCGGTTCGCGCAAGTCACCTCCCGCATCGAAGGCGACACGACCCACGGGCGTGACCATCCCGCGCGTCTGGGCGATGGCGTCGACGATCGCGGCACGGCTGGCGCTACCGCCGTGGGCCGAAAGAAGCGAGCGTCGCAGTGCGTCCAGGGCGACGGCGGCCGCGCTGTAAGCACCGGGGCTGTAGCTTCCTGGCTCGGCACCAAAACGCGCTCGGTAGGCCGCGACGAAGCGCGAGCCGCCGGGCAGATGATCGAGATCCGGGGAGATCAGCGTGAAGTACGTATTCTCTGCCGTCGCTCCGGCGAGCGGCAGATATTCCGGGCTCGCGAGGCCATCGCCCCCGAAATACGGCAGACCCGCGAGCCCGACGTCGGCCATCTGCTTGCGCAGCACCGCGCCGCCCGTCGAGACAATCCCACCGAAAAAGATCGCGTCGGGATGCGAGCCACGGATCTTCGTGAGCAACGCCTTATAGTCGAGGGCAAACGAGGTCAGGTGCTCGCGCCCGAGAATCGCGCCGCCTGCCGCCGGAAACGCGGCCGCGAAGACGTCGGCGAGACCACGCCCGTACGATTCGTTATCGTCAATCACGAAGGCGCGCCGCAAGCCGAGATCGATGGCAAAGCGGGCCGCCGCCGCACCTTGGCGATCGTCGGAAGCACAAACGCGAAAGAACGTCGGCCGGTCGGGATGCGCGAACCGTAATTTGCGCGCATCGGGGCCTTTGGTGAGCTCGATCGAGGTCGCCGCCATCGTAATCTGTGCGAGGCCGGCTGCATTCGCGATCGGAATCTCGGCTTTGGCGACATTCGAATTCATCGGGCCGACGACCGCAAAGACATCGCTATCGGCAACGAACGCTTTGAAATTTAACGCGCCCTGCGCTGGATCGTGTTTGCCTTGAACCGAGTCGTCGAGATCGAAGAGCGCGACGTGCACGCCACCGGGGAAACCACGCTTATTCGCCTCTTCGATTGCGAGGATTACGGCGTTGCGTGCGGGGATCGCGCTCGCACCGTCGATACCCGAGAGCGGGAGATCGAGGCCGAGTTTGACATCGTGCGATTGGGCTCGGGTCGGCGTCGATCCACTCGCCGTCAAAAAGGCGAGCACGAGCGCAGAAACCAAGCGACGAA
>JAYTXC010000302.1:0-3875 GCA_043743145.1 Rhodospirillales bacterium
TATCGCGGCATCATCGTCGGTATTCGCCGCGACGAACAATCGATGCGCGCCAAAGAGCGCGTCTTCTCGCCGCGCACGGTCGACGGTGCCTGGGATCTCAAACACCAACCAGCCGAACTTTGGGATGTCTACCACACCGATATTCCCGACGGCCAACATCTGCGTATCCATCCGCTACTCGACTGGACCGAAGTCGATATCTGGCGCTACACCGAACGCGAGAATATTCCGATCGTGCCGCTCTATCTCGCGCGTGACGGCATGCGCTATCGCTCGCTCGGTGAGAAAAACATCACCGTACCGATCGCGTCGCATGCGAGTTCGATCGCCGAGATCATCGCCGAACTCGAAACCACGAAAGCCCCCGAACGCGCGGGCCGCAAGATGGATCACGAAAGCGAAGACGCTTTCGAACGTCTGCGCACGAGCGGGTACATGTAATGGAGCAGCAACAACTGCGCGTCGTCGCCGTCGGTCACGTCGACCACGGGAAATCCACGCTGATCGGCCGTTTGCTCCATGACAGCGGTAATTTACCCGATGGCAAAGTTGAAGAACTGCGCGGCATCTCCGGTCGACGAGGCGTCGATTTTGAGTGGTCGTTCGTGCTCGATGCGATGCAAAGCGAACGCGATCTCGCCGTCACGATCGATACGACGCGTTTGTGGATGCGGACACCCGAGCGCGACGTCGTTCTCATCGACGCACCCGGTCACAAAGAGTTCTTGCGCAATATGGTCACGGGCGCATCGGATGCCGATGCCGCGCTGTTGCTCGTCGACGCACACGACGGTGTGAGCGAACAGACGCGACGTCACGCACTGCTGCTCGAACTTATCGGCGTCGATCGCGTCGTCGTCGCAATCAATAAGATGGATCGCGTCGGTTACGCGCAGGCGCGCTATGACGAAATTCGTAGCGAACTCGTGAGCCTGCTCGGACGCATCGGCATCACGGCAACCGCGTTCGTTCCCGTCTCCGCGCGCAACGGTGAGAATATCGTCGACGGCGCGACGACGATGCCGTGGTACGCTGGACCGACCATTTTTGCAAGCTTGCTCGCGCTACCGTCGCGTGCGGCGCGCGCGCGAACGGGATTGCGCGTCGCGATCCAAGGCGTGATCCGTCGCGGCTTGCAGCGCACGCTCGTCGGTCGCATCGAATCGGGCGAACTCGCCGCGGGCGATGAAATCGTCGTCGCACCCGCGATGCTTCGTGCGCGCATCCTTTCACTCGATCTCTGGCCACCACAAGAACGTACGTCGGCACACGCGGGCGAATCCGTCGGTTTCACCCTCGACGGCCCGCTCTACGTCGATCGCGGCGATCTCGTGTGCGATATCACTCACCCGCCAACGCTCGCGACTTCGTTTCGCGCACGTCTGCTGTGGCTCGGTGCGCGACCGCTCGCCGTCGGCGACACGTACCGAATGCGTTTCGGAACGCGGACGGCTGTCGTTCGCGTCGCCGCCTTCGAACGCGTCGTCGATATCGAAGCCCTCGCGACGGAATCGCATCGCGTCGCCCAAACCAACGACGTCGCCGAAATCGTGCTCGAAAGCAACGAGCCCTTACCGCTCGATACCGTCGCCGCTCAGCCCGGACTCGCGCGCTTCATCTTGCTCGACGGTATCGACATCGTCGCGGGTGGAACGATCCTTGCCGCGATCGCGCGAGCGGGCGAAAACGTCGTGCCCGTGGGGCACCTCGTCGACTCCGATGCACGCGTCCGCCGCAACGGCCACCGCGGGGCCGTCGTCTGGCTCACGGGCCTTCCCGGAGCGGGCAAATCGACGATTGCGATGGAGCTCGAACGACGCTTCTTCGAACGCAACATGCAATCGTACGTCCTCGATGGCGACAACGTGCGGACCGGACTCTGTGCCGATCTCGGATTTTCGGAGACGGACCGCACGGAGAATATTCGCCGCGTCGCCGAGGTCGCCGCGCTCTTTGCCGATGCCGGGAGCATCGCGATCGCCGCATTCATCTCGCCGCGCCGCGTCGACCGCGAACGCGCGCGAGCGATCGTCGGCGACGGATTTGCGGAAGTGTATATTCGCGCCGACGCCACGGCGTGCGAGCGACGCGATCCCAAGGGCCATTATCGTAAAGCACGTGCGGGTGAGCTGCCCGGATTTACCGGCCTCTCGGGTGCGTATGAGGTTCCGGAATCGCCCGATCTCGTGATCGATACGGAAGAGCTCGATCTCGCCGCTGCCGTCGATCACCTCGAACGCTTCATCGCGGAACGCGTCAGTCTAAAGCATGTCGCCGCTTCGCTACGGGCTCCGCTCTTTCTGAGGAAACGGGCTTGACGCAGGCGAAAGGGACTCCGTCATTCCCCATGCTTTCGAGCAAACTTTCGATCGAAGTTAGCCTCTAAAGCTTCTTCTCCTAGCCGCGCCCGCGGGCGGGCGCTTGAGATGGCGTCACCCGTGCAAAGCGTCTTTCGGAACCGAAGTTTTGCCCTGTTTTATGCAGGCCAGGCCTTCGGCTATGTGGGCGACGGCTTGCGTCTCATTGCGATTCCGCTGCTCGTTTTCCAGCAAACGGGCTCGGCGCTCTCAACCGGCATCACGTACGCGCTCGAACTCGGGCCCTTCGCGCTCTTCGGCCTCATCGGTGGGTCGCTCGCGGACCGCCTCGACCGGCGCCGACTCATGATCGCTTGCGATGCCGCACGATTCGCAGTGATGGTGCTCATCGCGATTGGCTACGCGCGCGGCGAACTTTCGATCCCGCTCCTCTACATCGGTATCGTCGTGCTTTCGATTGCCGCCGCAATTTTCGTCGGTGGTGCGGCGTCGTCGATTCCGTACATCGTCGGGAAAGATCGCGCGACGGCGGCCGTCGCCTCGCTGCTCACCGCGGAGCAAATCTCGCAGACCATCATTCCGCCGATCGGTGGCGCGCTCTTCGCACTCGTCGGACCGCTTCCGGCACTCTCGATCAACGCCGCAACGTATCTCATCTCGCAAGGATCGCTCGCCTTGATCGAAACGCTCGGGCCCGAGCGCTCGCACGGGCTCCCATCGCCGCGTGAAATCGCAGCCGACATTGCGACGGGCTTTCGCTACGCGTGGAGCGACCCGACGATGCGCGCCCTCTCGGCGCTCGCGCTTCCATTCAATACGTTTGCGATCATGGCGGGCGCGGTGTTCATTCCGTTCCTTAAACGTGATTTTGGTGCGAGCGATACCGTCGTCGGATACGCGCTCGGCATCGCCGCGATCGGTGCCGTGATCGGCTCGTATCTTGCGGGACGCGTGCCGAAGTCGTGGCCGTTCGGGCGCGTCCTCGTGATCGCGTACATCGTCGACGCCATCGCCTTTTTGCCGGTAATGTTCACGCATAATCTCATAATCGCCATTGCGTTTCTCAGCCTCACGAACGCTTGCGTTCTCTTCGAAATCGCGCAGGTCGTCGGGTGGCGTATGCGCGTCACGCCGGAGGCGCTCGTCGGTCGCGTTTTTGGCGCGGTGCGTTTGGTCATCCTCACCGGCACCGTGCCGGGCGCGCTCATCGGTGGCTACCTCGCCGACCGCTACGGCACGCGCACGCCGATCATCGTCTCTGGGATGGGCTATCTGCTGATGGCGGCAATCATCGGTTTCGTCCCGTCGATTCGGCGGGAACGGCGCTAACGCTCAGAGCCCGCGTTCGTGGCCGCGTGGCACGACCGGTTGAAGCGGTGCGGGCAGAGCCGGCATCCGGGTCGCAAGCGCCGTGGGCCGCGCGGTTGGCGGTACGACGGTCGCGCGCTGCGTCGCGAGCGGTGCCGGTGACGACGTCCGTATCGGCGTCGGCGACGAGCCCGGGACGGGCGTCGCCGTTGGCGCGGGCGTTGCGGTCGGCACCGGTGTCGCGGTTGG
>JAYTXC010000303.1:0-14589 GCA_043743145.1 Rhodospirillales bacterium
AAGTGCCGCCGCGCAATCCCGCGCAGCGCAGATGATCGATGCGAATCGCGCGGTTCACCGAACCCACGATCGCGCGTAAACTCGCCGTGACGATACTCGGATCTCGGCCGACGCCGAAATGCGAGACACCCGCCGTTGCGACATCGACGTACGAAACGGCGGCGGCATTGGCACCGGAGCCCACGGCGTGTTCGTGATAGTCACCGACCGCAATCGCGACACCGAGATCTTGTGCGAGCGCGCCGACGAATGCGTCGATCAGACCGTTCCCCGTGCCCCACAGCGTGCGCACGCCGCCGGCATCGGCGATCGTTACCTCGATCGTGGCGCGACCGAAGCCATCGTCGGCGACATGGTATTCCACGAGCCGTAGCGGCGTTTGCGTTCCGAGATATTCGCTTTCGAAAGCCGCGAGGATATCGGCGGGCGCGACTTCCGTGCCCGTCTCTTCCGACATCCCTTGCACGGCGCGGCCGAACTCGACTTGAATCCCGCGCGGCAGATCGTATCCGTAATCGTGCAACATCACGTACGCGACACCGCCCTTGCCCGACTGACTGTTGATGCGGATGACCGCTTCATAGGTGCGGCCGACATCTTGTGGATCGATCGGAAGATACGGGATCTCCCACACGATCTCATGACCCGCATCGCGCGCGGCGAAGCCTTTTTTGATCGCGTCTTGGTGCGAACCGGAGAACGCCGTAAAGACGAGTTCGCCGCCGTAGGGATGGCGCGCGGGGACCGGCAGCCGATTGCAATATTCCACCGTTTGCACGATCTCGGGAATATTGGAGAGATCGAGTCCGGGATCGATGCCTTGCGAAAACATATTGAGACCGAGCGTGACGACGTCGACGTTGCCCGTGCGCTCGCCATTGCCGAAGAGCGTGCCTTCGACGCGATCCGCTCCCGCCATAAGCGCGAGTTCGGCTGCCGCCGTCGCCGTGCCGCGATCATTATGCGGATGCACCGAAAGAACGATTGCGTCGCGGCGTGTGATGTTGCGGCCGAACCATTCGATTTGGTCAGCGTAGACGTTCGGTGTCGCCATCTCGACGGTAGCGGGCAGATTGAGAATGATCTTGCGCTGGGGTGTCGGGCCCCACACGTCCATCACGGCTTCGCAGATCTCGCGTGCGAAGTCGAGTTCGGTGCCGGTGAAGCTTTCGGGTGAATATTCGAGCAGTACATCGGTCTGCGCAATGGTGGCCGCATTCGTTTTAATACGGGCGATCGCATCGGTCGCGATCTTCACGATGCCCGGCCGATCGAGTCCGAAAACGACGCGACGTTGCAACGTCGACGTCGAATTGTACACGTGGACGATCGCGCGCGGTGCGCCTGCGATCGCCTCAAACGTGCGGTCGATGAGATCGAGGCGCGCTTGCGTGAGGACCTGGATCGTAACGTCTGCGGGAATCGCATTCGTGTCGATGAGTTCGCGCACGAAATCGAAATCGGGCTGCGATGCCGCGGGGAAGCCGACCTCGATCTCTTTGAATCCGAGTCGGACGAGGAGATCGAACATGCGACGCTTGCGTTGTGGTCCCATCGGCTCGATGAGCGCTTGATTTCCATCGCGCAAATCGACGCTACACCAAAGCGGTGCGCGATCGATCGTCCGCGACGGCCAGCGGCGGTCGGGAAGGTCGATCTGACCGAACGGTCGGTATTTATGGACCGGCATCGAGGCCATCGTAGTATCACCAATCGAGATCCGAAGCGAAATTCGAAGAAAAAAGGCCGTCGCTGCTGCGACGGCCCCTCTTCGTTAATGGAGCAAACGGCGCTAGCGACTACGCTTGGGGCGTACCGCTAAGGAGGAGGTCGGACAGAATCGTCGAGCCGTTCATGCTCAAGCACCGTACCACGCGTTCGCGCGCCGCGTCAAGACTGGCTTTTCGCTTTTCGCTTTTCGCGATGCGAACGAAACAACGAAATCGTCCGGCCCTCAATTGACTTCGATGCGAGGGGCACGGTACAACAGACGCACATGTCGCAACTCGTACTCGTCGTAAACCTCCTTATTCGCGAACCACTCGGTTCGGCGTAAGAGCTTTCGCGTAAACGACACGAGTCGCAGCGAAGCCCCCGCCGGACCGGCGGGGGCTTTTTGTATAACGTCATCGCGACGATTAGGGAGCCACTAGCGTGTCACAGTCCGCCGAATCTACCGGCGCCCAACTGGTCCTCGATATCCTCGCAGATGAAGGCGTCGAAGTCGTCTTCGGCTATCCCGGCGGCGCGATCATGCCGCTCTACGATGCGATGTTCTCCCATCCGATCGAACACATCCTCACACGTCACGAAGCGGCAGCCGCCTTCGCCGCCGGCGGATACGCGCGTTCGAGCGGACGCGTCGGCGTGTGTATCGCGACCTCCGGACCTGGCGCGACCAATCTCGTCACGGGCATCCTCGATGCGCAGATGGACTCGATCCCGATGGTCGCGATCACGGGGCAAGTGCGGTCGGAGCTGATGGGCACCGATGGATTTCAAGAAGCCGATGTGACCTCGATCATGGGCCCCGTCACCAAACGCGCGGTTTGCGTGCGGCGCATCGAAGATCTGGAGCGAATCCTACGGGCCGCGTTTCGCGTGGCGCGCGGTCCGCGCCCCGGTCCCGTCCTCGTCGACATTCCCAACGACATCCTCAAAGCGAAATGCGCGAAGATGGATCACTTCGCACCGCACCCCGTACCGATCGCAAGCGAACGCCCCCACGACGCGGCGATCGATGCAGCGATCGAACTCTTACGCAGCGCCCAGCGTCCCGTCGCCATCGTCGGTGGCGGCGCACGGAGTGCCAACGCCGTCCATATCTTTCGCGAATTCGTCGCGATGTTCGATCTGCCGTACTGCGCCACGATCAACGGCCTCGGATGTGCGACGCCGGGCGATCCGAATTTTCTCGGCATGCTCGGTATGCACGGCTGGAAAGCAGCAAATATTTCCGTCAACAATGCCGACGTCGTCTTCGCACTCGGCATGCGCTTCGACGACCGCGTGACGGGAAAGCCCGATAAGTTCGCACGTCAGGCGAAAATCGTCCACGCCGATATCGACGCATCGGAATTCAACAAAATTATCGCGGTCGAAATCGCCTTACGCGGCGATTTACGTGCGACGCTCGGATCGCTCGTCCGTCGCGCCGCGCAATCGCAACCGCCACGCTTTACGAGTTGGGCCGCAGAAGCGCGCGCGCTCGGCGGACCACTTCCGGCCGATCGCGCGCCGGCCGGTGCGATGTCGGCGACGAGCGTGCTCGATGCGTTCTTCGCCGTCGCTCCACACGACGTGATCGTCGCGACCGATGTCGGCCAACATCAGATGTGGGCCGCACAACGTCAGCGTGCGATCCATCCGCGCAACTTCGTCACCTCCGCGGGTTTGGGTTCGATGGGCTTCGGCTTACCCGCCGCCATCGGCGCGCAGATGGCCAATGCGGACCGAACGGTCGTCGCGATTTGCGGCGACGGCGGCTTCCAAATGTCGCTGCCCGAGATGGCGACGCTCCGACGGTACGATATCGGCGTGAAGATCTTGCTCATCGACAATCAGCGTCTGGGCATGGTGCGTCAATGGCAAGAGCTCTTCTACGATAAGCGCTACTCGCACACCGATCTCTCCGACAATCCCGATTTCGCGGCGATCGCCACGGGCTATCGCATTCCCGCGCAATCGGTTTCCGACGAAGCCGATCTCCCGGCCGCACTCGCAACATTTCTCGCGACGCCGGGCCCCGCGATGTTGCATTGCGCGTGCTATGCGGCAGAGAACGTGTGGCCGCTCATTCCGCCCGGCGCCACGGTGCACGACGCGATGACCGGCACGACACCCGAGCCCGAAGCGGCGATTGCGTAAGCCATGCAGCTTTCACTCGTGATGCACGACTGGCGCCTCTTGGAACGCATCGTCGGCCTCACAAATCGGCTCGGATGTGCGTACACGTCGCTCTCCGTGAAGCCGAGCGACGCCTATTATCATGCCACGATCGATTTCGTCGGGCCGCCGGATGCACTGCGCCGCCTCGACGCACAACTTACCCGTCTGCTCAACGACGAAAAGGAAATGTCTCGATGAACGCACTTTACGACCGCGACGCGAATCCCGAGAAACTCACCGGTAAGACGATCGCGATCGTCGGGTACGGCAGTCAGGGTCGCGCGCACGCGCGCAATCTGCGCGATAGCGGCCATCACGTCATCGCCGCGCTCCGCGATGGTTCGCCTTCGCGCGGTGCGGCCGCCGAAGACGGCGTACCCTACGATAGCATCGAGCACGCGGTCGCACGCGCCGATATCGTGATGATCCTCGCACCCGACGAAGAGCAGCCCGCGATCTTCATGCGTTCGATCGCACCGCATCTCAAAGCTGGCGCGTATCTCGCGTTCGCACACGGTTTCGCGATTCACTTCGGTACGATCGTTCCGCCGCCCAACGTCAACATTTTTATGTGCGCCCCCAAGGGCCCGGGTCGTCTCGTGCGGAGCGAATACGAAGCTGGCCGCGGCGTGCCGTGTCTCATCTGCGTGCAAGCCGATCCCGCAGGCGATACGCGCGAAGTCGCGCTCGCGTATGCATCGGCGATCGGCGGCGGCCGTGCCGGCATCCTCGAAACGACGTTTAAAGAAGAGTGCGAAACCGATCTTTTCGGCGAGCAGGCCGTGCTCTGCGGCGGCCTCTCCGCGATGGTACAAGCGGGATTCGAAACGCTTACCGAAGCCGGCTACGCGCCCGAGATGGCATACTTCGAAGTGCTGCACGAAGTAAAACTCATCGTCGACTTGATGTACGAGCGCGGCATCGAAGGCATGCGCGATAGCATCAGCAACACGGCGAAATACGGCGATTACACGCGCGGTCCGCGCGTCATCACGGCCGAAACGAAGGTCGCGATGAAGCAAATCCTCACCGAGATCCAAAACGGCACCTTCGCGCAACAGTGGGTCGCCGAACACGCTGCGGGCAAACCCGCCTTCGTCGAATATCGTAAGAAACACGCCGCGCATCCGATCGAAGAAGTCGGGCGTAAATTGCGCGGACTCATGCCGTGGATGCGTGCGAGTCAGACGAAGCCCGAACCCGTGGAAGCCGCGGGGACGTCCGATCACGGCTTCCGGATGATGTAGGTTCGCACACGCGACGCGTTCGCCAATCGGGAGACGGCCGTTCGCTGATGCGGGCGGTCGTTTCTTTATCCCGCGAGCGCAAGTAAACGCGCGTCAACGAAGGCAACCACCCTCGTGGCGCGGCCCACGGCGATTGTAGCATCCTCGGGAGCGATCATATCGCCGGGATCTTCGTCGCCGATCGTATCGGGATAGCGCGACGTGAGGTAGAACAGGTCAAGTGCTGAAGCATCGCGTTCGAGCGCGTCGTCGATCGAGGCATCGACCTCGCGGAGTTCGCGAACGATACGACCCGCCGTATGCGTTCGCGGGTGATCGTCGACGAGCGCGACGGCCAGCGCATCTAAAGCTTTCTCCGCCGCCTGCTGCGCGTGGAAAGCGCTTAGCGACGGTTCTCGCTCGACGATCGAACGCGCGAGTTCGAGATCGCGACGTGCGGTACGCAGCCACGTTGCAGCGACGACGAGTCGATTACGCTGCATAAACCAGTTTTGCTTGGGCAATCACATCGGCCCAAAACGAACGGTATGGTCGCGCGTCGATACGCGGAAACGGAGTGGCCGATGCGCTTCTGGCGCGCGTCGAGCGGACTACGGTGTTCGGTGTCTACGCCGCGATGACGCCATCGGCAATCGCAACGGGCATCTTCATGGAGAAGCGACCCGGTGAGGCCAGATAAGATCGACGCGCCAGGCATGTGCGTGCATGATATGGTCGATCGGATACTCGATATCGTGTGCGCCGAGATTCGTGAACCCCGCGCGTTCGCACACGCGATTTGATGCGACGTTGTCGACGGCGGGGAACGCAAAGAGAAACCGTCGCTTCCGTAACGTCCGAACGCGCGCGACGATCTCGCGCGCAGCTTCCGTCGCGATACCGCGTCGGCCGAATTGCGGTACGACCGTCCAGCCGGCTTCGAACACATCGTCCCCGGCCCAGGTCGAATCCCAAAAGCCGATCGTCCCGACCGCCGCGCGCTCCGTGGGAATCCAAATCGTCATCATGCCGCCGTCGCCCGACCAGTCTCGGTAAAGCGTGTGTCGCGAGCGGATCTTCTCCGGCGACTCCGCCCCGCCGAGATGCGCCATCACGTCGGCATCGCCGACCGTACGTTCCAAAAGCGAAAAATCGTCATCCGACCAGCGACGCAATTCGATCATTCGGGCGATCCGCTCGCATCGCTCGCGGTGCTTCGCATGAACGATTGTGCAAGTTCGGCGTCGGCCGCAACGACGATCGCATACGTCGCCATCGGATCGGGCACGAGCGCGGGCGTGCGGCCATCGCGATCGACCATGACGCCTCCGGCTGCGCGCACGATTGCGAGCGGGCCCGCGATGTCATGCGTATGCGCGACCGGTCGGTCGATACCCACGAACGCACCGAGCGATCCATCGGCGACGCGGCAGCAATCGATCGCGATACTGCCCGAGATACGCACGCGATGCGCGAGATCGTGCGGTCGCGGCACGTCGCGATCGCGCACCGGGCTCGGCAGTCCGATGAGTTCGCCGCGCCGTGCCGCGATGCGCGTTCCGTCGGCATACGCGACGCCGTCGTCGCCCGCGTACCATCGTCGTCCGCTCGCGAGATCGCAGACGAAGCCCGCGATCGCGACACCGTCGCGTACGAGCCCGACAGAGATCGCATATGGCGGATGACCTGCCCGAAAGTTCCGACTGCCATCGAGCGGATCGAGTGCGATCCACGTATCGCCCGGCCCCGGTGGCGCCCCGACGAGGCCGATTTCTTCGCTTACGATCGCGAGCCCGAGTTCGCGCAACACCGCGATCGCCGCATGTTCGGCTGCGGCGTCGGCGGCTTCCGTGCGCGCGCCGTCGGCGCCCATACCCGTCGCGGGCTCGCCACCGAGTTCGACGATCGCCGCGTTGACGGCCGACGCGGCGCGCGCGGCGCACGCGAGGAATCGCGTTTCGAGTGACGCGCTCGGCTGCGGCATCGGGACCGCGCGCGAGAAACGCGCGGCGCGTGCCGCTTCATCGAAGCCGTTGTTCCGATAGAACGCGTGCGCGCCATCGCGCCACGCCGATGATTGCAAGTCGATCGTTGTGCAGCCGAGGCTTCGTGCCGCATCGTCGATCGCATCGAGCATCGCGCGCCCGATGCCGCTGCGCCGAGACGTCGCATCCACGGCGAAGCCTCCAAGCCAGGCAATCCGCCGATCCGAGGTCAGCGACGTTCGCGCTTGAACGGTCGCGACGCCGACCACACGGCCACCGCGTTCGGCGACGATCGTGCGGGCGTTGGAATCCCGCAAGAGGCTCCCGTATTCGCGCAGTGGGTCGGCGTGCGATGCGATCTCGTCGTGACCGCCCATCGTCACGATGAGACGAACGATATCGGCGCGATCGGCCCAAACACCCGGCCGCACGCGCAAGACTTCCAGCGTCATCGCGCGAGATTTCGCCGCGCCCTTCTCCACGACCATTCCCGCCCGCGCCCGCTCGCCCCACGATGTACGGGTGCACGAGCAACTACGAGCTACGTAGCGAGAAAGCACTCGCAAAGGAACCACCTCGCCACGCCAAAACTATGAACGCACGTACACCGACCGATTTAGGAAGAATGTTCTTTTCTGCGGTGTCGGCATCGGAAGTCGAGCCCGAGACCACCGAACCCAATCGAAAGTTTTTTTTTATACGATAGGAGCTTCGTCATGCGCTACGTGAAATTCGGTGAAGAAAACACGGCTAACGAGTTGGCAAACAAGACATCCGCCGAGATCGATCAGCTGACGTTCGGTGCGATTCAGCTCGATGCCAAGGGCACCGTCCTCAACTACAATAGTGCCGAAGCCGCGATCACCGGACGGGATCCCGGCGACGTCATCGGTAAGGATTTTTTCAACGAAGTCGCTCCCTGTTCGAAGACGCCATCGTTCGAAGGCCTTTTCCGTGACGGCGTTACGAACGGCCACCTCAACGTTTTGTTCGTATACGTGTTCGACTATAAGATGATGCCGACGCAGGTGCGCGTTCAAATGCAGAAAGCGAAAGACGACGAGTCGTATTGGGTATTCGTGAAACGCGTGTAGGCACCGCACTCGACGCAGACGTCGTACGAGCGGCGGTCGTGAGTATCATCGCGGCGACCGTGGGTCTTACCGGGCGAGAATGCGCCGAGATCGACGACGCGACCCCGATTGACGACGGTCCGCTCGGAATCGATTCGCTCGATCTCATCAACGTCGCGCGCGCCGTCGGCATCTTCTTCGATCTCTACGCATCGGGCTCCGAAGAGCTTTTACTTCAGCGCCGTACGATTGGTGGCTGGGTCCGTACCGTTTTGGAGGCGGCCTCGGAGACCACGCCGACCTTGACGTTCCGCACCTCGGGATCCACGGGCGAACCCGCGGACTGTCGTCATACGATGGCGTCGCTCGCGGCGGAAGTCGAGGTGCTCGCCGAGCTTTTCGTCGATCGCGCGCGCGTCGTCGGCATCGTCCCGCGTCACCATATCTACGGATTTCTCTTCACCGTCCTGTTGCCGCGTCGCCTCGAGAGGCCGTTTACGGATTTGCGCGGTGCTTCGATCGGCGAGATCCATCGGTCGCTTCGCGCGGGCGATCTCCTCATCGGCTTCCCCTTGCGACTGGACGAACTCGCCGAATCACGCCTACGCTTTCCGGACGACATCGTTTGCGTGACGTCGACGGGACCGTGTCGCAAGGAAACGATCGCCGCACTGAGCGATTGCGGGATCGCGAAAACGTTCGAGATCTACGGCAGTACGCAAACGGCCGGCGTCGCTTGGCGTACCGATCCGGGCGACCCGTATCGCCTCTTCCCGTATTGGTCGCTCGATTCGAGCGGCGAGCGCCTCTCCCGAGACGATGCGCGGTCGCCCGATCGCGCGCGTGAAACATTCGCCTTACCGGACCGGATCGCGTGGCGCGGCGACGGCTTCGACGTCGTCGGCCGACACGACGGCGCCGTCTCCGTGGGCGGCGTCAACGTCTTCCCCGCACGCATCGCCGAGACGATCCGGGCGCATCCCGACGTCGTCGATTGTAACGTGCGCCCGATGCGCGCGGGTGAGGGCGCGCGACTCAAAGCCTTTGTCGTCCTGCGATCCGACATCGCCGATATCGATGTCGTGCGCGAGGCGTTGCGCCGCTGGATCCATGAAACGCTCCCAGTCGCCGAGCGTCCGAAGCCCATCACATTCGGGCCGGCGCTTCCGCGCGACACGCAGGGCAAACCGGCCGACTGGTAACATCGAAGACGACGTGCCAAACGATCGTCGCATCGAGTTACGGGGCGACGAAATCTTCGGCGTCGCCGAACTATGGGCCGTCGCAGTCGGCGGCGCGTCGCTTTCGGTAAGCTCCGAGGTACGCGCCCGCATGCGCGCGAGTGAAACCGTTCTCGAACGTCACCTCGAAAGCGGTCGTCCGATTTACGGCGTAACGACCGGCTACGGGCCGCAAGTCCGCCACGCCGTCGATCTCGAGCGAACCACGCAACTCCAGCGAAACTTGCTCTACCATCTGGCGACGGGGGTTGGCGCGCCGCTCTCCGAGCGTTGTACGCGCGCGATGATGGCCGCGCGCGCGGTAAATCTCGCCCGCGGACATTCGGCGCTGAGCTGGGACACGTACGCGTTGCTTCTCGCGTGCCTCGATCGCAACGTCCTTCCCGTCGTGCCCGAGATGGGCACGGTCGGTGCGAGCGGCGATCTCACACCACTCGCGCATCTGGGGCTCCTCCTCGTGGGCGAAGGCACCGCAACGTTTGGGGGCGAGAAGCTGCACGCGCGAACCGCGCTCGCACGTGCGGGCCTCGTGCCCGTTGAGCTCGGCAAGAAGGACGGTTTGGCACTCGTCAACGGGACCGCCGCGATGACCGGCATCGCCGCGCTCAATGCGACGCGTGCGCGACGCCTATGGGAACTCGGTCTGCGTCTCGGCGCACTCTACGCCGAACTCTTCGGGGCGAACAGCGAAGCCTTCGACGCGCGACTTGGCGCCGCGCGACCGCATCCGGGTCAAACGTACGCACACGCGCGGCTCGCGGAGTTCTTCGCGGGAAGCATGCGACTACGCGCGCCACGACGCGACTCCGCCCGAGACGCCACGAGCGACGAACTCTCACAAGATCCGTATTCGATCCGCTGCTTGCCACAGATCTTCGGCGCCGCGCACGACGTGCTGAGCTTTCACGACGGCATCGTCGCGATCGAACTCAACGCCGCGACCGATAATCCGCTGATCTTTGCGGACGACGATGAGATCGTTCACGGTGGCAACTTCTTCGGTCAACACGTCGGCTACGCGTCCGACGCACTGGCTCTCGCCGTCATCAATATCGCGGTGCACGCCGAACGCGCGATCGCACGCGTGAGCGATCCGCAACAAAACCACGGCCTACCCGCATTTTTACACGCGGCACCGAGCGGCCTCAACAGCGGCTATATGGGCGCGCAAGTGACGGCGTCCGCCCTCGTCGCCGAGATGCGGACGCTCGCGCTTCCCGCCTCCGTACAGTCGATTCCGACAAACGCCAACAATCAAGACGTCGTGCCGATGGGGACCATCGCCGCGCGGAAGACGGCGCGTTTGCTCGATCTCGCGTGGCTCGTCGTCGCGATCGAAGCGATGATGCTGGCGGACGCTCACGAACTGCGCGCGGCGGAACCGCGTGCGCGCGCGTTCGCACCGCAGAGCGTTTCGCTCGTCGCGTTCGTTCGCTCGCACGTCGCCGGTCTACGCGAGGATCGCTCGCTTTCGGACGAGATCTCGCTCCTCGCGCGAACGCTCGAAGAGGTCGACTGGCACACGCTGCCCGTCGCGTAACGCTCGTCGCACCGCGGCGCGTTCTGCGAGCGCTTACGCGCACCGATGCGTGTACGTAGGCATGTGCCGCGTACGCAGTTGATCTTGCGGAACGTGGGCGTCGTCGCGATATCCCGTGTGGAGGAACACGACCATCTCACGAATATCGCAACCGATTATCCCGAGCACCATCGATCGCGCACGCTCGCACGCGCTCGCTTTCATGCAGCATGGCTCGCTCTTCGTAGAACGCACGATCGATCGCGATTTTAATGCGGCCGAAGCCTATCTTCGCGGCGATAGCATCATGCGTCGCACTCTCGACGATCTCGAGCATGCCGAAACCGTAACGTTCGTGGTCGGCAATCACCACAGCGACGATCATTTCGATTTCGAAAACCACGCGGTGACGTGGGACGCGCACAGCGCGCTGCGCACGACGAACGGCGGCGTCCAGTCACCGGCACTCGGACTCGGTCACGAACTCGTCCACGCGAATGAAGCGTTCGACAAACGCGAATGTCTCGCCGCGACCTTCGACGCCGCGTACGACAACAAGGAAGAGCGCCGCGTTATCGTCGGCGCCGAAACGCACGCGGCACATACACTTGGTGAAGGCACGCGCCACGATCATACCGGCCAGGTTTTCACCGTCGATTCTCCGACGGCGTTGGCATAAGCCCCCGGCAATACGGAAACGGAAAAGACGAGCATTTGAAAGTTAAACTTGAAAAGACGTACGTGTAGATGAAACGCGCCCATCACAACGCGCCGACGCCGGAACACAAACGCCAGCATTGGCACTCCGTCACGAGGCAGCCCATGCCGACATCCCCGATGCCGTTCGCAATGGTCTCCTCAAACAAATTCCCGGACGACCGCCATCGGTCGCCTCATCTCACATTGCAGGTTTCATCTCGAAGCGCGCTTGCTCGTGAATGAATGCCGCACAGAGTGGCTCTGAAAGCGGTTTGGAGAAAAGATACCCTTGACCGTTCGCGCATTGGAGAAGCCTCAAATGACGCAGCTGTTCGTCGGTCTCGATGCCTTCTGCCGTCACACCGATTGAAAGGTAGCTTGCAAGCGCGATGATCGTTTTGACGATTTCCGGACTCGCTAAGCCGCTACGCGCGTCGCTGACAAAGCTCCGATCAATTTTTAAGACATCGATCGGAAGTCGATGGAGATGCGAAAGCGACGAGTAACCCGTACCGAAATCGTCGAGATGGATTTTAGCGCCCAGGGCACGGACTTCTTCGAGCTTATCGCTGACGTCATCGACGAGGCCGATGATCGCACTCTCGGTAATTTCGATATTTAATCGTTCGGCCGGCATAAGCGAGCGGTCGAGCGCGGACTTCACGCTATTGACAAACGTCGGCATGGCGAGCTGATGCGGAGACACATTTACGCTGACGGTAAGCGAGCGGGCATTCGGGAGATTCGCACTCCACAATTCGAGTTGTCGACATGCTTGCGCCAGCACCCAGTCGCCGATCGGAACGATCGTTCCCGTGGCCTCGGCAATATCGATGAATTGATCGGGGGATAGCAAGCCACGGTACGGATGCTGCCAACGAATGAGCGCCTCGAAACCCGAAAGTTTTTGCTCGTCCAATGTGAAAATTGGTTGATAGAAGAGGCGGAATTCATCTCGTTCCAGAGCATGGCGCAAGTCCGATTCCGTTTCTTGCAAGACGATCGCTCGTTCGAGGAGCGCGGGCGCAAAGATACTGTAACACCGTCCACCTCGAGCTTTCGAATTATACATGGCGATGTCGGCATTACGAATGACGTTTTCGGGTGTCTTCGATCCGCCCTTCGACGTATCGATACCGAGACTCGCCGACGCAAACACGTTGCACCCTTCAACGACAAAAATGTCGTTGAACGAAGCCAATACCCGCTCCGCAAATGCGACGACGGATGCTTCGCTATCGATGCGCTCCAAAAGAAAGGTGAACTCATCACCGCCAAAACGCGCGAGCGTATCTCCCGCACGAAGGCAAGCTCGTAAGCGGTTAGCAATGTCGACGAGTAGCCGGTCGCCCACAGCATGCCCCAAACTATCGTTGGTCACTTTGAAACGATCGACGTCGAGAAAGAGCACGGCGACGGCTTCGTTCGGATATTGCTTCTGCCGAGCGACCATGTGTTGCAGGCGATTCATGAAAAAAGCGCGGTTTGGAAGTTGCGTGAGTTCGTCATGGGTCGCCGAAAAAGCCATGCGCCGTTCGATCGTTTTCCGCTCCGCAACCTCCCATTCGAGCTTGAGGCGCGCCAAATCCGATTCTTCCGCGCGCATGATTGCGACCGCGGCTCGTTCGCGATCGCTGATATCACGGACGATGCTCATGATAACCGACCGTCCATTGAGATCCGTCGTAAAAGCGGAAACTTCTACCGGGAATTGCGACCCATTTTTTCGCCGATGCATCGTTTCGAAGGTCGCGCCGCCCCGGTCGATATCGGCGAGGCGCTTCGGTACATCGTCGAGCGTTCTCGGTGCCCGGAGATCGGGAAGAGAGAGACGGCACATTTCATCACGATCGTACCCATATGCGGCTCGAGCGCTTGCATTTGCGTCGATGATCCGAAGATCGACTCGATCGATAAACAAAATAAAATCTTTGGTTCGATCTTGGAGAATATTGAGCCGCCGCAGTTCGCCCTCTCGCTCGGCAATATCCCGCATCATGTCGTAAACGCTTCGATCGAGTCGGGCGATTTCGTCGAAGCCCGGATCGGGCTCGGCGATGACGCGATCGGCTTCGAATGAATTTGCTTTCTTTCCGAGCATCTTGAGGCGCATCACGATCAACCGGCCGAATAAAAAGTGAAGACGCACGATGATGAATGCGATCGAGACGAAAATCGCTAAAATAAGGACGTGCGTACGTCGCCATGCCGAGAGCTCGGCTTCTTCGCGCGACGCTCGCAGCCGGTACTCTTTCGCAGCGAATCGTTCGACGAGCGTAGCGAAGTGCGCCAACGTCGCGACGCGCTGCGCATCGCGTGTGCGTGCTTGCATCGACGACGTAGGACCGAGCGGAAGCGAACGATCGAGGAGTCGTGACGTTTGGTTCGCAGCGGATGCGATGCTCTTCGCCTCCTCACCCTCCGGCCGATCATAAGCGACCAAAAGCGCGATCGATGTGGCTTTTTTCGCCGCGTCTCGGATCATGCCACGCGATCGTCTGTCGACCGAGTTGGCGCCGGTGATGTACGGCGTTATCGCAACCAGAGACGCTGCTTGGACGAGAACACGATCCGTATGCAGCACCGAACGCGTCGACATTTCGGCGTTCGTTAGGCTCCAGAAGCCGATAGCGAGGAGAGCGATAAACGACGTGATTGAAAAGGCACTGTCGACGAACAAGCGTTTACGAATCGAGTTTCCGAACATCGCGCTCCCAGAGAGTGCCTTTTTCTAGTCCTCGGCATTTGACGAATCGAACGATATACCGACAAAGCGAGCGATGTATTGAGGCCCGTCACAATCTGCTATTTAATTACAAAGTCTTTACACTCTGTTATTGCGCGGCTTTCACGAAAGGGACACGTACGTCGTGGCGTCGCTTGTCGTGGAGACTGCGCGCGCGATTGGCCAATCGCGCGCGCAGTCTCCACGACAAGCGACGCCACGACGTACGTGTC
>JAYTXC010000304.1:0-1539 GCA_043743145.1 Rhodospirillales bacterium
GCGCTAGCCGCTCTGGGCTTCGGCGCCGCCGACGATTTCGAGCATCTCTTTGGTGATCGAGGCTTGGCGTGCTTTGTTCATGGCGAGCGTGAGTTCGTCGAGCAGTTTGCCCGCGTTATCCGTGGCGTTCGACATCGCGATAAGCTGGGCTGCGTAAAACGCGGCATCGGTCTCGAGCATCGCGGAGAAGATCGTGAACTCGAGATACTTCGGAAGGAGTCGCGTGAGCACGGCTTCCGGCGACGGCGCGAATTCGACCGCCGTCCGCGGCCCCGCCGCGACTTCCGCTTTTTCGGCGACGATCGGCACGAGCGTGCGCGTCTCGGGACGCTGCACCATGACGCTGATCATTTTCGAGGAGACGAGCACGATCTCGGAGATCGCACCGGTCGTGAAATCATCCGTGACCTTGGCTGCGACTTCGCGCGCGATCGCAAGCTTCTCGCCCGCCGAGAGCGATGCCGAGTATTTCGTCTCCGCCGTCATGCGCTTCGTTGCATTGCGTGCCTTGTTGCCGACCGCGTAGAATACGACGTTCGGATTCGTGCGTGCGAATTGTTCCGCTTGACGGATGACGTTGGAATTGAACGCTCCCGCGAGACCCTTGTCCGCGGTCATGAGGATGACGCCTTTGGGCGCGCCCTCGGTGCCGGGTTTCATGAACGGATGGTCGACCGTGCCGACCGCCGCCATGAGATCGCGCAGCATCGCGCCAACGGCTTCCGCGTACGGGCGCGCCTGTTTTTGCACGATCTCCGCGCGACGAATCTTTGCCGCGGCGACTTGTTTCATCGCTTTCGTAATCTGCTGCGTGTTCTTGAGCGACTTGATCCGGTCGCGAAGATCGCGAACGCTAGGCATCGCGGCCTCCGCGTTCGCGATTGCGTACGAGCGTCATCAGAAACTCGTGTTGTAGGCTTCGATGCCGGTGACGAGCAGCTTCGTCGTATCGTCGGAAAGGGCACTCGTGTCCTGGATCGATTTGAGGATCTCGGGATGCTTTTCGGCGAGGAAGCCGAGGAAGCCATGCGACCATTCCTGGATACGTGCGGTCTCGATTTTCGTGAGGTAGCCCTTGGTCGCGGCATAGATCAGAATGACTTGCTCGGCGACGTCTTGCGGTTGATACTGCGGTTGCTTTAGTACTTCCGTGATCTTCTCGCCGCGCGTGAGCGTCGCTTGCGTGTTCTTGTCGAGGTCGCTCGAGAGCTTCGCGAAGGCCGCGAGTTCGCGGTACTGCGCGAGGTCGAGTTTGAGCTGACCCGCGACGGATTTCATCGCCTTGGTCTGCGCCGAAGACCCGACGCGCGAGACCGAGATGCCGACGTCGACGGCGGGACGCACGCCCTGGAAGAAGAGCGTCGTCGTCAGGTAGATCTGGCCGTCGGTGATCGAGATGAGATTGGTCGGGATGTACGCCGAAACGTCGCCCGCCTGCGTCTCGATGACGGGAAGTGCCGTCAGCGAACCGCCACCCTTTTCGTCGGAGAGTTTCGCGGCGCGCTCCAAAAGGCGCGAGTGCAAGAAGAAAATGTCGCC
>JAYTXC010000305.1:0-8608 GCA_043743145.1 Rhodospirillales bacterium
CTCCCCGAGATCCGCGCGGTCTTCGCACGCGCGGGCGCCGCGGATCCCATCGCAAGCGAACCGGACGAGCTCATCTATACGCTCCCAGCAGCGATTGATTTCGGCGCGCTCCTGCGCGCGGCGGTCGCAGCTGGGCCGCTCGACTCGTTCGAGCGTCACGAACCGACGCTCGGCGCGATCTATGTCGACGCACTCGCGCGCGTGGGAACGCACGCGTGAACGCCTCGGCAAACGAACTCAAACTCGTTTTCATGGCCGAGATTCTGCGAAAACTTCGGTCCCGTTTCTTCTGGCTCGCGACGATTGGCGGCGCGCTCGGGATCGCGCTCATCATCCAAGCGCCGCTTTTTTTCTCCGGCGTCGTCCGATCGTCGACGAATACCATCGTCCTCGCCGGCCCGCAGGCCTTACGCGCGCAAGCGATCACGCTCATCGAGGCGCGCAAGAGTTACCACGTTGTCGCGAGTCTCGCGACGTTGCCGCCAAGCGTCACCGCGCGCTATCTCGACGCGCACGACCATGCGGGTGCCGCGATCGCGCTCTCCGCACCCGCAAACCGACTCCAACTCGACATCTACCCACGCGATCTCTCCGCCTTCGATGGCGCGGAATTTCGCGATCTCGCACCGCTCGCCGCCGCGCTACAGACCGGACTCGATCCCGCGCGCATCGCCAGCGCACTAAAGATCAAACGCACGCTTCACGCAATCGATACGAAATTTGTCGATGGGCGTTCGGCAACGATCGCGCACGGCATCGCCTTCGGCCTCGTCTTGATGCTCTATCTCGCGATTATTCTCGCGAGCCAATCCGTGATGGCGGCCGTCGCCGAGGAGAAGACCAGCCGCATCGCCGAGATCCTCGTCGCAACGATCGAGCCTGCGAATCTTCTCGCGGGCAAGACCTTCGCCGCAGCCGCGATCGCACTGGTCCAGATTATTTTATGGATGGTTACCGCAGCGGCGTTTTTGCCAAACGTCGCCGCTACGCTCGGTGCGACGACGCATCGTGCGACGGGCACGAGCGATGCGAGCGCGATTTTCGGCAGAATCGATCCCTTCGAGATCGTCGCGTTCTTCGCGTTCTTCATCCTCGGCTATCTGCAATACGCGACGATTTACGCAGCGGCAGCGTCGCTCATCTCGCGCACGGAAGATCTCGCGAGCGTCACGACGCCCGTCCTCATTCCGGTCGTCGGCGCGTTCTTCGTCGCACAGTTCGCCCTGCTCCAACCCGAATCGCCGATCGTCGTTGCGTGCGGATTCGTGCCGCTTCTTTCGCCGTTCGTCATGTTTACGCGCATCGCGATTTCGAGCGTGCCGTGGTGGCAAACGGCCATCGCCATCGGCATCGACTTGGTCACCGTCATCGTCTGCTTTTGGGCCGCGGGCCGGGTGTATCGCGTCGGCATGCTCCTCTACGGGAAATTGCCATCGCCCGCGCAAATTTTCGCGACGTTACGGTCGTAGCGTATCGGCGATCTCGAGCGGCCACACGACGCAAAACGTCTCTAAGACGACGTGCGAGTCGTCGTCAAACGTGAAATTGTTTGCGGTCGCCTCCACTTCGAAAAACGCGCGATGATCGCGACGCCACGTCGCAAGCGTGCGATCGCCTTCACCTTCGACGTAGGCATACGGCGCGTCGACGTCGGCGAACGCGCACTCCCGAATCTCGGCCATGCGACAGACGCACGCGGCGATTTTCTGCGAATCGACAACGATGAAGTAGTCACCCGCGAGAGGGTAGCGTTCGCCACCCCCACCATACCAGCGCAAGAGCGACGTCGTGGCGCGCTTCGATCCCGCGACGACGAGCGCCGCGAGATCGTCTTGCATCTCGCTCGCATATCCGAATTCGACGAGCGAGCACGGCGTATCGAGTGGCAATTCACGCGCGATGAGAAACGCTTCCCACATCGCCGCGGTACTTTCGGAGTGAACGATCAGCGTACTCATAGCGCTCTCCCGACCGCGATCCCCGCGTAGGCGAGCGCGACGCCGAACACCACGCTCGCACCGACGTACATCATCGCGGGAAACGCACTCGACGCACCGAGGGCGAGCGCGTCGAGTGAAAATGTCGAGAACGTCGTGAAACCGCCGAGGATTCCGGTTGCGAAGAAGAGCCGCCACAGCGGCGAAATTCCGGAACGCGTCTCGATGACGCCGACGACGACCCCGATCGCAAGTGAGCCCACGATGTTAATGCCAAACGTCGCGATCGGTGCCGCGCCCGCACCCGCGCGTGCGACGACGAGCGTGGTAACGAGGAGACGCATGATGCCGCCGAGTGCGGCACCGACGCCGACCGCGGCGATGGCGAGAAGATCGGACACGTGTCGTCGTTTTGGCGCAACGGGCACGGGCTCCGCTCGCGGCGAACGCGCGCATGCGTGAGAAAGCTCGGGTTCGCGATTGCCGCATACGCCGCGGTTTTTTCGGCGCTCGCCATCGCGCGCTGGCACCTGTGGACCTACGGTACGGATACGGGCACGTTCGCGCAGGTCACGCTCGATGCGTTCGGCGGCTTTCGCGACGGTCCCGAGCGCGGGACGCACTTTCGTTTTCACTGGTCACCGATACTCGCGACCCTCGCGCCACTCGTCGCGATCGTGCGGTCGGGCCTCGCACTCCAACTCGCGCAGATCGCTCTGATCGGCGCGTCCGCGTTCCCGCTTTATGGCATCGCTCGCGGCTACGTCGGCTCATCGCGTGCCGCGTGGTATGCATCGCTCGTCCTTCTCTATCCGCCGCTGGCCGCGGTTGCATTCACCGAATTTCACGAAATCGCGTTCTATCCCGCACTCGCGCTCGGTCTCGTGTGGGCCGCGGAGCGCGCGCGTTGGCGCGCATTTGCCGTCATCGCGTTCGCGAGTTCACTCGTACGTGAAGAAGCCTGTATGGTACTCGCGATCGTGGGGCTCGTCTTCGCGACGATCGGCGTCGTACGCCGCGGCGTCGCGCGCGATGTCGGTGACGGGATGCTCGTCGGATCGCCACGCGAACCCGAGCGACTCGTTGTCGCGGGCATCGGCCTTACGATCGTCAACATCGCCGCACTCGCGGTTTACTACCTCGTCGTTATCCCGCGCGTCGGTCCATGGCAGCCGTCACGTTTCTACGAATTTTCGTTCGCGCACGGACCCACAGGGCTGCTCCTCGCGCTCGCGATGCATCCGGCGTACATCGCTCATTTCTTCACGTTCGGTCGTTTCACGTATCTGCTCGAAGCACTCATTCCACTCGCGCTCCTCCCGTTT
The DNA here is from genome assembly GCA_043743145.1 of Rhodospirillales bacterium. Classification (GTDB taxonomy): domain Bacteria; phylum Vulcanimicrobiota; class Vulcanimicrobiia; order Vulcanimicrobiales; family Vulcanimicrobiaceae; genus JANYGA01. The sequence continues at coordinate 3,263 of JAYTXC010000305.1, forward strand.
TTTTCGCGCTGGACGATGCTCGCGTTGCCGGGCCTCGCACTCGTGTTGCTTTCGAGCGATCCCATCGCATGGCGGATGGGTTCGCATTATGCGGCAATCTACGCACCATGGCTGGTACTCGGCGCCGTTGCATCGCTTATCGGCTTCGAACGCGCGCGTATGACGGATCGCGCACGGACGTTCGCACGCGTCGCAACGGTGCTGTGCGCTCTCGTGCTCGTAACTCCGTTCAATCCCATGCACGTCGCGCACTATCTACGCACCGTCGCACCACACGACGATGCCGAGCGTGCATTCGCACGCGTTCCGCGCGATGCCGCACTCGTCACGCACGACGAATGGTTCGTCCGCGTCGCAGCCGATCGCCCCCACGCGTCGGTCTTCTTTTGCCCCGCGACCCGCTATGCGATCTACCGAGATGACTATCCCAACGGATATTTTCGCGATGAGATCGCCCCGGAAATCGCGCGCGAACTCGCCGCGGGCCAGATGCGCACGCTCGCGACGTTCGATCGCATCCACGTCTACGAACGCACGCCCGATTCCGGCGCGTCGTTCGATCGCTGCATCACCCCAGGCGATACGCGGTATTCGACATTACCGCGCGCACTTCACGACGCGCGCTGACGCAGCAATTTACTTACAATTTTATCAGTTGCGCTTCTTATGGTAGGGACGCGCGAAGCATCGACGTATGTGGCGGCGGTTAACGATGGCGTAACGTTTCTTTTAAGACTGCGGTCTTACGAGACATCTTGCCGAGCTTTCACGCCAGGAAGGGTTTTTTCGTGAGCGACGATTTTCTCGACCGATCACATTCGGTCGCAAAACCGGGTTTTAGCCGCTGGCTCGTCCCGCCAGCTGCATTGTGCATCCATCTCTCCATCGGCCAGGCCTACGCATTTAGCGTTTTCAGCAAACCGATGTCGATGCTGCTCGGGATTACGGATCCAGTCGTAGGCGATTGGAAAATTTCCGATATCGGCTGGATCTTCAGCCTCGCGATCGTCTTTCTCGGCCTGGCGGCGGCGTTTGGCGGAAAGTGGGTCGAAAGCGTCGGCCCGCGCAAGTCGATGTTCACCGCCGCCCTCCTCTTTAGCGGAGGGTTGCTCATTGCCGGTGCCGGTGTCGCACTCCATCTTCTCCCACTCGTCTTCCTCGGCTATGGTGTCGTCGGCGGCATGGGGCTCGGTATTGGATATATCTCGCCCGTCTCGACGCTCATCAAGTGGTTCCCCGATCGACCCGGTCTTGCGACGGGAACCGCGATCATGGGTTTCGGTGGCGGCGCGCTCATCGGGGCTCCACTCGCAGTCGCACTCATGAAGCACTTCTCGACGCCGACATTCAATGGCGTCGCGCCGACGATGCTCACGATGGGTGTGATCTATCTCGCCTTCATGATGGTCGGCGCGTTCATCGTTCGCGTTCCCGCGGAAGACTGGGCACCGGCCGGTTATGTGCCCGCAACGACCAATGGCCAGAAAATGATCACGACGCGCAACGTGCTCGTCGGGCAAGCCGTCACCACGCCGCAATTCTATCTGCTGTGGGTCGTGCTTTTCGCAAATGTCACCGCGGGGATCGGCGTGCTCGGCCAGGCATCGCTCATGATCCAAGAGATGTTCCCGGGCAAATTCCCACACGCCGATCCGGCGCAGATCAAGGCGTCGGCCGCGGTCGCTGCGGGATTCGTCGGGCTCTTAAGTATCTTCAACATGGGTGGGCGGATATTCTGGGCCTCGATGTCGGATTTCATGGGCCGCAAGACCACCTACGCGATCTTTTTCGCGCTGGGAATCGCCCTCTATGCATCGATTCCGTCACTCGGCAAAGCGGGGAACCTCCCGCTCTTTATCGCGTGTTATGCCGTTATTCTCAGCATGTACGGCGGCGGCTTCGCGACGATTCCGGCCTATCTCAAGGACCTCTTCGGCACGCTCAACGTCGGAGCGATCCATGGCCGTCTCCTCACCGCATGGTCCGCTGCGGGCGTTGCGGGTCCGGTGCTCGTAAATTATATTCGCGAATACCAGATCGGTCACGGCGTCGCCAAAGCCGACGCGTATTCCGTCACCATGTATATCATGGCCGGTTTGCTCGTCGTCGGATTCGTTTGCAACTTGCTCGTCACGCAACTCGGTGAGAAACATTACGTCACCGCCGGAACGGGCTCACTCAAGGAAGCGCGGTCCTAGTCGTGGCCAAAGCAACACCATCTGCTTCAGACAGCAACGTCGTGCCGCTCGTCCTCTCCTGGACCCTCGTCGGCATCCCCCTCGTATGGGGTGTCTCGCTGACGCTCATCAACGCATCGAAACTCTTTAAGTAACGAAGGAATCATCGCTGGAGCACCGGGGATTTCCCGGTGCTTTTTTTTGCCGCTACGAAGGGCGCGGATTCGGCGTTGCGGGCGCGGTGCGATCTCCAAACCCGTTTCGCATGCGTAGCGGCGTGAGGGCGGCGGTCGGCCGGCGGTCGTGCCGGCGCCGGAACGATTGTCGCGCGGCCGGCGGCGGCACGTGCGAGCCATCGTGAATGCGCACGTGTTCGATCGTGGCGCGTTTGATCGCACGATTGGTGAGACTCAAGGGTGAGATCGAGCCCCATCGGCGCGCGTGCCAGCGTCGTCTCGATGAAGATGCGCGCGCTCGCGCTCTCCGCATCAGCGACGAGCGCGCCGTGCGCCGTGCGCCGTGCGCCGTGCGCCGTGCGCCGTGCGCCGTGCGCCGTGCGCCGTGCGCCGATAAATTAGCCGTGCCGCGAGCACGGGCGCGGTATCGGCCGCGAGATCGGGCGGGGCCGTCGTCGACACGACAGCAAAGGTCACGGCATCCGCAGGTGCGCTTTGCGCGACACTTGGCGCCGCGCCCGTGGCGACGATCCCGACGAACGCGAGACAAGCGCTCGCGGCACGAAAAGAAGAGAAGGGCTTCACGCCCGATGCAGTGCCCCGCGTGCGATGTTTTCGGGCGGTCCTTACCGCGCCAGTGCCGCGCGTTTTGCCGCAACGAATGCGCGCACGTCCGCGAGCGGTCGCGCGTTGAGAACTTCGGCCGGCGTGATCCACGCGCGACGTGCTTGCCCGACCGAATACGCAACATTCGCGAGATGCGCCGCCGCATGCGCGTCGCTATCGAGGGCGAACGTGACGCCGAATTCGCGCGCACGTCGGGCGAGCGCGCTCGGAAGATCGAGGCGCCCGGGTTGGCCATCGATCTCGAGCGCCGTACCCGTCCGTGCGGCCGCAGCAAACACCGCGTCGTAGTCGAATTCATATCCAGGAAACGATTCGACGTTGCGGCCCGTGGGATGGCCGATGATGGTGACGTACGGATTCTCGCACGCGCGGATCAGGCGTGCCGTCATCGCATCGCGCGAGATGTTCATCGCATTGTGCACGCTCGCGACGACGATATCGAGTTCGCGTAGCGTCGCATCGTCGAAATCGAGCGTGCCATCGGTTTTGATATCGACTTCGCTCGAACAGAGCGTGACGATGCCGTGGCGCTCGCCGATCTCGCGCGCTCGCGCGGCCTGCGATCGCAACTCTGCGGGATCGAGGCCGTTCTTGCCGCGACCCCACGAGTGATCGGAGATCGAGTGATACGCGTACCCTCGCGCCGCTGCGGCCGCAATCATCGCTTCGAGTGAATCCGCGCCATCGCTCCACGTGCAATGCATGTGGAAATCACCGCGCAGATCCGCGAGGGTCACGGGCACGGGCAGCGTTCCCGCGATTGCCGCTTCGAGCTCGCCGACACCGAGGCGCATCTCGGGCGGAATGAACGGCAGTCCGAGCGCCGCGTACACCTCGGTCTCCGTGCGGGCGGTCGTATTCGCACCCGTCGCGACGTTGAGAATCCCGTTCTCACTCACCCGCAGACCTTTGCGCACCGCGTATTCGCGGAGTTGAATGTTGTGTTCGCGCGAACCCGTAAAGTGCTGAAGTAAATTGCCGAAGACGTCGGCGGGAAGCACGCGCAGATCGATTTGTAATCCGCCTGCGAGCCAGATCGAAGCTTTCGTAACGCCCTCGGCGAGCACGGCTTCGGCGCGCTCCCACGTTACGAAGCGCGCGATCACGTCTCCGGGTTCGGTCGACGTACAGATAATATCGATGTCGCCGACGGTGACTTCGGCGCGACGGACGCTGCCCGCGATGGTGACCTCGTGCGCCTTCCCACCGGCTTCGAGATACGCGACGATCTCGCGGGCAAGGGGCAGCGCACGACCGAGCGGCGTTCGCGTACCCCGGCCTTTAAAGGCGAGGATGCCGCGCTTGATGTTTTCGATCGACTTCTTCCCCAATCGTGCGACGCCGTCGAGGGCACCTGAATCGACCGCGCGCTCGAGATCGGTGAGCGACGCGATGCCCTGATCTTTGAAGAGCGTCTGCGCGGTCTTCATACCGATGCCTTGGACGCCGAGCACGTCGATGAGCGTCGTCGGATATTTCGCCGCGAGCTCGTCGCGATAGGCGATCGTACCCGTTTCGAGGAGCTCGGTAATGCGCGCGGCGATCGTCTTGCCGATGCCGGGCAAGCCTTGTAGCTCGCCGCTTGCGATCAATTGCGATGCGGGCGCGGCATTTTCGAGCGTCTCAGCCGCACGTTCGTAGGCCATGAACTTGAAGAATGGCTCGCCCGCAAACTCCATGAGCGTGCGCATCTCTTTGAGCGTCCGGGCAATTTCGGCGTTCGATAGCGTGGCCACGAGAGGACGAACATTCGTCGAATCCGTACGAACGTCCCATGCTCCGCGTCGAGCGACTTTCGTCGAACGTCTTCAACCTGCCCGTGGAAAAAATGCGCGCCGGATACTATTCCGATACGTATTTCAACCGAGCGCGCGAAATTTTGGTGCGCGACGGCCATCGCCCGAGCGTGCGCATGCAAGTTTTTCAGCGCAATCGCTCCGTGCTGTGCGGCATCGACGAAGCGATCGCGATCTTGCGCCTCTGCAGCGGCGCGTTTGCTGAAGATGGCGTGTGGCATGATGGCTGGGATGCCCTCGATATTCGCGCGCTCCACGATGGCGATGAAATCGTGCCGTTCGAAACGATCCTCACGATCGAAGGCGACTACGCGCTCTTCGCGCATCTCGAAACGACGTATCTCGGCGTGCTTTCACGGCGGACGCGCATCGCGACGAACGCGCGCGACATCGTCGCCGCGGCGAATGGGAAAGACGTCCTCTTCTTTCCCGCGCGCTACGATCATCATCAGATGCAGACGGGCGATGGATACGCCGCCTATATCTCGGGCGCACTCGGCGTTTCGACCGACGCGAATGCCGAATGGTGGGGCTCGCGCGGAATGGGCACCGTACCCCATGCGCTCATTG
>JAYTXC010000306.1:0-2875 GCA_043743145.1 Rhodospirillales bacterium
GATGATATCGGCTGCCGCCGCGCTCCCGAGTTCCGCACACGCACGGTGCGATGCGCCCGTCGTAAGCGCGTAGAGGAAGCCCGCAGCGTAGAGGTCGCCCGCACCCGTCGTATCGACGACCTGTTGCACGTGGACGGAGGGCACCTCGATGACGGCATCGGCGGAGACGACGATCGACCCGCGCGCGTCGCGCGTGATCGCAGCGAGATCCGTCATCGCGCGGATCCGTTCGGTCGCGGCTTCGATACGATCGGTTTCGAAAAGCGCATTGATCTCCGATTCGTTTGCGAAGACGATATCGACGTGATGATCGACGAGTGCCAGAAACGCATCGCGATGGCGATTGACACAAAAGGCATCGGAAAGCGAGAGCGCCACTTTTCGGCCGGCCGCATGCGCGATATCGGCCGCTTTGTGAAACGCTTCTTTCGCGTGCGGCTCGTCGTAGAGATAGCCTTCGAGATACGTGATCTGCGCGGCCGCGATGAGTTCGGCATCAACGTCATCGGGCCCGAGCGTCACGCAGGCACCGAGATACGTGTGCATCGTCCGCTGCGCATCTGGCGTCACGAAAATGAGGCAACGAGCCGTCGTCGGGCCGCTCGTCGTCGGGGGCGTTCGGAACGTCGCGCCGACGGCCGTGATGTCGTGGCGGAACGCGGTACCCAGCACGTCGTCGTGAACTTTCCCGATGTAGGCCGTGCGTCCACCGAGCGATGCGATGCCCGCAATCGTGTTCCCAGCAGAACCGCCGGAGGTGATCGTCGTGTTCCCCATCGCGGTATAGAGCGCTTCGGCGCGCGCCTCGTCGACGAGCGTCATCGAGCCCTTGGCCATGCCGTGTTTCTCGAGGAACGCATCTTCAGCCGTGGTGATCACGTCGACGATGGCATTGCCAATCCCGACGACGTTATAGGTGTCGCTCATGAGCGGGCGGTTTGGGATGCGGTCGCCCGAACCATCCCGGCCGCCGCCGAACGAGCGTGCTTGGTCGCGATGGCGTTACGTAACGACGAGAATCTCTTTCAATTCCTTTTGTGAACGTGCGGGAACGCGCGCGCCAGCAGCCGGGTATATGCGCGTTCGTTATCCGGGCGCTCCAAAATTTCGCCAAGCGAGCGCATTGGATTGGGCGTGCGCGTGAGCGTGAGCGAGACCGGCGCACGTGAGGCTCGCGAGAAAAAATCCGACGGAACCGTATGCTTGCGCGAAAACGACCACGATAGATGGAGCACGCACGATGTGTTCTTTTTCCCAATCCGTTCCGAGCGGGGCGAACGCATCGCACCATTCCGGTGATGCGCGATGCGTGTACGTCTCGTATTCCTTACGTTCGATTGCCCCGCGCATACGTTGTCTGGTCGCTCGATCGGAGACGATCACGTAGCTCCAAGGTTGCTGGTTTGCGTCGCTTGGCGCGCACCCGGCAACGCGCACCTTATTTTCGATAAATTCGAAGGCAACCGGCTCGTCGCTGAAGTGCCGGATCGATCGGCGCTTCCCCATCGCCGCCAAGAATGCGCGCGAAGCATCGCGGGTCCCGGCTTCACGGAGCCGGTTCATCGGGTGCTAATTCCATGGCAGCTCGAGCGGCACGCCCGTTGTACGTCCGCATCCGTTCGTCGATCGTTTCGTTTCGGCTCACATTATGGCTTTGCATCCTGCGTGGTGCGCCCGGTGTTGATGAACGAGCTTGCGTGGACGACGCGCCCATCTGTGTCGATTTCGATGGCGCCGTCATCGTCGGTTCGAAAAACGCGTACCGCGCGTTGCTCGAGTGCTTCGATCGTGTGTGGCGCGGGATGTCCGAAGAGGTTGTGTGCGCCGACGGAGATCACGGCGATGCGCGGTGAGACCGCATCCAAAAATTCGGGTGTCGTGCCGTATGCGCTGCCGTGATGCCCGACCTTGAGGACGTCGGCGTGCAAGTCGACGCCGTTGCGCAGGAGTCGCGCCTCGGTTTCCGCGCCCGCATCGCCGGTGAAAAGCATGCGGAAGTTCTCGTATTCGATGCGGAAGACGAGTGAATTACTGTTGATATCGCTCCGCGATCCAACGATGAGTGGTAACGTCGGGCCGTAGAATCGGAGCGTCACGCCGTCGCCTGTATGCCATATATCGCCACCGCGCGGCGTGCGTACATCGATGTGCCGCTCGCGCGCGACGCCAAGCGCATCACGATACGCGTGACCGGCGTAAACTTGCGCGGTATCGGCGAAGATATCGGCACCGAGCGCGCGGAAGACGGGTGCAATTCCCCCAGCGTGGTCTCCATGTGGATGCGATAAAAGGACGACGTCGAGATGATGGATCCCGGCGCGAATGAGATACGGCACGACGATGCGTTCTCCAACCGCTTCGGCAACCGAGACGCCACCGGTCGGAGCGCCGCGTTCGAGACGCCCACCAGCATCGACGAGCAACGCGTGACCGTTCGGCGTTTGAACGAGAATGGCGTCGGCTTGGCCGACATCGATCGCGGTGATGCGAAGCGTATGTGTCGGCATGCGCGGTGGCCATACGCAGAACGCGCTCGCCGCGACGAGGACGGCAATCGCGCTGCGAAAGCGGTCGCGTGCGAGCGCGATGCCGGCCACAACGCAGGCGAGATCGTACACGACGAGTATCCATACGGGCGGCGGTGTTGCGATCACATGCGCGCCCGGCAACGTCCCGACGAACCGGACGACCGCAACGATCCAATCGCAGAGCGATATCTCGATATTCGCAAACATCGTGGCCACGATCGGAACGGGTGATGCGACGAGCGTCAGAAATCCGACGATCATCGCGACGCCCACGACCGGGACGACGAGCAGATTCGCGAGCGGCGCGTAGGGTGCGATGACGAGGAACGTCGCGGCCGTCAGCGGCC
>JAYTXC010000307.1:0-7134 GCA_043743145.1 Rhodospirillales bacterium
AAATGTTGCGCGGAGGGGTGACCGCAGCGTGGACGCTCAACGCGCAACGCGTCATTCGACTCGAACCGCCGCTCGTCGTCACGGCCGATGAGATCGAACGTGGCCTCGCCGCCGTGCGCAGTGCCGTCGCGACCGCGTTCGCGAAGCTCGGCGTCTTAGCAGAAACGAGTTCGACACACACCTAATGCCCTTCGTTAATGTCTCGATCGTCGTCGATGCGCCCGCGCGCGACGTGTACGAACTCGCCAAAGACCAGGAACGTTTTCCCGACTTCATGCCCGATGTCGAACTCGTCACCGTTCTCGAACGACATGCCGACCGCACGATCTCGAAATGGAAGACGCTCGTCGAAGACGCGCCGATCGAATGGATCGAAGAAGACCGTTTCGACGACGCGGCGCTTCGCGTCGATTACAAGCTCCTCGAAGGCGATCTCGATACGTTCGAGGGCGCGTGGACGTTCGAAGAACGCGACGGGCGCACGTACGTCGCCCTCGGCGTGGAGTACGATTTCGGCGTGCCGACGCTCGCCGAACTCATCGGTCCGACGCTCCATCGCAAAGTCAAGGAGAATAGCGAGATGATGCTCGCCGCGCTCAAGACTGAGGCGGAAGCGAACGTCGCTCGGCTCGAAACGGGCACGTAAGCGCGAGATGATTCCGCCGAACACCGTGCCCGCATCGCGATACGATCGCTGGCTACGTTGCGCCGAAAAACGGTGTTGTGTCGAGAGTACCGTTTATGTCACGGCGCGCGATGTCGCGACGATCGCGCGAACGATCTCCGTTCCACCCTGGGAATTCACGTTTGCCGAAGCCGCGCCGGGTGATGCCGACGATGGGTTCGCCCTCGACGCGACGGCGCGCCGCTATCGGTTGGCGCTGCGCCGCACGTTCTTTCCGGGCGAAGAGCCGCATTGTACGTTTCTGTTGCGGTTTGCCGGTGGGGCGGCGCGCTGTGGGCTCGGCGTGACGCGACCGGGGTCGTGTCGCGTCTTTCCGCTCGCGGGTGGCGAAGACGCATGCACGTGCACGATCGCAGACGCTCCGCGCGATGATCCGGACGATCTCGCGGCGCTCGCGGCGCTCGGTGCGGATCGCGACGCCTACGCGCGTATCGTGGCGATGTGGAACGCGTTCGTCGCGCGGAGCGATGCCGCGTTCGTGCTCCGCGACTACTGCCGATTCGTCCTCGATGCCGAAAGCGGGGCGGGACGATGAGCGACGGGTGCGCGTCGTGTCGCGGAGCGTGTTGTCGCGACGTCGTCGTGCGGGTGTCGATGTTCGATATCTGGCGTATTTCGCGTGCGCACGAGCTGCCGTTTTGCGAGATTGTCGATCCGTGCATCGATGCGACGTGCGGTGAGGGATCGCTCGCGCTCGATGCGTCGGACGACCGGTACCTGCCGGTTTTGCAACGCCATCCGCGCGACGACTCCGCGTGTGCGTATCTGATGCGCGTCGGCGAAGATATCGCGCGCTGCGGCACGTATGCGGCTCGCCCGGAAATCTGCGATGCCTATCCCTTTGAAATGGTTCGCGGTGCGATCGATCTGCGTTCCGACGTTCGCTGCGAACCCGATGCCTGGAACCTTGCGACGCTCGATTACCGCGCGCTACGCACCCGACACGAGCGCTATCTCAGCGAATGGGACGCGCACGCGCGCGCGTCGGCGCTCTTCGCACGCCCTTCGCGTGCGGACCATGTTGCGACGGCGTTTGCAGCATATCTCGATTTCTGCGAGGCGCTCTGCCGTCGAACCGTCGCGGCGCGAATCGACGACGCGCGCCCCGTTTTCGCGCTCGACCGCGTCGCGGTATACGCGCGCGAACTCACCCGTGCTCGCGATGAGTGATGGGTGTTTTTCCTGTAGCGGTCGCTGTTGCTACGATATTATCGTCCCCGTGTCGTTTATGGATATCGGGCGCCTCGTGCGCGCGCAAGGCCTCGCTCCGGACGAGATCGTCGAGCCGTGGAAAGAGCGCACGCCGACCGCAAGCGGAATTGCGATCGACGATACCGACGACCGCTACTTGCCGATCTTGCAACGCAATCCGCGCGAGCCGGCAGCGTGTGCGTTTCTCGTCCACGTTGCCGACGAAATCAAGCGCTGCGGCATGTATGCCGATCGACCGGAAGTCTGTCGCGTCTATCCGTTCACGATGGCGAGTGGTGCGCTCGATCGACGCGACGATGCACGGTGCGCGCCGGGGGACTGGAATCTTGCGACGCTCGATTACCGTCGCCGTCGCGAAGAGCACGAAGCTTTTAATGCGGAACGGAGCGCGCACGAGATCGTGGCGCGCTCCTTTGCAAACGTGCCGCGTGTCGCTCGCGAAACGTCACGCTTCGCGCGATTTCTTGCGTATGGGGAAGCGGTCTACGATCGCATCGCGAACGAGTGGCCACGCTGCAGCGTCGCGCCATTCGACGAGCGACTACGCGCGGTCTCGGCGGCCGCGATTAATATTTCATCGCAGAGTTATCAATTTTGAGCGACGCTGGAGCGTTCGTTTTTATCCAATCGCGTGTCGACGACTCGGCCGAGATGCGAAGGCCCCCGATGCCGGCGCCCGAGCCATCGGTCACGGGCCGCACGCTGCGTAGCGAATAGCGAACGACCGGGTTCCCCGCTGCGTCGGATCCGACGATCGTACACGATGCTTCGGCGGGGTGCATGGCGTCCCGAACGTAGGCATCTTTCCAGGCGGCGAACGAGGCGTCGTACGCGCTCTGACTCTTCAGCGAAAATGTCTGCGCCTTATGCGCGATACCGCCGAGCTTAAGGGCTTGCCGTTCCCATTTGCCTGCATCGAGTTTATTCGTTGGCGAAGTCAACTTGAGCGCCGTATTCGCGCCGTCGTTCGACGTCGTTTCACCCACCTCAGAAAACGTACCGAGTTTTTGGCCGCCACACGTCAACGCATACGTGCCGATGGGAGCGAGCGGCCCGGGATTGACCACGCTGCCCGGATGTGGCGGCGACCCGACTTCGGGCGGCGCGGCAAGTGCGGACGAACCGAACCCGAGCGTCGAGACGGCGGCCGCAAGTGCGACTCGAATTCCCTGGCGGACACGACGGTAAAGCATCGAACGAAGCCCCCGAAAATCTGCGGTCCCCAAAGATTACCCCGCCTTCGGAGATCAGACCTTTGTCGCAGCCGTTACGACTTGGTGCGTTTCCCGCGAAGCCGTAAGATGATCGATGCCGCCGCGTAGATCGCGATGAGGATGTAGGCGATGAGCGTGATGCGCGTGTAGGGCAAAACGACGCCCGCGTGGATCTCGCGGAATTGTTCGAAGATGCCCGCGATCGCTACGAGCAAGAGCACGGCGGAGATAACGTTGCGATAGACGAGAGAGCGAAACACGCGGACGGTCGTTCGGCTGCGGCGAAGAATCGTCCCGTGAAGTTTGCGTTCGTCATCCATCCGACGTCGCTCGACGACGTCGTGCGATACGAGCCGGGAGCCGTCGGCAAAGGCGCCGCGATCATCGGCAAGATCATGGAGTGGATGCCCGCGTACACATCCGTCCACGTCACGGGCGTCCGGACGCCCGATGGTCGCGAAACCGAGGGCTGGTTCGTCGCCGCCACATTCATGCCCGACGCGATCCTGACGTTGCCGCGCGAACAGGTCTACGCAAAGATTCTCGATGCAATCAAGATCGGGGCCGATCTCGGGGCGGAGATCGTCGGGCTCGGCGCGTTCACAGGCGTCGTCGGCGATGCGGGAATCACGATTAGCGAACGGTCGCCGATTCCCGTGACGACGGGGAACTCACTCACGATCGCGGCGGGTGTGGCGAGCCTCTTGCGCGGCGCGCGCGAGATGGACGTCGATCTCGCAGCGGCGACCGCCGTCGTCATCGGTGCGACGGGCTCGATTGGCTCTGCGTGTGTGGAACTGATCGCGCCGCACGTGGCCGAAGTCGTGCTCGTCGCTCGAAATCGCACCCGACTGGAGAAGCTCGTCGCGGAGTTGCGCGAGCGACTGACGTGTCGGCTCACGATTTCGACCGATGTCGGCGATGCGGTACCGCGTGGGCAACTGGTGCTCACCGCGACGACCTCGACGCAAGAACTCATCGAGCCCGGCGATCTGCAGACGGGTGCCGTCGTGTGCGAACTCTCGCTCCCGCACGATGTCGGGCGACGCGTCGCCGTCGAACGACCGGACGTCCTCGTTACCGAGGGTGGAAACATTCTCGTGCCGGGCACGCCGCGATTCGCGCGCGTGCGCGAGCCTGGTCGTGACTTCGATCTCGGTCTACCGCCACGGACGGCGCTTGCGTGCATGTCGGAGACGATGGTGCTCGCGCTCGAAAATCGGCGCGAACATTACACGCTCGGGCGAGGGATCGATCTCGCAAAAGTCCGCGAGATCGATGCGCTCGCGACGCGCGCGGGATTCGAGCTTGCGGGAATGCGCGCGTTCGACACGGCGATTGGGTCCGAACGGATTGCCGAAATTCGCGCCGCCGCGCGCGCACGTCGCGCGGTGAGCGCATGAAGCGCATCGTCTCGGTCTCGCTCGGATCGTCGTCGCGCGATCACCGCACGACGGTCGATCTGCTCGGCGAATCGTTCGATATCGAACGCATCGGCATGGATGGCTCGATCGACCGTGCGACGGCAAAACTGCGCGAGCTCGATGGGACCGTCGATGCGATCGGGCTCGGCGGCATCGATGTGTATCTCTATGCTGGCGCAAAGCGGTTCGCTTTGCGCGACGGGTTGCGGCTCCTCGATGCGGTAAAAACCACGCCAGTCGTCGATGGTAGCGGGCTAAAGAATACGCTCGAACGCGAAGCCGTGCGCTACGTGCGCGACGAACTCGGCGTCGCGCTTGCGGGAACGAACGTGCTCATGGTGAGCGCGCTCGATCGGTTCGGGATGGCGCAAGCGTTCGTCGACGCGGGCGCAGACGTGCTCTTCGGTGATTTTATTTTCGCACTCGATCTCGATAAGCCGGTGCGTGGGCTCGCGGAATTTGAAGCGCTCGCCGAACGCTATCTGCCCGATGCGTGTAAACTGCCGTTCCAATTTTTCTATCCGACCGGCAAAAAACAAGATCGCGAGCCGCAACCGAAATATCCCGAATATTACGCGCAGGCGACGATCGTCGCCGGCGATTTTCATTTCATGCGCCAGTTCATGCCGGAGCGCCTCGATGGAAAACTCGTGCTCACCAACACGCTCACCGCGCGTGATGTGGAAGAGCTGCGCGTGCGCGGCGTGGCGCAACTCGTCACGACGACGCCCGATTTCGGCGGCCGATCGTTCGGAACCAACGTCGTCGAAGCGGCACTCCTCGCGTTGCTCGGCAAACGCTGGGCCGATGTGACCCCGGAAGATTACGCGGCGCTTCTCGCACGACTCCAGTTTCGGCCGCGCGTGCTCGATCTTGCGGCGCCGACCGCACGTTGAGCCCCACGCGCACGCTCGTCGCGCGTCTTTTGGCGCGCCAACCGCACGGCAGCGAACGCAGCGCGGGCGGTCACGCGCTCAAACGCGTGCTCGGCGTCGGCGGACTCATCGGCGTCGGCTTGGGCACGATGCTCGGCGGCATCTTTACAACGGTCGGCGTCGGCACGCTCGAAGCAGGTCCGGCGGTGATCGTTTCGTTTTTGCTTTCGGGGCTCGCATGCGTTTTCGTGTCGCTGTGTTACGCGGAACTCGCATCGATGGTGCCGATTGCGGGAAGTGCGTATACGTACGCGTACGCGACGCTCGGTGAATTCGTGGCGTGGATCATCGGCTGGGATCTCATTCTCGAATACGGCATCAGCGTCGCGCCCGTTGCGGCATCGTGGTCGGGCTACATGCAGGCGTTTCTCGGCACGTATCATCTCGTGTTGCCGGAGTGGGCGCGTGAAGCGCATCTCGCGCTCGCAAACGGATCGATCGACCTCGCGCACACCCACGTCGATCTCTTGGCGCTCGGCGTCGTGCTCTTCATTACGGTTCTCGTTGCCGTCGGCATCAGAGAATCCACGTCGGTCAATGGCGTGCTCGTCGTCATCCAAGTTTTCGCAATCGTGGCATTCGTCGTCGCGCTTCTCGGCGCGATCCATCCCGGAAATTACACGCCGTTCGTGCCGCGCGGCGTGCACGGCATCGTCAACGGTGCGGCGCTCGTCTTCTTCGCCTACATCGGATTCGATACGGTAACGGTCGCATCGGAAGAAGCGCGCCACCCCGAACGCGACGTGCCGATCGCGGTGATGGCGTCGCTCGGCATCGGAGCGGTGCTCTACGTCGCAATCGCCCTCGTGACGGTCGGGGTCGTGCCGTGGGCGCACATCGATAAAGACGCGGGTATGGCGACGGCGGTGCGGCTCGCGGGAAACAATCCCATTCTCGCCGCGGTCCTCACCGCGGGCGCGATCGCGGGGACCACGACCGTGATGCTCACGTCGTTGCTCGGTCAGGTGCGGATCTTCTATTGCATGGCGCGCGATCGTATGTTGCCGCCGATCGTTTCGCGCGTCGATGCGCGCACGAAAACGCCACTTATTACGACGCTTACGACGGGCGTCATCGTCGCGGTGCTCGCGGGGGTCGTTCCGCTCGACGTGCTACTCTCGCTCGTGAACATCGGCACGCTCTCGGCATTCGCAATCGTCTGTGCGGGCGTGCTCGTGTTGCGGTATGTCGATCCGGGAGCACGGCGCCCATTTCGGGCGCCGTTTTCTCCCGTCATGCCGGTCCTCGGCTTCGGCATGTGTCTGTACTTGATGATCGGCGGGCTCTCTGGTGGCACGTGGATTCGCTTCGTCGTGTGGTTTGCGGTTGGCGTCGCGGTCTACGCGGCGTACGGGTATCGCCATTCTTTGTTACGTGACGGAATGACCGAAAAACGGTAAAACAGTTCGGACGTTAACCATATATTCACTCAGATCGGTATCATGGTGAGAGAGCGGACTACATCTTGCATGTTTTTTTTGAGGGGACGATATGGGAAACAATGGTGACGAACTTCTAACAACGGGCCTTACCTTTGGCGATACGGATAATCTCGACATCGTCGGAATCGGGAATTTCCACAAGACACTCCCGCACAACAAATTCGGCGAAGTCGTTCCAAAGGCGTACGCACTCTTCAAAAATGTCGCGACGCAGTCGGGCGA
>JAYTXC010000308.1:0-3754 GCA_043743145.1 Rhodospirillales bacterium
ACGCGATGCTGTGGCTTCCACGTGCAGCTCGAAAAAGAGGGCATCGCCGCAAACATGGTCGGTCAGAACATGCGCATGGCAAAAGATCAGGGCGCGGAAGCCGTCTTGACGCCATGTCCGCTCTGCCACCTCGCACTCGACGGCTACCAGGCGGACTCAGCGGCGCGCTGGGGCCGCACGGATCTGCCGACCTTCCATCTTCCGCAACTCGTCGCGCTGGCACTCGGGGTCGACCCGACGCTGCTCGGGCTCAAGCGCCACGTCGTCTCCGCGGGACCCATACTCCAAGCGCACGACCTCGCGCCGATGCACGTCGCCTAACCCGACCATCCACTCGGGAAAGAAGCGAAGAGCCGATGCGTACGCGTCGGCTCTTCGCTTTCCGAAAGAGACTCGGGGATGAAAGGAACGGCCCGCCTATTGGATTGGATGGCTTCGGACGATATTTCGTGGTATGGAACATGCATCGGCGAACCCGCGTACGCTCAGCCTCGGTGATGACGAGGAAGGCGTGGTCTTCGGCATCGAGGATCTTTGCCGGCACACGATGATCTTCGGATCGTCAGGCTCGGGGAAAACGACGCGCGCCTACAACCCGATGCTCCAGGAGATGCTCGGGGAATTGCAGTGCGGTGCCTTTATCATCGCAGCCAAGCCGGAGGCCGTCGGCGAGGCCGTCGAGATCGCACGCCGCGCTGGCCGCGACGTGCTCGTCGTGGAGCCCGGCAGCGCAATCGGCCTCGATCTCCTTAGCGGTAGCCCCGACGTCGATGCAATGTATTTCCGCGACACCTTCGGTCGCGTGGGGGACGATGCGAAACAATGGATCGACGCGGCGGTCGCGCGGATGAAGAATTCGCTGCGGATGCTCAAGGCCGCGGGCACGCAGTACTACACCTTCGAGCATCTCACGGGCTACTGCTTCGATGAAAAATTCGCCGCGATGGTACGCATTCAAGCGATGGAACGCCTGCGCTCGCTCGCGCACGATGCCGACGAGGCCTGGACGATTCGCGAAGCGATGAGCTACGAAGATACGCGGTATCAGCAATTCACACCCGAAGCGCGACGCGCGGTGCAGTTCGCGGTTTCTCAACTCCTCGAACCGTTGCGCGACGTCCAGATTTCAAAAACATTTGCCCGCAAACACAACCTGGTGCAAATGGAGAGCGTCTTCGAAGGCAAGGTCATCATCTTGCACGTGCCGCGTACGAAATACGAGCGCGCCGCGCAAGCGATCTATACGCTCGCCAAACGGCGCTTCTTTACGGCGCTCGAGAATCGACGCGCCGATGGGTCGCTCGACCAAGAGCGGCCGATCGTGTTCGGCATCGACGAATACCAGCTCTGTATCTCGGAATCCGACATTCAGTCACTCGGCATCATTCGCTCGGCGGGATGTATGGTGCTCGGAACGACGCAGGGCGTTTCGTCACTCTATTCCGTTTTGCCAAAGCACCATGTCGATGCCGCGCTGCAGAATTTTACGCAAAAGATCTTCTTCAAAACCGACGACGACGAAACGCTCGCCGTTCTCGAACGGGCGACGAAACACAACGTCAATAAGATCGACACGAGCGAGCTCTTTTCGATGAATCGCGACCAAGCGCTCTGTCACGTCACCGTTGGCGACGATTCCGTCGATGCGATCCTGACGATGAAACCGCTCTTCATCACGCCCAACTACAATCGCACCATCGCCGCGGCACTTGCCTAAGGAAACAACGAAGCGCCCCGTCTCCGAAGCGCCACGTTGCCCCCTTGCCTCTTGCGGACAAGTCTTTCGTACCCGCGTGCGACCGCTGGGTACATCAAAAGGACCATAGCAGACGTAACGCACAAATTCACGGCTTGGATGGTAAAGAAATCTTTACATCCGATAAAAGTGCACGCACGCGGGCGAGCGGTATTGAGAAAAATGTCAGATTTCGCGCCCCCGCGAGTGTCTTCGCTGAGAAGAGCGCGTCGTCAACGGCCGCTTCTGTCGCTTCCGCCGTTGCCCCGAAGAGTGCGTCCATCGTCTCGTCGTCATTCACGAGCAAGGTCGAGGCCGGGACTTTTGGAGCGCGCGGGTAGACGTGTGTCGTCGAGAACGCAATGAGAAGATCGCCACTCGAGGTATGGGAGGTGATTCCGGTACGCGCGAGGCCGAGCGTCGCTCGTTTCGCGAGCTCGTGCAGTTGCCGACCATCGAGCGGCGCGTCGGTTGCGATCGTTACGACGATACTCCCGTCGGCGGCCCGCCCGTGCGTCGCAAGCGACGTCGTTTTGGGATAGGCGGGTAGCAAGACGTTTTCGAGCGCCCGACCCACCGCGACACCTGCGATCCGGAGTTCGGTGCGCGCGCCTGTATTCGCGTTTACGAGCACGCCCACCGTATAGGCGCCAGATGCGCCGCTCGTGCGCCGCGACGCGCTGCCGATCCCAGCTTTAAAGTCGAACGCGCGCATGCCCGTGCCCGCACCGACGTTTCCACGTTCGATCTCGCCGCCGTGCGCGGTGTCGAGCGCGCGCACCGCATCCGCGGGCGCGACGTGTCGGCCGACGATATCGTTAAGTCCTTGATCGTCGCATTCGGCGACGACGGGCAACGGAACGTCGTCGCTTACGCCGATCTCAGGATGTTTGGTAATTAACCAATCGATGACGCCGTCGTCGACGCGCCCGACGTCGAGCGTGTTCGTGAGCGCGATCGGGACTTCGAGAAAACCCGATTCGTCGATCCAATGCGCGCCCGTGAGTTCGCCGTTTCCGTTGAGATCGTACGTCGCGGCCGCAACGCGCTTGGTCCAGGGATCGTCGTTGGGCAAGATGACCGTTACGCCGGTACGCACGGGGCCGATGCCCGGCACGAGCGGGCCCGTGGCCCCCGCGATCTTCGTCACCGACCCGACGCGGACGCCCGCGACGTCGGTGATCGCATCGTAGGGGCCCGATGGCAACGTCCCGATCGTAATGCCGTTGGTCCGCGCGTCTGCGGGTAACGACGCGCGCGGCGTGCTAGCGACGAGAGCGACGACGATCGTGAAGCCAAGACGGGCGATGTGACGGCGATTCATCGGCGAGGGCTTCGCCTCGGCTTCGATCGCCCCCGCACGCGGAATGACGCCCCGACAACCGAATACGCAAGCGAGATGCACACGCTCGTCGCGTTTCTCCGACATGGCAGCAACGCCGTACTCGTCCTGGGCACGCTCGTTCTCGGCACGCTCTTCGCGGTCGGCACGCTCGCCGCGCCGTCTTGGGCGATTCCCATCGGCCTATCGCTCTTCTTTATCAGCGAGTACACGACGCACCGATTTCTCTTCCACGCGCCGCCGGCGGGTTCGGCCTTCATCCGTCGCCTCCAGCACCGTCTCCATTACGACCATCACACCGCGCCAGCGCGCCTCGATCTGCTCTTCTTACCGCCGTGGTTTCTCGTGCCCGCGATCGCACTCGTCTCCGCGCTCTACGCAGCGATCTCGCACGACCCCGGCGTAACGATGGGACTCGTGCTCGGCAATACGATCGGTCTCTTGTATTACGAGTGGGTCCATTATGTCGCGCAAATTGCGTTTCGGCCGATCACCCCGTTCGGTCGTTACGTAAAAAAGTACCATCTCTGGCATCACTTCAAAAACGAAACGTTGTGGTTCGGGGTCACCAATCCCATCGTCGACGTCGTCGGACGCACGTATCGCAACGTCGAGGGTGCGGCCCGGAGCGGACGTACGCATCGACTCGTTCCCTAATGTCCCAATCGGCTCGGCCG
>JAYTXC010000309.1:0-2593 GCA_043743145.1 Rhodospirillales bacterium
GACGTGCGTGGCACCATATCGTTTGACCATGGTATCGTAGTCGCGTAGATCGTAGTTTTTTAGCGGTACGTCTTCACCGTCTCGTCCGTGATAGCTCGCAAGCTGGATGCTATGATCGGGATTCGTACACGCGCCCGCCGCTTTCGAGAATGGCAAGGTTTGAACGATGGCGAGAGGCGGCGATGGCGGCGTGTAGGCGAGTGCGGGTGAGACGGATTGCACAGCCAAGGCGAAAAGCACGAGCAGCGTCACGGTGCCTCCGAGCGTGGGGATGGACGTCCGCAGACGCCGCGGATGGGTATCGAGTAATGACGCGATACGATCGACGAGCGCGTGTCGCGAACCAAGGGCCGTTGGCGCGCCGAGCGGCAGCTGTGTTGGCGCTTTCGTCGCGAGAATAGCCAGCGTGTCGGCGAACGCGCGTGCGGAGCATGACTGTGCGACGACGCGATCGTCGCACGCGATCTCTCGCTCGATCACAAGGCGACGTAGCGCAAACCACGCGGCGGGTGTGAGAGAGAGGAGCGCTTCCGCAATTCGCGCGACCGCATTCGTCCAGACGTCGTGGCGGCGAAGGTGCGCGATCTCGTGGAGGACGATCGCATGCACGGCATCGCTGCCAACCGTTGCTTCGAGCGCGATCGGTAACACGACGGCGGGATGCATGAATCCGATCGCGCACGGTACGCGCACCGCATCCGAACATAGGATCACGGTGCCGTAAGCGGCAGACCCAGGTGTCGCCGTTCGGCGAATTGCGATGAGCTTCGCTAAATCCACGAGGAGACGCACGATGCGGCCGAACGCGATCGACGACCAGAGGAGCGCGATCGAAAGCGCGAGCGCGAATGGGATCGCGATCTGCTGTCGCTGCGCGATTGCGCCGTTCGGCGGATTGGAAATATCGACGCGACGATCGTACGCGTGATCGAGATTCGCCGACTCCGTACGGCTAGACGCTCTACCCGCGACGGACGCTGTGCCCGCGCCTGACTCGGCGATACCAGCGACGTCGTGGATGCGTGCGATGCTCGCGGTGGGATCGGTCTTCGATGCGAGAAGCGCAACGGCGTGCGGATCGCGGAGCGGATACGCGACGGTGAAGATCGGCACGACGACGAGCGCGATGAGCGTCGCGAACCAAACGGCATGCTTTGTCGCCGCGCCGATATTCGGCATGAAGTGGAGTGCAAGCCATGTCGTTCCGACGATGAGCGCGCTCTGCCAAAGGCTCGCGAACAGACCTGCGACGATTGCGAGCGCAACGAAAGAAACGACGTCGCTCATCGGGCGCGCTCATCAGCCGCTTCGAGCAATGCGCGAATCTGTTCGCGTTCCTTCTCACCGAGCGGCACGTCGTCGAGCAGCGTGACCGCGAGCGCGTTCGGCGAATTGCGGAAGAACCGCGCGACGACGTGGGCCACGGCAGATTTCGCGGCATCGTTGCGTGCGACGAGCGGGCGATACGTATACGCTTTTGCCTCTTGGTCGTGGGCGACGTAGCCCTTACTCTCGAGGGTCCGAAGCGTGGAAAGCACCGTGTTATACGCGAGCGGCGGGGCCGCCAGGTTCTTCGTCACTTCAGCGACCGTCGCCCGCGCTTTTTCCCACAATACGTTCATCAACCGAAGCTCGTGATCCGTGAGTACGAGCGCTTTTTTTCGAGGCATCAGTATCCTCCTAGATTCGTAAGAGGACCTTACACCCGATCGAGTTCGTTGTCAACTAGTATCGTAGGAGGTCGACCGGGCCGATCGCTCGTGCCGCAAAACATACAGAGAAAATCGTTTACTCCAACTCGACGTCGAGCACGAGGGCGAGTGTGTTGCCGATCGTGCCGTCGAATGGCGTAACGTGCATGCCGAAACCGTGGCGATCGAGCGTACCGGTCGCGCGATACCGCGCGTGCGGCCCCGCGTGCGTCGCCGTGACGTCGAGCGTGACGGGTTGCGCGACGCCGTGGACCGTGAGCGTGCCGTCGATTTTGAATCCCGACGGGGTTGCGATGATTGCGGTGCTTGCAAACGTCCACGTCTTAAAGCGCGCGACGTCGAACCAATCGGGACCTTGAAGATCGTCGTCACGATCGCCGTCCCCCGTAGCGATACGTCGCGGATCGAGCGTGGCGTCCACACTACTCGGAACGCTCGCATTGGCGTCGGCGAAGTTGACGTGCCCGGCGACGATCGGTACTTTGCCAAGAACGTGTTGCACGAAGAGATGCGTCACGTCGAAACTCGCGAGTGAATGCGCGGGAACGATCGCACGCGTGATTGCCTTACCCGTACTCGCGAGTGGAGCCGGTTCGGTCGCGTGCGCCTGGAGAGGTGCGAGCATCGCGAACGCGGTGGCGAGTGCGAGCGTTGCCGAGCCGAGCGTCGCGCGCCGCATTAGTACGCCACCGTATATTGTACGCCCAGCACGTGCTTTGCGGTGGGGACGTGCGTGATGAGATCTTCGATCGTCAGTCGCGCGTTTCGCGTGAGGCGATATCCCACGAGCGGTACGACGTCGCGCGCGAAACCGTTCGTCGGATCGTTCGTGCCTTCGTATCGCAGCGATGCGAAGAGTCGTCGCGTGAAGGCGTACCGCA
>JAYTXC010000310.1:0-7049 GCA_043743145.1 Rhodospirillales bacterium
GCGATTGCCCCAACGTCGCGTACATGTCGGCGACGCCCGAGCGGATTTTGCAGGCGTCGTGGGCGGGCACCGAGGCGTCGACCCATGCTGTCGACGTCGAAGTGGAAGCGGTCGATCGCGCGGGACTGTTACAAGACGTGATGGGCGTCTGCGCGGAATATAAGACGTCGGCGTCGTCGGTGACGGCTCGCGTCAAGCGCGATACGGCGCTGATCAGTCTCACGTTGCAGATTGCCAATGTCGAACATTTGCATAAGGTCTTGAGTAAATTACGAACGCTGCGCGACGTGCGCAACGTCTATCGCGTCACCAAACGCGAGGTCCGCGCGAGCGGCTAAGGCCGCACGCGCAACAAGTTGTGATCGAACCGGTGCTGCTCGCCACGCCCGAAGGCGAGCGGATGTCGTGTGCGGTCTACGTTCCAGAAGGCGCTTCCCGCGACATCGCGTCGCTCGCCTCGATTAGCGATCTCTTACGCGACGAGCCGAAGGCATTCGTGTGGCTCGACGTCGTCGAGCCACACGATACGGATTTCGAACTGATCAAGGAAGAATTCGGTTTGCATCCGCTCGCGATCGAAGACGCGATCAAAGCGCATCAACGACCGAAGATCGAGGCGTACGGCGATGTGTGGTTCGTCGTGGTACACGCGGCATCGCGCACGGAATCGAAGCTCGAACTGCACGAGATTGCGATTTTCGCCTCGTCGCGATTCGTCGTAACGGTCCGCGCGAACCCACCGTATTCGCTCGCGCCGTTCCGCCAACGCTGGGAACATTTGCCGCCTGCGATCCATCAAGACGGCGGCACGATGCTCTATGAATTACTCGACGTGATCGTCGATGGGTATCTTCCAATTGCCGATGCCTTCGAAGAGCGCGTCGAGAAGCTCGAAGCCGATCTCTTGCGCGAGGGCGCGCGAACGCGCGAAGTGCTTCTCGAGATTTACGCGATGAAGCGCGAGCTCGCGAATTTTCGCCGCGCGGTTCTCCCGCTGCGCGAAATTCTCACGCCGATCGTGCGCGGCGATCTCGGGTTCTTTCGACCGGAGTATCTGCCGTATTTTCGCGATGTCTACGATCACGTCTCGATCGTCGTCGACGGGCTCGATGCCGCGCGGGATCTCATCAATAATGCGCGCGACACGCACGTCGCGATCGTCTCGAACCGCCAAGGCGAAGTTTCGAAGCAACTGACGATCGTCGCGACGGTGTTCTTGCCGCTGACATTTATCACGGGGTTTTTCGGCCAGAACTTCGGATTTCTCGTCGCGCATATCACGTCGACGCCGTCGTTTTGGTGGTTCGGTGTCGGCGGCGAGATCGTCGCACTCGCCGCCTTACTCGGGTATTTTCGTTGGAAGCGTTGGTTTTAGCGCCGACCTACTGCGCGAAAAGCTGACCGATCGGGCCGATGGGCACGCAGTTTGTCGTGAACGCGTTAAGGTACACGTTGTACGGTAATCCCGATTGCAGCCCTGACTGTAGCGTGCCGTTGTAGTAGTAGTCGCTCGGGAACGGTGCGAACGCGCCGTTGGCTCCTGTGAGCGAGAGGGCACCCGTAGATATTTGACCGTTCGTCGACCCATTGTTGTTCGCGGGCACGAGGAGTAGCTCGAAGTTTTTGAAGCTCTGATAAATTTGGTTGTTGTTGCCGCTAGCGACGATCTCAATGGTTGAATTTGAATTTGCCGATACGTTTTGCCCGCTCCGTGGATTGGCGAGCGCGTATTGCGTATCGTTTCCGCAGAACTGCGTGTTCGGTACGGGTGCGGCGCCGGTGCTGCCACCGCCGCCGCTGCACGCGGTCGCGACAAAGATCGAACCTAAGAGCACGAGCTTCCCCGCTCGCATAGCGACGTTCATTGGCTTCATTCGAATAGCTCCTCGGATGTGGCTAAAGATGGTCGAGCACGCGGGCTCCATAGACCAAAAACGGTAGCAACGTGCGTAGCGTTCCCCCGTTTGGCAGATTTTTACGACGTCGCGGGATTCGAGCATATGCGTAGGCGCGGTGGTGTCGAAGGAATGGCATACGCGTGGTTTCAAATAACTCGTGAGGGCGAATCATTAAATTCTGCCATCCCAAAAATGACCGTCTTACGATCTGTGGCGCTCGCGATCGGTACGTTCTTGGCAGGATGCAGTGCGACAAGGAGCCCGACGACACCGAACGTGCAGCAAGCGACGCGTTCGAATGCGTCGACGACGAACGCGTCTAATTCGTCGATGATCGTGTACGCTACGAATCCGCCAATAAAGTCTGCGTTCAATTCGCTGAAGGTCGCAACGTCGCTGACGCCGTCGTACCGCGTTAAAAATTACGGTCTTGCGCGCTATTCGCCGGCGCTGATGCGCGCCGGGTACGACGTTCCGACGTCTGCGACGGGAGCCGGGCAAACCATCGCGATCGTCGATGCCTATGGTAGCCCGACGATCGAGCAAGATTGCGCGACCTTTAGTTCGAGCTTTGGGTTGCCCGCGTGTAAGCTCAACGTAATGTTTCCCGGCGGATCGCCGACGTTCAATCCTCGCCAAAATCATCAGGAAGCGGGCTGGGCATTCGAGACATCGCTTGACGTCGAATACGCACACGCGATCGCGCCCGACGCGACGATCAATCTCGTCATCGTATCGAACAACAATGGCGACGTCCTCAATAACGCGGAGCGATACGTCGTCACGAACCATCTCGGATCGGTCATGTCGATGAGCTTCGGCTCTCCGGAATCGGCGATCGCGGGATCCGGTAACTGCCTCCAACGGTGGTCCGACGATCAACGCACTCTTTCCGGCTTCGGATCCGCACGTCACGGCGGTCGGTGACACGGACCTTTTCCTCAGCGATCGAGGCGCCTGTAGGAGTGAGTACGTTTGGGACGATGCGATCGCCGCACAATGCCCTTATGGCTGCCAATATGGACCTTTCGGTGCGGGCGCCGGTGCGCCGAGCGCGATCTTCACGGCGCGAACGACCGCCGACATCGCCTACAACGCGGGCGTGTATACGTCGGTGCTCGTCTACTTGTCGTTCCCGTCGATTCCGGCCGGTTTCTACTTCGCTGGCGGCACCAGCGCCGGTGCTCCGCAGTGGGCCGGTATCGTCGCGGATGCGAATGCGAGTCGCGGGAGCGCGCTCGGCGAACGCAATCCCCATCTTTACGCGATCGGGGCGGATCCGGCCGCGTATGCCTCGGCGTTTCACGATATCACGGTCGGCTCGAATGCTTTCGTCGGGCCGGGATTCACCGCGGGCACCGGTTACGACATCCCGACTGGGCTCGGCTCGCCCGATGTGGCAAACCGGCTCACGGCGCTGAAAACGCACGAGGCGACTCGCGCTCCTGGTACCCCGTCGCTCGCGCGGCGGGGTAATTTTTTTTTGCGAAACTAGACGCGGACGGGTTCGCGAACGGGCACCGCTTCGCGCGGCGGCGCGAGCGCCGGCGGCTTCGCGCGAAAGCGTGGTTCGACGTGCGTCGCGACCCAGAGGTAGAGCGTCGGGACGACCAAGAGGGAGAGAATCGTCGAACTGATGAGCCCGCCGATCACGACGGTGCCGAGCGGCGCTTGCGTGGAGCTCCCCGCCTCGATGCCGAGTGCGAGCGGCAACATGCCGCCGATCGTTGCGAGCGTCGTCATGAGGATCGGTCGGAGTCGTCGCGGGCCCGCATGCAAGAGCGCCTCGCGCGGTGACATGCCATCGCGCCGCAACTGCTTCGTCAATTCGATGACGAGAATCGCGTTCTTCACGGCGATGCCCACGAGCATCAGCGAACCGATGAACGCCGTGAGCCCGAACGCGCGTTGCGTGACGACGAGCGAGAGCGTGATACCGACCAGTGCGAGGGGAACGGACATCATGATGACGAGCGGATCGAGGAACGATTCGAATTGCGATGCGAGCAACATGTAGATGAGCGCGATCGCGAGGACGACGACGAGTGCGAGCGCGCCGAACGTATTGTTGTTCTGCGTGACTTCGGGACCGAATTGCCAACGATATCCGGCCGGTAGCGGATAGGCGTCCATAACTCTTTGTGCGGCGGCGATCACGAGTCCGAGCGGCTGGCCCTGCACGGGTGCGTTGATATCGATGCGACGTTGTTTATCTTGACGCGGGATTTGCGACGGTCCCGTACCTTCGACGATCGTCGCGACCGCCGAGAGCGGGACGCTCGCAAGTGATTGCGATGAACTCGTCGCACTTGCGTTTGTCGCAAGCGTCGTCGGTGGCACGAGTTGCAGATTCCCGAGCGACGTGAGCGAGCGACGCTGATCGGGTGCCGCCTGGACGAAGATCGGATATTGAATGCCGTTCACTTGATAGTACGACGCGATGGTGCCACTCGTTGCGGTCGCGATATCTGCTGCGATATCGCCTGTCGAATAACCGAGTTGGGCGGCCTTTCGGCGATCGATGCGCACGTCGATTTCGGGTGAGTTCGCGGTGACGTTCGTATCGGGGCGCGTGACGCCCGGAATCACGGCGATCTTCGGCAATGCCGCTTGTCCGAGCGCATAGAGCTTGCGAATGTCGGGGCCGTAGATCTGGATCGTCAACGCATCCGCGCCCTGCGCGATCTGCTGTTGTAAGATGTCGATCGTCCGACCGCTGACGACGGTCCCGGCGAGCGCGCGTCGCACCGCGCGAAATTTCGCACGACGCAACGCATCGGGTGAACCCGGCACGGGTTCTGCCGACGGGGTTGCCGATGGAGATACCGGACGACGCGAACGTCCGCCCAGGCGTGCCTGCCATTCCGTGACAAAGGCACCTGCGGCATCGCCGCCCAGGCCCGGCTGGAGCGTGACGGCGAGCGACGCGCGATTGGTGATCGGTCGCGACCCGCCGCCGCCGAACGCGGTGCCTGCGGTCGCGCCGACGCTCACGACGCGCGGGTCGGCGCGCAACGCCGATTCGACCATTCGCGAGATACGATCCGTGTAGGCGAGCGACGAACCGTTCGGCGTGCGCACGTCGAAACGCGCGAATCGCGAATTCGATGCGGGGAAAATCTCGGTTTGCACGACGCCCACGTTGAGTGCGACGATCGTCGCAGCGAGCACGAGGACACTCGTTGCGATGACCGGGAGCGGTCGATCGATCATCCACGCAAGGATGCTGCGGTAGCGGCCTTCGAAGCGGTCATATTGCCGATCGAACCCGCGTGCGAAGCGGCCTCCGGCATGCGCTTCTTGCGGCTTGAGCATAACACTCGCGAGCATCGGTACCGTCGTCACCGCGACCAAAAGCGAAACGGTGACGCCCGTCATGACGGTAAGCGCGAAGGGTCCGAAGATGAGGCCTTGCAAGCCCGGGATGAGCAGCAGCGGAACGAAAACGGTAACGACCGTAATCGTGGATGAGAGCACGGCTGAGAAAATTTGCGATGTTGCGTTGCGCGCGGCATCGAGCGGCGACTCACCTTCGTCGAGATGACGGAAGATATTCTCGATCACGACCACCGCATCGTCGACGATGAGGCCGATTGCGAGTGCGAGTCCACCGAGCGTCATCGTGTTGAGCGTTTGATGCGTGATATACGCGGCGAAGAGCGTTCCGCAGACGGAGACCGGCAGCGAGACGGCGACGATGAGCGTCGAGCGCCACGAGTGCAAGAACAGCAAGATGATGAGCACGGCGAGGATCGCGCCGAGAATTGCCGTGTGCTGGAGCGCGTTGATCGCTTCGAGAATGAAATCGCGTTGCTCGAAGACGGCGCCGAATTTGAGCGTGGGATAGTGCGCGCCGACCGTTGCGATTTTCGCGCGGAGCCCATCGGCAACGGAGACGATGTTGGCATCGGGTTGTGCGGTGACGATGAGTGATTCGGCGGGGACGCCATCGAGTCGCGAGAGCACGCGCTGTTCTTCAATACTGTCGGCGACGGTTGCGACATCGCGCAGATAAACGGGTGTCCCATTGCGAATCGTGATGACGGCGTTCCCGACTTCGCCTGCCGATTTATAGAGCGCGCTCGTGCGGATACCGAATTCGCGCGGCCCGATCGCGATGAGGCCCGCGGGATAATCGACGTTTTCGTTCGCGAGCTTTTTGATGATGTCGGCGTTGGTGAGGCCGTAGCCCGCGATCTTGTGCTGATCGGGCGCTACCATGATCGCGCGCACTTGGCCGCCATCGACCTGTACGCTCCCGACGCCGGGTACGGCGGAAAATTGGTCGGAGAGGACGTTGCTAAAGAGATCGTTGAGGTCGCGCTGCGTTCGCGTCGCATCGGTCACGTAATAGCGTGCGACGGGCAAGGCGTTGGGGTCGGCCTTGGCGATTTGCGGTTCTTGCAGATTGGGATCGTTGGGAAGTTGGCTCCGTGCGCGCGCGACCTGCTGTTCGATATCGTTGACGGCGACGTTGATGTCGGTTCCGAATTTGAACTGCGCGCGGACCGAGGCTTGCCCTTGGGTCGAACTCGACGAGAGGTAATCGATGCCGGCAACGCGCGCGACGGCGTTTTCCAGGGGCCGAGTGACGGTCGATTCGATCGTTTCGGGTGAGACGTTGCCGTAATTGACGGTGACGCCCACGACCGGAGGCTGAAACGAGGGAAGCAAGTCGACCGGCAACCGCGGAAGCGAGAAGATGCCGAGGACGATGATCGCGGTTGCGAGCATCGCGACCGAAACGCGACGCGTTACGGCAAAACGGGCGATCGGCAAGAGTTCCTCCGGGCGATTGGCAGGGCGCCGAGCAAACTCGGCTTGGGCACCTTCGCCATCATCAGTGATGAGGCTGGAAGAGCCCTTGGAGTCGGGCACCCTTGCCGTTGCTTCCGACGGCGTGATACACTACTCGAGTTTCCCGGTCGGCCACAACGCCAGCCGGATGCTCGTGCGGGGGCGACCCGTGCACGGCCCACTGCCCGAGTTGCTTGACCGCGTTCGGGCCGTCCGTTCGGGTCTTCCGAGCGACGTCCGTAGAGGGATCCATTCATGACGACAGCCTACGAAATCACGTATATCGTGCGCCCGAATCTCGAAGAAGCCGAAGTCGACACCAAAGTCGACGCGATCACCGCCCAGCTCACCGCC
>JAYTXC010000311.1:0-6669 GCA_043743145.1 Rhodospirillales bacterium
GCGAGATCGCTCCCGAGATTGAAGAGCGCGTCTTGCGTCCACGCGAGCCAGGCATCGAGCTCGGCTGCTCTCGGGCCGCCGGGGCCCTTTTCCCGGATCGCCTCGGCAAGCGCGGTGCGCGCGAGACCGATCACGGACGAGAGTTCGTCGACGGTCCCGTAAGTCTCGATACGTAGCGCGTTTTTCTTGACGCGCTGTCCTCCAACGAGGCCCGTGGTTCCGTCGTCGCCGGTGCGGGTGTAGATGCGGGTAAGTTTCGGCACCGCTCCGCTTTCGCTGCACCGGGGCCGACATCCGTCGCTCACGAAATGGCAACGCTCGCGAGGGAGACTGCGATGAGTGATATGGCCGTCAAATATAAGCGCTTCCCGATTTCCGCCGATCTCTTCTTTAGGTATGGGCGAAGCCGGGTTGCTCGACGACATCCACGTTGAACTTCCCGACGGCGAACTGATCGAGATGCCCGCGCCGGGACCCGACTATCCGTATCCGATTCGCAAGCTCCTTACGACTTTTGTGAAACGCTTCGACGGCCGTGCGATCGTCGACGTGAACGGTCCCGTTCAAATCGATGAATACTCCGTGCCGATTCCCGATCTCGCGTTGTTGGCGCTCCACGACGATGATTCTCGAAAGCGGACGCCCGGCGCGACCGATCCACTCTTCGTCGTCGAAGTCGCCGTGTCGAATTTGCGGTACGATCGCGGCCGCAAGGTCGCCGCATATGCACGCAACGGCGTTCGGGAAGTTTAGATCGTCGATACGATCGATCGACGCGTCGAACGCCACGCGGATCTGATTGCCTTGGTACGTACGCGACGGTAGCGTGCCGGGGGAGTGGCCGCCTGCGTTCCGAAGGAACGCGGCTTGTGATGTCCCAGACTGACGTTCCCGAGAAAACGCCGCTCGTCAAAGAGATTCCGCCCAAAGCGAAGGATCTCTCCGAGTGGTACCAAGCCGTCTGCTATAAGGCGGAGCTCGTCTCGCTCGCGCCCGTGCGTGGATGCGTCGTCTTGCGGCCGTACGGGATGGGCCTGTGGGAGCGACTCCAGGGCGCGCTCGATTCGCGTTTCAAAGAAACAGGCCACGAGAACGCGTACTTTCCGCTGTTGATTCCCGAGAGTTTGCTCACGCGCGAAGCGGAGCATGTGGAAGGCTTCGCACCCGAAGTCGCGTGGGTCACGCACGGCGGAAACGAAAAACTCGCGGAGCGTCTCGCGATCCGGCCGACGAGCGAAGTCATCATCGGGACGATGTACGCGGAATGGATCCAGTCGTATCGCGACCTACCGATCCTCATCAATCAGTGGGCCAACGTCATGCGTTGGGAAAAACGCACGCGACCGTTCTTGCGCACGCTCGAGTTTCTCTGGCAAGAGGGGCACACGGCGCACGCGACCGAGACGGAAGCTGCGGCGGAAGTCGCGCAGATGCTCGAAGTCTATCGCGAAGTTGCTGAAGATATCTGCGCGGTACCGGTAATCAAGGGCGAAAAGTCGAGTACCGAACGATTTGCGGGCGCGACGCACACCTTTTCGATCGAAGCGCTGATGCCCGATGGAAAAGCCTTGCAGGCCGCAACCTCGCACGAGCTCGGGCAAAATTTCGCAAAAGCGTATGATATCAAATTCGCTGCCGAAGATCAAAGTATCCGCCACGCGTGGACGACGTCGTGGGGGATGTCGTGGCGCATGCTCGGCGCGCTCATCATGGTCCATGGCGACGATCGCGGGCTGCGCATTCCGCCGAAGATGGCGCCGATCGAGGCGGTCATCGTACCGATCGTCCGCGGCGAGAGCGAGGACGTCACGCGCGCCGCACGCGAGCTCTTCACCGCGCTCAAAGCCGCGGGAATTCGTACGAAGCTCGACGAGCGCGATTTACGTCCGGGCAATAAATTCGCCGATTGGGAGATGCGCGGCGTACCGTTGCGGATCGAACTCGGTGCCAAAGATCTCGAAGCGGGCACGGCGACACTCGTGCGACGCGACAAAGAAAAAGGCGCTGAGGGCGGGAAAATCGCCGTCCCGCTTGCCGAGGTCGCCGCGCGGATTCCGGCCGTCCTCGCGGAGATTCAAACCGAACTCTACGTGCAAGCACGCGCATTTCTCGAAGGCCACACGCTTACCGTAACGGACCGGACCGAATTTCTCGCGCACTGCAAGAATCGGTCGGGCATGATCGAGATCGCATGGTGCGGTCGGCCCGCCTGCGAGACCGCGGTAAAGGCCGAAACGAGCGCCACGACGCGCAACACGCGACCGCTCGGCGACGCCGCGGGACCGTGTGTCGCGTGCGGTGAGCCCGCAACGATGCGTGCGTACTTCGCGCAGAGCTACTGAGGCAATGCTTCTTCGGACGCTCACGACGCTCACGACACTCGTCTTGGTCGCATCGACGCTCGGTGCGAGCCCAACGGCTCGCGCCGCGTACTCACTCGTAGAGATGAGAGCGCAGCAACGCGCCGCGGGCAACCACCGTGAAGATGCCGTGCGCATCGGTCGCGCGCTCTTCAAGACGGTGTGGCCCGCGCAGATTCGCAAGGTGCGCGTCGATGGCGTGGGCGCGCATCGGATTGCGGGCGTCGTACTTTCCGGCACGAATTTTCATAGCAAACTCGCACCAGCGGCATTCGTCGATGAAGTCGTGGCGATCGTTTCGCAGGCCTTCGCTGCGAGCGACGTTGAGGAAGTCGATGCGTGGGCGATCATGCCGCTCCCGACCTACGCAAACGAAGTGGTCGCGGGCGATCTCGCGCAGCCGACTTCGTATACGGTCTTTTCGGCGACGGTGCGTCGCGATGAACTCGCGCGGTTCGCCGAGCGCGTTCGATCGGGCATCGACGTGTACTGGGACGCAGCGTGGCGCCGCGGCCTCGAACGATCGTAGGCGACGACCGCGCACCCTCGGCAAGGGGTGCCTCGCGTCGACCCGAAAACTCGCGAGGCGACACTGGTTTTGGGAGGTTCTTTGTACCGTAAAACGACGCTTTCGAACGGCATTCGCGTCATTACCGAAGCGATGCCGTACGTGCGCTCCGCATCGCTTGGCGTTTGGGCCGATATCGGGAGCGCGGCGGAACGGCCGGAGCTGCGCGGGGTCTCGCACCTCGTCGAACACATGCTCTTCAAAGGCACGCCGCGTCGCACCGCCCGCGAAATCGCCGAGACCATGGATGGTGTCGGCGGCAATCTCAACGCGTTTACGGATAAAGAGTCGACCTGCTATTACGCAAAGGTGATCGACCATCACGTCCCGCTTGCGATCGACGTGCTCGCCGATATGTTTACGAATTCGATTTTCGCGCCGACCGAACTCGCCAAAGAGCAAAACGTCGTGCTCGAAGAGATCCGGATGTATGACGATTCGCCCGACGACATCATCTTCGATCTCTTCACGCGCTCGATGTGGCATGGCTCGCAACTCGGCGAGCCGACGATCGGCTATGCAGGAACCGTCTCCGCGCTCACGAGCGACGATCTGCGCATGCACATGCGCGCGCATTATGCACCCGATTCCGTCGTCTTCTCAGCGGCCGGCAACGTCGATCACGACGAGATCGTGGAACTCGTGGAGCGCGCATTTGCCTCGATGAGCGGTCGCGCCGCGACGATCGTGCCCGATCGGCCATCCACGTCGCCGCAGACGATCGTGCGCACGAAAGATACGGAGCAGGCCTACATCGTGCTCGGCGCGCGTGGGCTCGACGCGACGGACGACCGTCGGTACGCGCTCTCGGTGCTCGATACGATTCTCGGTGGCGGAATGTCGAGCCGACTCTTTCAGGAAGTGCGCGAAAAACGCGGTCTCGCGTACAGCGTCTACTCGTTCCAGCAGGCGTATCGCGGTGCGGGGCTCTTCGGCGTCTCCGCGGGCACGTCGCCCGATCGCGCGCAAGAGTGTGTCGACGTGATCGTGAGCGAACTCGTCGATTTCGCACGCACCGGGCCGACGGCAGCCGAACTCGGGCTCGCGAAAGAACACATCAAAGGCAATCTGACGCTTTCGCTCGAGAGCAGCTCGAGCCGGATGATGCGCTTGGGCCGAAGCGAATTTTTGCATGGCAAGCAGTTCACGATTGAAGAGATCGAAGCACGTTTCGATGCGGTAACGTTCGACGACGTCGCCGAACTCGCGCGCGAACTGCTCGTCCCCGAAGCGTTCGGCTTGTGCGTCCTCGGGCCACTCGATGGAGATACGATTTCCGGGCTCAAGCCCGCGGCGTGAGCGTTACGGCGGCAGCGGACCTCTGTGCTGGGGTAACGCCCGGCCCATTTTGGTCGCCGCAACTCATCCTTGCGATCGGGCTTAATACGTTTCTCAACGCAGTGCAAATCGGTGCGTACGCGGCGCGGCTCGCGGGCGTGATGACCGGACGCGTCGGCACGTCGATCTCGCTCTTCAACCTCTTCGTGACGGTTAGTCGCTTCGCCAATATGTTTTACGCGCCGATGCTCGGAACGATCTCCGATCGTGCTGGGAAAGTGTCGGCGTGCGTTCCCGCCGTCTCCGACCTCACGACGCACACGTTCGAAATGCAGATGCGCGCGATCATTCTGGCATCGACGATTGGATCGCTCATCGGCGCGCTGCTTTTGCCGACGTTCGCCTATATTTTCGTACGTGGTGTCGCTGCGTTCGAGCGACGCGGATCGATCCCGGGTTCGCTCGCGCGACTCGCCGATCCGCATGTGTTGCTCGATATCGTGCGCACGTTACGCCTTCCGCCGCTCGATATCTTCGCGCGATTTCGCTTGCGCGACGTGCCGACGAAATTGCTCGTGGGGAATATGCTCGTGACGGGCATCTACGCCGTCGGCGTGGTCGCGGCGTATCTCGCGAGCGTCTTTCGGCCCGATGTCGCGCGAACGGCGCTCTCGGCGTCGGGACTCGTCAATGGCATCGCGACGATCGCGTTCGCGCTCGTCGTCGATCCCACGAGTGCCTACATCGTCGATCAAGCGGCCAAAGGCGAGCGCT
The DNA here is from genome assembly GCA_043743145.1 of Rhodospirillales bacterium. GTDB lineage: Bacteria > Vulcanimicrobiota > Vulcanimicrobiia > Vulcanimicrobiales > Vulcanimicrobiaceae > JANYGA01. Next base: position 4,981 of record JAYTXC010000311.1, read on the forward strand.
CCCTCCACGACGTGAAGACGATGGTCGTCTATCTCGGCGCGACGGCCGTCATCGGGACGCTCGCATCGCAACTCATTCTCGTGCCCGCGGCGCTCTTCATCGGCGGCGCAGCACATCTCATCAACCCACGTTAGGAAACGCCGCCGTGCCGAACGTCCGCCGCTTCGCCCTCGTCATCGCCCTCGCCACATTGCCGGCGATACTCGGCGGGTGTTCGGGTGGTGTTTCGGGCTTTATCGTCGCAACGCGCAACCATCAGGGCGATCTCGCGCTCGAGAGTAAGAACCTCAGCGATGCCGCGACAGCGTATCGCTTAGCGCTTCGTCTCGCGCCCGACGATGCGCACGCGCGTGCGGGCTTCGCATCGGTGCAATTACAGATCGCCGCGCAAGATTACACGCTCTCGAAATTCGACGATGCGCTCGCCGCGCTCGCGATCGCCGCGAAATACGATCCCGAAAGCGTGCGCCTCGTCGAACTTCGCACCGCAGTCGAACAGGCGCGCGTCAAACGCGAGATCGTGCTCTCGAATTACCCAACGTATGGTGAGACCGGGCTCGCACTGCGTAAAGCGTACGCACAACTCAAGAAGCAGAGCAATACGGTCGTCACCACGTTGCAGCGCTTCGATTACACGTATGATGCGAACGAACTCATCAAGGCGATCCGACAATCTTCCGCGCTCGGTGCCGACGTCTCGAAGCTCACGGCGCGGCTCGTAAGTTATCGCCAACTCGTCGAATCGGGATCGCCGGAGCGCAACGCCGATGCGCCGCTCGCACCGGCGGCATCGCTCCTTCCGTTGCCGTAAACGCGACGAGCATTCGCGCCGTTAGGGTTGCGGCCGGGGGCTGGCTTCAGTGCTCGGCGTGCGCGCCATCTCGGCGCGCCGAAAAGCTTTCCAACGCTCCTCGGCGCCCGGCTTGATCTTTGCGGGATCCGTTTCATATACGGGCCATGCAGCATTCGGTGCGAGGACCGGAAAGCGTTGGAGCCAGGCGTAGAGATCGGCATTGCGTTCGAGGCGACGGCGTTCGATCGCGATAAAATAGCGCGCGCCTTTTTTGATCGCGCTCTCCTCATCGAAGGGCGTCCACGCGAGCGGATCCTCTTCCCAGCCCTTGCGATCGATATAGTAGAGAACCGACGGATCGTAATGCGCCATCACGACGATCGCTCCCGGCGCGAGCGTTGCTGCGAGCGCTTTGGCTTGTCGGTACACGGCCTTCTTGTACGTGTAGTACGGCGCGGTCGCCGCGCGCGCGTCGACAATCGCTGCAATCGCCACGATCGGAACGATCGCGACGGCGATCCGCCGGGCATTCGTCGGCATCGTGCGCCGAAGGGCTTCGGCAAAGCCTCCCGTCCATAGCGCTGCGAGCGGAAGAAAGACGTAGAGATAATAGTCGACGCGCTCGACCGTCACGACGACGAACGCGTAGGCGATCGCGGCCGCGAGCCACGCCCACATCAGCGCGGGCGAGCGCTTCGGGAGACGCCAGATCGTTGTGAGCACGATCGCGACGAGCGCGATGCCGATGCCGAGGTGCCCGATCATGGTCGTTGAGAGCATCGCATACGCGCCGCCGAAGTCACCGAGCTTTGCGACGAACGCGTCGCGCGATGTCAACGCGGCACGCAGCGACGGAAGAACGTGGAGACGCGTGATGCCGCTCGCCCAGTGCCATT
>JAYTXC010000312.1:0-7665 GCA_043743145.1 Rhodospirillales bacterium
CACTGTAGCTTTCCGCTCTCGCAACTTGGGCCGGCCTACAGCGCGGCGTTGCGGTACGCGCCTCCCGTTTACGGCGCGCTCTTCCACGCCACGAACGGCCGACGGCGCTTCCGCAACGTCATCCGGCTTTTGGAACCGCTCTATCGCGAACGCTTGCGTAATCTTTTCGTAAGCTACAAACCCGACGTCATCGTCTCGGTTCATCCATTGCTCAATCACGCGGCACTGCGCGCCCGTGCCGATGCGAAGATGCTCCAGATTCCCGTCATCACCGTCGTCACCGATCTCGGCCGCGTGCACGAGGGCTGGCTCGTTCCCGACGTCGACGCCGTCGTCGTACCGGCACGCGAAGTCTATCAGCGCGCGCGCGAAAAAGGCATTCCCGCGAATCGGATCTACCAACTCGGTCACCCCGTTCATCCGAAATTCGAGGACGTCTCCGATACGAAAGCCCAGTGCCGGATCGCACTCGGCCTTCCCGCCGATAAGACGATCGCTTTGCTGATGGCGGGCGGTGAAGGCGGCGGCAAGCTGCTGCCGACGACGCTCGCGCTGGCGAAATCGAAGTTGCCCCTCCACATGGTCGTCGTCACCGGCCGAAACGCCGCGCTTCGGACCAAGCTCAATGAGCTCGCTCACACCTTGCCGACGCCGATGACCGTCCTTGGCTACTGCGACAACATCCCCGAGCTCATGCGCGCCGCAGACTTGCTCGTCACCAAAGCCGGCCCCGGTGCCATCGCTGAAGCGAGCCTCGCCGAAGTCCCCGTCGTCGTCTATGACTTCATTCCGGGCCAGGAGTACGGCAACCTCAAATACGTCGAAAACAACGGGATCGGCGTCGTTGCCCTCACCGGAAGCGACGTTGTGCGTCGGGTTCGCAGTATCGTCGGCAACGTCGCACGGATGCAAACGATGCGCGATTGCCAAGCCGAAGTCGCCCCCCGCGGCAGCTCGCGCCGGATCGCCGAGCTCATCGCCAACATCGCGTTCGGCGAGCTATCCGATGCCGCTCCGCCCAAGCCTCCCATGCGCGCGCGCCCGACGGCGGTCGCGCTCTAGGCTCTTTCACGGTCGGCCGCATGCCGAAGCGGTGAAGAGATGGGAATGGCCAAATGCGCCAGTCTGCCGTCTCACTGCCCGAGGCACCGATCCTGTTCGCCAGCCAACCCAATTCGCCCGAATCGCAAGCGGACCGTTATCGGATCGCCGATTTGTTGCGCGAACTCGTCTGGGCCCAGACGCGCTTCCCCGCTCTTTTCGCCGAGCCCGGGGAAGCGCGCGGCCTCTTCTCGCTCGCCGGAACGCTCGTTCGAACAAACGAGGTCGCTTTTGAGCTCTTGGCATGTGACCCCGACGATCCGCTCGGAAGCGCCACCGCCGCAATCGCACCGGCTTGCCTCGACGAAGCGGCGCGGCGAGCCTTCGCACTCGCAAAGACGGGGCACAGCGGCGACGTCGACGTCCGGCTCCTTCCGCGCGATGGTCGGCCTGCAATTGAATTTGCCGTGACCCTCTCTCCCGCAATCGTGGACGAGACGATCGTCGGCGTCTATGCAACCGCTCGCGACGTCACGCACGCGAAAGACGCCGAACGATCTGCAGCACGCAAGATCGCCGAACTCGAGTCACTTTTCGAGCGGCATGCCGACACGATGATCGCCGTCGATGCGGTCGGGCGCGTGCGGTCGGTGAATCCCGCGTACGAAGCACTCTGCGGCTACACGACCGGCGACGTCGTCGGCAAACCGTATACCGAACTCATCGTGCAATCGAGCTTTCTCCCGACCGCGATGCTCTTTCGGCGCGTGCTCGGCGGTGAATCGATCGTGGGCGGAACCGTCCTGGTTCATCGCGACGGAACGCCGATTGAAATTGCCGGCATGGGCGTCCCGATCGTCGTCGATGGCGACGTCGTCGGCGCGTATGCGATCGGTCGCGACGTTCGCGAACAACGCCGCCTCGAACGCGACGCACACGAACAATCGGAGCGCATGCGCGAACTCTATCTCGTCGCGGCATCGACGGGACAGACCGCTGAGGCACAATTGGACGCAGCACTCGAACTCGGCTGCGCGCGCTTGCGATGCGAGGGCGCGCACCTGACGCGAATCGAAGGTGGCGTCGCACATTTCGTCGCGAGTTGCGGCAACGCGCCCTTCCCGCGAGACGCAAACGTTCCACTCACGAGCGTGCCCGAATGTGCGGCGGTCGCCGCACTCGCCCCGCACGGAAGCGACGCCACGACGACCGACGACGGAATGTCGATCGGCGCGCCGATCGACGTCGGGGGTCTGCGCTACGGTGCGGTTTGCTTTATCGCGCGACCCGATCGCGCGGAGCCGTTCAACGACGGTGATCGCGATTTCGTGCGGCTCATCGGAGCCCTTGCGGCGTCGACGATCGAACGCGGCGAACAACGCCGACGGCTCGACGCACTCGCCTTTTTCGATCCGCTCACGGGCCTTGCAAATCGCCGACTTCTCGAAGATCGACTCGCGCAAGCGATCGCACACGCGCGTCGCGAACGCGAATCAGTTGCCATTCACTTCTACGATCTCGACGGATTCAAAGCGATCAACGACGAGCACGGGCATCTCCTAGGCGACGAAGTTTTGCGCATCATCGGGCATCGCTTCGAACGCATCACGCGCGACATCGATACGATCGCCCGTGTCGGTGGCGATGAGTTCGTCGTCGTGCAACCCCGTGTCGCAGGTCGCGCCGATGCGACGATCCTGGCCGAGCGGCTGCGCGATGCGGTCGCCGAACCGTTCGTTCTCGACGGCGTCGATCACCGTCTCACGATGAGTGGCGGCATCGCGATCTTCGGCGGCGACGGTGACGATGCCGAAACGCTGCTCGCACATGCCGATGCCGCACTCTATCGTGTCAAGGCGACGGGTCGCGATGCAATCGCGTTTGCCGAAAGCGAGCACACCTAGGCGTTCGCTGTCGCACCGAGCCCGCCGCGACGTGCCATCGTCGCCGCGCCGATCGCACCAGCATCGTTCCCCAAGACTGCCGCGACGATGCGCGTCGTGCCGCGCGGCACCATCGTGGTAAGCGCATCGACGCGCGGGACGACGGCATCGATGAGAAACGCACCCGCACTCGCCACACCGCCGCCGAGAGCGATGCACTCCGGGTTCACAAACGCGATGACGTTCGCAAGCCCGGTCGCGAGATCGTCGACGTACCGTGCCCAAGCCGCGCGACCGTGGCCGTCACCGGCTTCGGCGGCCTTGCGGATCGCTTTCGAACCGAGCTTCTCGGGCTTTCCCGAGACGAGCGTGCTACGCGGAAACGACGGCGCGATTGCGATCGCGTGCCGAATGAGACCGAGTCCCGATGCCTGCGCTTCGAAACAACCGGTCTTCCCGCAGCCGCAGATGAACCCGTCGGTCGCGCGCAATTGGTGGTGGCCGATCTCACCCGCGCCACCGAGGTGACCGCGCACGAGTTCGCCCGCCGCAACGATGCCGCCACCAATCCCCGTACCCAGCGTCAGCAACGCGAAATCGCGCGTCCCGCGACCGGAGCCATACGTGTATTCCCCGAGCGTCGCACAGCGCGCATCGTTGCCGACGACGACCGCGCATTCGAAACGTTCCGACAATCGCGCACCAAGCGGCGCGTCGTGCCACGCGAAATTCGGTGAATAGCGAACCGCGCCCGTCGCGGAATCGATGTCGCCGGGCGAGCCGATGCCGATCGACGCGACTTTTTCTTTGCTTCCCGCGCGTGCCTCATCCACCGCGACACCGATGATTTTCACGACGCTCTCGAAATCGTGGTCGACGATGTCGCGTTCGGCGCGCGCGACGATCTCGCCATCATCGTTCACCACAGCCGCGAGAACGTGCGAGCCACCGAGATCGATACCGATCGTTGTACGAGCCATGGCGCTGCTTTCCCGGATTGCGAGGGGCTCCCTCGCTCGCGAGCGCGAAAGCTCGCGTATGATTGCCCTCGATTTTGCTCTGCCAGCAGACCTCATCGCCGACGTCATCGCAACGCGCCGCGATCTCCACGTCCATCCCGAACTCGGCTTCGAAGAAGTCCGCACCGCGGGCATCGTTGCAGCGCGTTTGCGTGCGCTCGGCTTCGACGTGCACGAAAAAATCGGCGTCACGGGCGTCGTCGGCGTCATGCGCGGCACGCGTCCCGGGAAGACGATCATGTTGCGCGCCGATATGGACGCACTGCCGTTACCTGAGGAAAACGACGTCGCCTATGCGTCGGTCGAAGCGGGCAAGATGCACGCGTGCGGCCACGACGGCCACGTCGCGATGCTCCTTGGTGCGGCGCGCCTGATCGCCGAACGCAAAACCGAACTTGCGGGCACGATCGTCCTCTGTTTCCAGCCCGCCGAAGAAGGCAAGGGCGGCGCGAAAGCGATGGTCGATGAAGGCGTGCTCGAGCGCTTCGGCGTCGAGCGCGCGTATGGGCTGCATCTCTTTTCGCAGCTCGCGACCGGCGTGCTCGGATTTCGCGAGGGCCCGTTCTATGCATCGAGCGATTCGCTCGAGATCCGCATCGACGGTCATGGCGGCCACGGCGCCGCACCGCATCTCTCGGTCGATCCGATTCTCGTTGCCGCCGAATTCGTCGCATCGGTTCAAAAAGTCGTGAGTCGCCAAGTCGATCCGATGGAACCCGCGGTCGTCACGATCGGTGCGATTCACGGCGGCACGACGCACAACGTGATTCCGTCATCGGTAACGATGCTCGGCACCGTGCGCGCATTCGATCACGGCGTCCGCGAAAAAATGGCCGAGCGCATCGAGCGCGTGCTCAAGGGTGTGTGCGACGCGTCCGGCGCGTCATATGCCTTCGAATATTTGTGGCGCTACCCGGTGACGTCGAACGACGTCGCGCAAACGCAATACGTCCGCGCGCTCGCAGAACGCAGCATCGGCGAAACGCGCGTCGTCACATCGGAAAAACATATGGGTGCGGAAGACTTCTCGTTCTTCGCACAGCGCGTACCCGCGTGCTATTTCGTGCTCGGCAGCGCCGGTAGCCCGCAAACGAGTTTTTCACACCACCACGGAAAATTCGATATCGATGAAGCCGCACTCGAGACGGGCGTGCGCATGATGGCATCGCTCGCCTTCGACGCACCCGAACACGCACCGTAAGCGGAGAGCGGCAGTCGATTCGATCGCCCGCGCCGACGTGAGGCTCATCGGAGCGTTGCTCCTCGAGCAAAACGGCAGTGGCAACGACAGCGACGCTTTATGCAACTCGAAGGACTCCAACCGTCAGCGACAACGGACTTCATCGCATTGCAGCCGTCGCTCGTGACCCGGCGCGATGCCCCGCTCGGCTCCCGACGTCACGGAGCCGGATGCGGTCCCAGCCATCGACGCGATTCGCCGGCAAGCTCGTCACGCATCGAAAACGTTCGGCAGGCGGGACCGTCAAAAATCTCGGCCGCCTCGAGCCATCCACGAAACGCGTCCACAGGACAGAAAGCCCGCAGTGCGCAGCTGCGGACTCGCGGCCAACGTTGGCACTCAGAATGTGCTCTCCCGACTGCGACCGAAGCGCCGCTAGTGTCGACGTCGTGAACAAACGTACGAGAAAAGCTTAGCTATCATGGTTAGGTTCGGCGACCCTTCCTTGTATTTTGCGAGGTAACGAATCGTTTTGTCCCTGAGTTGGATAGCGCTGCTCGCCGGCGGCGTCATGGTGGTTGCGACCCTCATCTCGGCTTTTCGTTGGCGCGCTGCAGCAAAGCGGGCCTTCAAACTTCGCACGGAGCATGATTTCGAGCGGCGGATTGCACTGCGAATGTCCGACCAAGCCGTGCAGTCGCAGCATGACGCCGACGCAGAGAGCGCAATAGCGAGTGCTCATCTCGAGCGGCGTCTCGCAGCCCTCACGATCGAGCGCGATGACGTAGCGCGAAACGACGCCCTTGCCGAGCTCGCACGATCCAACGCTGAGTTGAAACAGCGTTTATTGGAACGGACGATCGAGCGCGACAACGTAGCGCGCGAACAGGCCCTCGCTGAATTAAAGCGCAGCAACGCGGAGCTCGAACAACGCCTTGCCGAGCGGACGATCGAACGGGACGAGATCGCACGTAAGGAAGCGCGTGAGGAACTCGCGAGAACGAACGCCGAACTAGCGCAACGTCTTGCCGAGCGGACAATTGAACGGGACAACATCGCGCGCAGTGAAGCGCTGGAGGAGCGCGATCATACGAACGCACGAGCGCTCACGGAGCTCGCTCGAACGAATACCGAACTGCACAGTCGACTCGCACAGCGAACCGTCGAACGTGATGACGTGGCTCGCAAGAACGCATCAGTCGAGCTAGCACGAACGAACGAGCGCGCTCTCATCGAACTGGGGCGGACAAAAGTCGAGTTGCAACAGCGTCTTGAAGCGCGCACGATCGAACGCGACGAAGTCGCCCGTGAAGAAGCGTTAGCCGAGCTTGCGCGGACGGATTTGGCATCGCTCGTTAAGGACTTCGAACGTGAGCATCGGGCTTCAGCGGCCTTTCAAGAAGCAGCTTTGCCGAGTCGATTGCCAGAGGTTCCGGGCTTGGCATTCCACGCAATTTATCAAGCGGCAAAAGCTGAGGCGCTCGTCGGCGGTGACTGGTACGATGCATTTCGGCTCGACGACGGACGAATCGTCGTATCGATCGGTGATGTCCTGGGAAACGGCCTTATGGCAGCGGTCACGATGGGAGCGGTTCGTCAAGCCATTCGAGGTGCTGCGCAAATTCTGGCCGAGCCCTTTGAAATTCTGGACGCCGTCGATCGAGCACTGCGATCCGACCAGCCAGATGGCATCGTTACGGCGTTTCTCGGCATCCTCGACCCGATTACGTTGACGTTTGTCTACGCTTCAGCCGGCCATCCGCCGCCACTCATGCGGCTGGCGTCCGGAGAGATAAAGGCTCTCGTTGGAACGGGATTACCGCTCGGACTCCGTGCAATGGTGCCGCAAGCGCGTGGTGCTGGAAATTCTATAATTTTAGAAAAATCCGCATTGCTGGTTTTGTACACGGACGGACTTCTCGAAGCGACACGTGATATCGAAGAAGGCGAACGGAAGCTCAATCATGCGCTTTCAAACGCAAAAGTCTGGAACGCTCAGAATCCCGCTGCGACCATATCTGAATTGGTTCTCGACGAAGTTCTCGACGACGTTGCGATTCTCACCATTCGCATCGATTATGCTGCAGCGTCTGTAACGCGACCCGTCGGGATTGACGATGAAGAGACGCGATGGTCTTTTTCGGTGCTTGATTGCGATGCCGCAGAGAAGGCGCGGAACGCTATTATCTCGGTCTTACGCGAACACGGTGTCGCTGAAGCCGATACGCTGGTCGCAGAACTTATTTTCAGCGAGCTGCTCGGAAACGTTATGCGCTACGGCGGCGAAATCATGGAGTGCGCGCTGGACGTCAGCGGTCAGGCCGCAGTCTTGCACGCGCTCGACCGCGGTCCGGGTTTCGTTTACAGCGCGCGCTTGCCGAGTGACGAGTTCAGTGAGGACGGTCGCGGATTGTATATTATCAAGTCATTAGCCCGCAATCTCATCGTCACAAAACGCGTGGATGGCGGAAGCCATGCGCGCGCGATTTTACCGGGTATCATACGACGGCGAAGAGCAACGTTGGCGAAGTCCTAACCGAAG
>JAYTXC010000313.1:0-5789 GCA_043743145.1 Rhodospirillales bacterium
AAAGCGGCGGCCGCGATCCGCTCGCGAGCACGCTTCTCATCCGCGACGTCCGCGAAGCGCTCGCCGGGACGCCTCGTTCGGCGCCTTCACGACGACTCGCTCACGCCGCGCAGCGAGGGCGAAAAGCTACGGCGAAATCTTAAAGTCCGTGCTAATTTTTCTGGAAATTATCGGGAAATGAAGCGAAATGCTGCGATTTTCATGCGCCGATAACCTTCGCTTCGTCACACATGCCCATCGTGCGGGCGCCCAATGCATCTCGGACGATTCGCCTCGCCGGTCTCCCTCCGTTTTGCCTTCGGAGCCGAAAACGCAAAAAGAGACTTAGTTGGTCTCGGGAACGTCGTGAAACGTGCCTTTTCTCGCGGTCGTATCGAGTTCGAGATCGTCGAGGAGATAATAGACGATCTTGCGATCGTCGAACCCAACCTTCGCGAGTTGACGACCGCCGATTTCAACGACCTCGTGAATGTGGCCGATCTGACCGGCGTATTGATAATTCACGGCCGTATAATTCGTTTCACCGGCCTTCGGGTGTGGCGTCGCTTTCGTCCCACGTAGCGGCGTGTTATGGCGGTGTTCGCTCATGTACGATTCTTTCGCGTGGCAGCGACGATCCCCGTCATCGCACGTCTCGGACGAGCGAGACGACCCCATCGAACGTGTCGACGTCGTCGAGGAAGCCAAGGGAGCGAAGTGCGTCGATGCGGGTGTCGCCGACGGAAAAACGCGCGATCAGCACGGCCACGAATCGACCGACGGCGATCGCATTGAGTTCGCGTACGAGCGCCCCGTACGAAGCGCGATCGCCCTCGAGCGCGCTGATAAAGAGCGACGATCCATCGAGCAGGTAGGTCGCCGAGCCGCCCTCCGCACGCACCGTCTCGGTGTCGTCGGCAATGACCACATCACGGTCCGGAATAATGCGCACCTTCACCGTACGGCACGAAGAGCGTGTGCTCTTTGAGGAAGCGTAATTTCACGGTTCCCGTCGGGCCGCTCCGACTTTTTGCGATGATGAACTCGGTGAGGTCGGGCTCGGGTGCGCTTTCGGGATTGTAATACGCGTCGCGATACAAGAACGTCACCATGTCGGCCTCTTGTTCGATCGCGCCCGAATTATGTGTCAGCATATTGTCGACGACAAAATTGTGTAGGTCGCCGACCGTGAGATCGTACACCGCTTCTTCACCGCACGGCTCGATCCGCACGATCGGATCCCAGAGGACATCTGAAAAAGCGAGCGCTTCGAGCACGGCGTCGTCGTGGCGTTCCGCGATGAGAGCGCTCGTCGTCCGAGACATCGCCGTTCCTTGATCGCGCGATCCGAGTTCGGCATGTGAGAGACGCGCCTCGGCGACGGGAATGCGATCGAATCGAGCAGCGGCGTTCCTCGGCACGGCGATTGCATCGCCTACATTGAGTTCGCGAAGCTGCGTCCATCGTGAAAGTGTTCGGAATCGGTGTCCTGCCGTCGCACGAATGGAACGTCCGCTTTGCGTCTCCATTCGATAGACGTGTTGCGTTCCGACTGCCCATGCGTCGGTAATCGGCCGTTTGACGAGCTTATAGCGATCGTCGACGGACCAGACGTCAAAACGAAGTTTTTTCTCGACGATCTCAGCCATCGAGACGCGCGCGCCCGTTGCCGCGTTCGTCACGAGGGCATCGCCCGAAAGACAGTCGCGCAAATCAGAAAGCATCGGTCGTTTATCGTTGCGGGATTCGACACCACGATTGAGCTGCGCGAGTGCGAAGATGGGAATCTGCAAATCTTTCGCCGTCGCTTTGAGCGTGCGGCAGATCTCCGAGAGTTCGTCGTTGCGGTTTTGCGGCCGCGACGACGTCGATGGACGAACGAGTTGCAAGTAGTCGATAAAGACCGCCGCAAGACCGTCGCCCGCTTGCAAACGACGGCAACGGCTGCGAATTTCGGTCACCGTGACCGTTCCCGAATCGTCGATGTAAATCGGCAGTTGCGAGAGCGCGCTCATGCCGCTCGAAATCTTCTCCCACTCGGGATCGCGAATGTTGCCGCGTTTGAGATTCATCGAATTGATTCGCGACTCGGCGCAGAGCAAACGCGTAACGAGTTCTTCATTTGTCATTTCGAGGGAGAAGAACGCGACGGGTCGTTGCTCGTCTTTCGCGACGGCAGCCGCCATCGTGAGCGCCATCGAGGTCTTGCCCATCGCCGGTCGCGCCGCGAGAATGACGAAATTTCCCGGTTGGAATCCCGCCGTGTATTCGTCGATATCTTTAAAACCCGACGTGAGACCCGTCCGGTCGCCACGCGTATGGTACGCGCGATCGATCTGCTCGAAGGCACCTTTAAGGAGCTTATTGATCGGCGAGAACTCGGAGCGATTCTGCTTGCGCCCGACATCGTACACGATCTGCTCGCTCCGATCGAGGGCGCCTTCGACGTCCTCTTCGTTTTCGAAGCCGATCTTCGTGATCTCGGTGCCCGCGTGAATGAGACCGCGCAAACTCGATTTCTCGCGCACGATTTGCGCGTAATATTCCGCCGACGCCGCCGTCGGCACCGTATCCATGAGCGAATTGAGATACGGCAATCCGCCGACGTTTTCGAGCAACGATTTGCGGCGCAATTCTTCGGCGAGCGTGATCTTATCGAGCGGTTCGCCTCGTTCGTAGAGCTGTACGAGTGCGAGGAAAATCGTTTCGTGGACGTGTGCGTAGAAATCCGACGGCGTGAGAATCTCGCTCACGCCCGACATCATCTCGCGATCGACGAGGATCGACCCGATCACCGCCATCTCGGCTTCGAGGTTATTGGGTGGGATCCGATCGACCTGACCGTACCCCGTCGACGCAATCGCCATCAGCGCGCGTTCCGTCGCGGGCGCGCGAGTTCGAGCGCATCGAAAGCTTCGCGCACGTTGCGAACCGCGACGATCTCCATCTCGCCGAGCGTGCGATCCACGTCGCGTTCGTTTTCGCGTGGCACGATCGCGAGCCTCATCCCCGCCTGGCGCGCCGCATACATCTTCTCGACGATGCCACCCACCGCACGGACGTTACCGGCAATCGAAAGCTCCCCCGTGATCGCAACATCGCGCGGCAACGGCGTTTTCGTAATCGCGGAATAGAGCGCTAAAAAAACAGCGAGCCCGGCGGAGGGACCGTCGATATTCCCACCACCGACCACATTGACGTGCACGTCGTAATCTTGCGGATCGATACCCGCGACCGCACGCACGACCGAACTCGCGTTGAAGACGCTATCCTTGGCCATCGAGCCCGCGGTATCGTTGAAGCGCACGGTGCCCTTGCGCGCTTCACGCGCGGCAAAGGCGATCGCCTCGATTTCGATGATGCTCCCCACGTGATGCGCGACACCGAGACCGAGGGCTTTCCCGATCTCTCGACCGCGTCTCGCGCGCACCGGCGTGTGCGGTACGAGCCGACCCGCCTGCACGACCGTCGTGACATCATCTTCTACGATCGTTGCCGCGGTCGGGCGCGCCGTACGCTTCGGGCGTTGTTGCATACGAAAGAGCGCGTGACCGTGGGCGTCGCTGAGAATCTGCACCGCTTTGCGCCCTTCGATCGTGTAGGATGCGACGAGTTCGGCGACGCGCGGGGCGAGCTTGACGCCCAAGCGCTTCGCCGCACCCGTCACGATGTCGCGAATCTGTGCTTCGGTGAGTGGTTCGAAGAAGACTTCGGCACATCGCGACCGGATCGCCGCGTCGATTTCACTCGGATCGCGCGTCGTCGCCCCGATCATCACGAAATCCGCGGGCGCCCCATCGTTGAAGAGCTTCTTGATATAGGCGGGAACGCTCGGATCGCTCTCGTCGTAATACGAAGATTCGAACGAGAACCGTTTATCTTCGAGCACTTTGAGCAGCTTGGTTTGCAAGACGGCATCCATCTCGCCGATCTCGTCGATGAAGAGCACGCCGCCGTGCGCTTTGGTCACGAGGCCGAGCTTCGGTTCGGGAATGCCGCCCTCGGCAAATTCGCGCCGCGAGCCCTGATAGATCGGATCGTGAACGCTCCCGAGTAAGGGATTGGTCGTCTCGCGCGGATCCCACCGCAGCGTCGCGCCGCTGGCTTCGACGAAGGGTGCGTCGGCTGAGAATGGCGTGTAATCGCGCCTTTTCGCAACATCGAGCGCGAGACGCGCGACCGTCGTTTTTCCGACACCGGGCGGACCGTAGAGAATCACGTGCTGCGGAAACGGCGATGAAATCTTTGCGAGCAACGATGCGATTGCGGCCTTTTGGCCGACCACATCGGCAAGCACGCTCGGGCGCACGAGCGCGAGCGCGCTCGCCGAAAGTTTGCGAGCGTCGAGCGCGACGAGATCGCGCAGTTTTTTTTCAGTCGCCGGGGTCTCCGGCCCGGCGTCGTCGCGAATTGCTTCGAGCTTGAGATCTTTGAGGTAATCGAGATGACGCTCGGCCATCTTGATGTTGACCTTCGTCTCGATCTTCTCTTCGAGGGTTCGTTGCGCGACGAGATCGGCGAGTCCATCCTCGATCTCCGCAATCGCATCGCCGAATTTCCCCGGCTGCGGGATGCGGTCGAGCGTGGGATCTTCGAACACAAGTCGTTGCAACGCCAAGATGCGCTCGGCGAGCACGCTCGAGCGCATGAGTTTGAGCGCGTTGAGTTTACCCGCGCGTAAGACCAGCTTGTCGGAGCCGATCGTATTCGCGAGCAGTTCGTACAGCGCGGCGACATATCGACGCATGCCGTCGTCTCCGCCGAACTTCCGACGGAAACGAGCGAGATTCGCGGGATCCGCGCCGACGGCCATGCTGCCTTTAGGTCGTCGAGGCGATAACTTTCACCGTGGTTTTCGCCACGATGTTCTTACCGAGTCGGATCTCGACGGGATAGCTTCCGAGCGACTTGATGTTGTCGGGGACTTCGATTTTGTGGCGATCGATCTCGACGCCGAGTGCCGCGTGAATCGCGTCGGCGACGTTGGCGTTCGTGATCGCGCCGAAGAGCTTGCCGTTTCCGCCAGCTTTGGCCGGAACGGTGACTTGCAAGCCCTCGAGTTGCTTTCCAAGCGCTTCCGACATCGCGACCGCCTCGGCGTCGCGCCGGGCTTTCGCTTTGCGCTGTTGTTCGAGAAGCGCGAGGGAGCCCTTCGAGGCTTCGGCCGCGAGGCCGCGCGGGAGCAAAAAGTTGCGGGCGTAGCCGTCGGCGACTTCGAGGACGGTGCCAGTCGTGCCGAGCGACTTCACATCGCTCATCAAAATGATCTTCATGGTCTAGTCCGCGACGAAGGGTAAGAAAGCGATGACGCGTGCGCGTTTGACCGCGACGGTGAGCAGGCGCTGATGCTTGGCGCAGCTGCCGCTAATACGACGCGGCAAGATCTTTCCGCGCTCCGAAATGTACTTGCGAAGACGGGTGACGTCTTTGTAGTTGATATCGGGTTGTTTGTCGGCGCAGAAATTACAGATTTTGCGCTTGGGTCGTCGCTCTTTTTTGGCGGCGTTGCGCTTTTTCGAGGTTGAAGTACTAGCCATATCCGTCCTGTCGATGTAGGTGGGGACGGCTGCGCGCACGAGCATGCGACAGCCCTACACACGTGGCGATGAGCGCCACGACCGGAGAAACCCGGATTTACAAGGGCACGATCGCCCTCGGAGTCACGAAGGCATAGCGTACCGGAAAACGCCTCGGAAGTCTAGCGGGAACGTCAGGCTTCCCTTACGTGCCGATGTGCGCAACGTCAAATCATTACCGAGCCGCTTCCTGCTTGCCGGGTCTTCACGCCGACGACCCGAATGTCCCGACGG
>JAYTXC010000314.1:0-1509 GCA_043743145.1 Rhodospirillales bacterium
CTCGACTCGAGCGATGCGCGCCTCGTGGGCGACGAATTGCGCGCGCGGATCGCGCGTGCGTGAACCGCGCGCGCGTCTGCGCGGCCTCGTCATGTGGGCGCTCCTAGCGGGAATGATCGTCGTGTGGGCGCTCTTGATATGGCACCCGTGGATCGATTGGTTCGGACGTCCGAAGTAGACGCGATGCCGTGGAACGTGCGTTAATAGCGATATGGCCGCACGTATTCTTATTCTCGGGGGCGGATTCGCCGGACTCGCGACTGCACGTAAACTCGAACGCTTACTTCGTCCGGATGAAGCCGAAATAACGCTCGTAAGCCGTGAAAATTTTTCGCTTTTCACGCCGATGCTCCCGGAAATCGGTTCCGGCAATTTGGAGACGCGTCACGTCGTGACGCCCGTGCGCGCGCAATTGAAGCGTACGTCGTTCGTCCTGGGCGACGTAACGGCGATCGATCTCGAAGCGAAACGTGTGACGGTCGAACATACGATCATGAGCACGACGAAAACGCTACCCTACGATCAGCTCGTGATCGGACTGGGTTCGGTGACATCGACGTTCGGGTTGCCCGGTATCGCCGAACGTTCGATACCGTATAAGACGCTCGAAGACGCCGATCGCGTACGCAATCACGTCATTGCGATGCTCGAAATTGCCGACGTAACGACCGATCCCGTCCTACGCAAGCGCTATCTGACCTTCGTTTTCGTCGGGGGCGGGTTCACGGGCGTGGAAGCGGCGGGCGAAATGGCCGATTTCTTTCATAGCACGAGTCGGTACTATCCCAATATCGATATCGCCGATATCGAGGTCGTCCTCGTCGAAGGCGGCAAGAAACTCTTGCCCGATTTGCAAGCCGGAATGGGCGAATATTGCGAGGTCGCCTTGCGTAAGCGCGGCGTACGCGTCATGACGGAATCGATGGTCGCAGGCGCCGATGATGTCGGGCTGCAGATTACAGGTGGCCCGACCATTCCCACGTCGACGATCGTCTGGAGTGCGGGCGTCAAGCCGTCGCCCGTGGTCTCGGATCTTGCGATCGGCACGGGGCGCGGGGGCGCGGTCGTGGTCGCGAACGATCTTTCGGTACCAAACTATCCCGGCGTCTGGGCGATCGGCGATTGCGCGGCCGTTCCCGATCCCGATGAACCGGGAAAGTCGTACCCCGCAACCGCGCAACACGCGATTCGCGAAGGCCCGGTGCTCGCAGGCAACATCGTCGCGACGCTACGTGGCACCGAAACGAAGCTCTTTCGCTACCGCGCGATGGGGATGATGGCGTCGATTGGTGCGCGCCGCGGCGTTGCGGGGCTTGGGGGGAAGTTTCTTATCACCGGCTTCATCGCTTGGTTCTTGTGGCGATCGTACTATCTCGCACGCCTACCCGGTCTCGATCGGCAACTTCGCGTCGCTTTCGACTGGATACTCGGTCTCTTTTTCCCACGGGATATCGCCGAACTCCGGGTCTATTCCCACGTCGCGCAAGATCGCGCAGAACGCGAAGGCGG
>JAYTXC010000315.1:0-14862 GCA_043743145.1 Rhodospirillales bacterium
AGTGACGCAACGCGTCGAGAACGTACGCGATCTGCGATTCGATCATGAAGATCATCGAGTTGTGGCCGAGGATGACATTTGGGCCCACGAGCGTGAAGAGATTGGGAAATCCCGTGACGCTCGTCCCGAGGAACGCCTCCATGCCATCGTCCCAGGCGTCGGCGAGCGATCGACCACCCAAGCCGACGATGCGCACCGGTGCGAGGCCGTCTTGCGCACGAAACCCCGTCCCGTACACGATGACGTCGGCAGGATGTCGCTCGCCATCACGCGTGACGACCGCATCGCGTTCGACGCGAGCGATCTCGCTGGTTACGACGGCGACATTCTCGCGGTTCAGCGCGGGGTAGTAATCGTTTGAGATGAGGACGCGTTTGCAACCCAACCGATAATCCGGCGTTACCGCAGCACGCAAGGTGGGATCGGCAATCTTGCGTGCGATGTGTTTCTTTGCGATCGTCTCGAAGGTCATCAAAAGCTTGGGATTGACGATGAAACCGAGCGCGCGCGCTTCGTGCGTGAGGTAGATCGAGGCGCGGTGCGCCCACGCAAGCCCGGGCACATTGTTGAGGAGCAAACGTTTCCATGCGGCGATGGGACCGTCGGGTTTAGGTAGGATCCATGGCGGCGTGCGCTGGAAAATTTCCAGCTGCAAAGCGTTCGGCGCGATCTGCGGCACGAACTGAATGACGCTCGCACCCGTCCCGATGACGGCGACGCGTTTCCCCACGAGATCGACATCGTATTCCCATCGTGCGGAGTGAAATTGCGGCCCCTCGAACTCCGCGAGCCCCGGAATCTGCGGCATCGCCGGATTACTGAGGCCACCCATACCCGAGATGAGCACGGCCGCTTCGAACCGCGTTCCGCTGCGCGTCTCGATCTGCCAGAGGACGCGTTCGGCATCGTAGCGCGCTTCGATCACGTCGCACTCGTAGCGAATATGGCGTTCGAGATCGTATCGATCGACACAACCGCGTAAGTACGCGTGAATCTCCGGCTGCGTTGGATAGACGCGCGTCCATTTCGGATTTCGCGCGAACGAAAACGAGTACAACTCCGATGGAATATCGCACGCACATCCGGGATATTGGTTATCGCGCCACGTGCCGCCGATATCGCGAGCGCGTTCGAGAATGACGAAATCACGGATGCCGGCCGCACGCAGGCGAATCGCCATGCCGAGGCCCGCGAACCCCGTACCGATGATGACGATTCCGGCCGACGTCGTCGTCTGGGAGAGGGGGCGTTCGAGAACCATCGCGTTACGGCCCGATCACGACACGGACGAAAGCCTTGGGGCGAATCGTTTTCGCAAAAGCGTCGCGCACCGCCGTCGCACTCGTTGCGAGGATCGCCGCGGCCTCCGTGCGATCGCGACCGTACGGCACGTTCTCGACGGTCTCGTCGAGTAACCGCTGACCGATCGACGCGATCGATGCTCCGGCGATCGCCGTTCGCCGAACGATCGCCGCCTTCGCAAGCGAGAGCTCGAAATCGCCGACGAGTTCGGTTTGCATCTTCACGATCTCGTCGTCGACGAGCGCTTCGATACGCGCCCGGTCGACCGGTGACGATGCGAAATCGATTGTGAAAGTCGCGCGCGTTTTCGACGGTGCGTATTGCGATGAGATCGTGTAGACGAGCCCGGCGTTTTGACGAATATCGCGAAAGAGTCGACTCTGCTCGGCACCGAGCGCACCGCCGCCAAAGACGGCATTCCCAAGGACGAGCGCAGCATAGTTCGGTGATGAACGATCGGCATCGACGAGCTCCTGTAAGGTGACGTCGTCTTGGCCGAGCGATGCGATCGCGAGCCGGACGTCACCCCCCGCATTGAGCGGAACGCGCGGAAACTCGAGGTTGGGAAGTTCGCCACCACTCCCATGCCAGCCGCCGAAGGCACGCTCGACCGAGGCCTTCGTTGCATCGACGGTCGTGTTCCCCACGACCACGAGCGTCGCGAGATCGGGCCGAAACGTCTTCGCATAGTACGCACGCACGTCGTCGAGCGTGAGCTTCTGTACGGAATCGAGCGTCGGCTCGCGAAGCGCCGGATCGCTCGCGGGGTACAACTTCGCGGCGGTTCGCTTCGCGGCAACCGAGCCCGTACCCGAGAGTTGGGTTTGAAGCGCCTCGAGTGAGCGCTTTCGCGCCATTTCGAAGGTCGCGCGTTCGAGCCGTGGATGCAGGACGTTTTCGGCGAGCAGATCGACCGCGCGATCGAACGATTTCGAGGTCGTCTGCAAGCCGAAGCTCGAGCCCGCACCGATCGAGGCATCGATATCGTCTTGCGCGCGCGCGAAGGTCGCACGATCGCGAGTCGAGGTTCCGAGTGAAAACATAACATCGAGAACGGCGGCAACGCCTTCTTTCCCGACCGGCTCTTGCAACGCGGGCGACGTCCGAATCGCACCGTAGGCGACGACACTGTCGGAGATCGTCGCCGGACGAATGACGAGTGTCATGCCGTTCCGCAATTTGCTGTGCTCGGGCGCCACATCGGCCGGCGGGACGGCGGGACGATCGACGAGTTCGCTCGCCCATGCGGGAAGATGCGTCACGGGCGTTTGCGCACCGAGCGGCTTTTCGGGGCCAGATGCGGGCGGTGCGGGTGGTGCGTTCACATTGGCATTTGCCGAGGGCGTGAGTTCGCCCAGAATCGCGTGCGCGGGATCGAGATAGCGCTTGGCGACGCGATCGACATCGGCGAGCGTCACGCCCGCAAGGAGCGCTTGTTCGCGTGCGATTGAGGGTTCGTTATCCAGCGCGATCGTCGTCGCCCAATCCGATGCGAGTGCGGAAATCGAGTTGCGGCTCAGTTCCTGACCCGCGATGGCCTGACGTTTCGTCGTCTCAAAAAGTTCGCGCGGCACGCCGTTCTCGGCATACCCGCGCAGGATCTTTTCGAGCCGCGCACTTCCGGCGACGGGATCGGCTCCGGGGCCGAGCGCCGCCGTCGCCATACCGAGTTGCCCTTCAGCGACGTAGGGCATCGAAACCCAATTTGCATCGAGTGCATCGCCCGCATCGACGAGACCGCGCAGCGCGCCGCGATCGGATCCGAGCACCTGTTGCAAGAGAAACGATGCGAGAAAATCCGGGCTCGCGACGCCGGGCATCCGCAACGCGACGACGGCGAGCGGATACGTGAGCGTCGTCGGGCGGCGAATAACTTTACGCGCGATCGGTTCGAGACGCGCGACGGGATGGTCGACGGTGGCGCGACGCGGAATCGATTCGAAACGTGCCTTGATCTGGGCGAGTGTTTTTTCGAGATCGAAGTTTCCCGCGAGCACGAGAACGGCGTTGCTCGGTCCGTAATATTTTTGGTAGAACGCTTTGAGTCGCGTCCCCGTGAGGCGTTCGAATGCGGCGTGCGTCCCGACGCCGGGATGCGCGTATGACGTCCCGGCGAATGCGTAGGCCTGCGCGTCGCGGAAGAAATCCGCTCCGGGCGACGTTTCGTCGCGCGCGATCTCTTGGGCGATCGCACCGCGTTCGGTCTCCCATTGCGATTGCGCGTCGAGAATATCGCGCATACGATCCGACTCGATGCGTAAGACCGCATCGAGATCGGCTGCCGGAATCGTGAATTCGTATTGCGTGAGCGTTTCTGAAGTTTGCGCGTTGAACGAGCCACCGAGCGCGGTCGCAATCGTGCCGAGTTCGCTCGTCGTGAGATTCTTCGTGCCGCGAAACATCATGTGTTCTTGCGCGTGCGCCATGCCCGGGACGTCTGCTGGATCGTCACGCGACCCCACCAGATACGTCACATCGCTTGCGATCACGGGCGCGAGCGTATTGCGCACGAGGACCACGCGGAGACCGTTGCCGAGCGTCGCTTTGAGCACGTCGCTCGGTGGCGGGGCGGCGGTCGACGGTGCGCGTGTTGCGGCGAGCGAAAGCGCGCACGTGGCGGCGACGACGAGGCGGCGAATACCGGGCCGGAATCGAAACGAAAAACGAAGCACCGCACCCTATCGGTCGCGAAGACGGAAATGCCCTATCGCGACGGGGCACGACCGGCGACTTCCGAAGGAGATTCCGATGAGCACCCTGCACGACGGAACGCACTACCGCGCCTGTAATCTCTGCGAGGCAATCTGCGGACTCACGATAACGGTCGCGGGTGGTCGCGTGACCGATCTGCGCGGCGATGCCGCCGATCCGCTCTCGCACGGCCATATCTGTCCCAAAGGAAACGCACTCATCGATCTCCACGTCGACCCCGATCGTTTGCGCGTTCCGATGCGACGCGAAGGAACGACGTGGACCGCGATGACGTGGGACGACGCACTCGACCTCGTCGCCACGCGACTCACCGAGATCGTCGGCGCGCACGGGCACGACGCCGTCGCAATCTATCAGGGGAATCCGAGCGTCCACAACAGCGGGACGCTGCTGGGCGCTGGCGGTTTTTTACGCGCGCTCAGAACGACGAATCGCTTTAGCGCGACGAGCATCGATCAACTCCCGCACCATCGCGCGGCGCTCGAGATGTTCGGCCATCCGTTGCTCTTACCGATTCCCGATATCGATCGCACCGACTACTTTCTCGTGATGGGCGCGAACCCGCTCGCATCCAACGGCAGCATCATGACGGCGCCCGGAATGCGCGATCGGATCGCGGCAATTCGCGCGCGTGGCGGACGGGTCGTGACAATCGATCCGCGACGCACCGAAACCGCGCATGCCGCGAGCGAACATCATTTTATCCGGCCCGGAACCGACGCGCTCTTTTTGCTCGCGTTGATCCACGACATCTTTGCGACGGATCGCGCCGATCTCGCGCGTCTCGCCCCCTTTACCGACGGCCTCGACGATCTGCGAACCGCGTGCGCGCCCTACTCGCCCGAACGCGTCGCCGCGCAAACCGGCATCGATGCCGCGACGATTCGCGCGATCTCGACCGACTTCTCGCGCGCCCCACGCGCGGTCGCCTACGGTCGCATCGGACTCTCCACGCAACCCTTCGGTGGTGTGTGCCAGTGGCTCGTCAACGCCCTCAACACGATCACCGGCAACCTCGACGAACCCGGCGGCGCGATGTGGCCCACGCCCGCTTTCGATCTGCTCGCAACGGCAAAACCCGGGCAAACGCACGGCGGCCGCTCCACCTCGCGCGTGCGTGGGCTGCCGGAATTCCAAGAAGAATTTCCCGTCGCGACGATGGTCGAGGAGATGACGACGCCGGGACACGGGCAGGTCCGCGCGCTCGTGACGATTGCAGGAAATCCCGTGCTCTCGACACCGAACGGCGTCGCCCTCGACGCGGCGCTCGATAGCCTCGATTTCTACGTGGCAATCGATCCGTATCTCAACGAATCGACGCGGCATGCGAGCGTGATCCTCCCGCCCGCAACCGGCTTCGAAGTCGATCACTACGACGCGATCTTCCACCATTTCGCCGTCCGCAATACCGCGCGGTATAACGCCGCGATCGCAACACTCGACGACGAGCAGCGCTACGATTGGCAAATCTTCGATGGTCTGCGCCAGAGGCTCACCGGCACGACCGGCGCCGCGCCGCACGATCGTATCGATGCGGGTCTGCGCGCGGGCGCATATGCGACGAGCATCGAGGCGCTTCGCGCACATCCGCACGGCGTCGATTACGGCCCACTCGTATCGCAACTTCCCGCGCGCCTGCTCACCGCAAACGCGCGCCTCGCACTCGCGCCTGCTGCGATGGTCGCCGATCTCGCGCGCCTTGCGGGAACCGCGCACGATGCGGTTCCCGAGCTCGTGCTCATCGGACGACGTGATCTTCGCAGCAACAATTCCTGGATGCACAACGCACCGCGCCTGATGCGCGGCAACGACCGCTGCACGCTCCTCATGCACCCACACGACGCCGCTGCGCGCGATCTGCACGACGGCGATCTCGTGTGCGTCACGTCCCGCGTCGGCAAGATCGTCGTGCCCGTCGCGACGACCGAAGACCTCATGCCGGGTGTCGCGAGCTTACCGCACGGCTACGGCCACACGCGCGATGGCGTGCGCGCGAGCGTCGCAACGGCATCGCCCGGTGCGAGTCTCAACGATCTCACCGACGGCGAACGACTCGACGACCTCACCGGCAACGCCGCCGTCTCCGGTATCGCGATCGAGGTCGCACGCGCAATGCCGATCGAAATGCCGGTGCCCGCGCTGGCATAGCGTCAGATCGGAACGAACGCTTCGAGACGAACCGCCGTGTCGAGGCCACCCGAATGCGTGCGTTCGAGCGCGCCGCATTTCGCTTCGATCGAAGCGAGTTCGGCTTGCGCGCGCGAACACGGAAACCCGTACCGTGCGCGGACGCGCTCCGATGCGATGCCGAGCGCCTCGCGACTCCGTGCGAGAAAGTCGTCGAGTGCGTAGCTCGCGCCGACGGCAAAGAACTCTTGCACGACGAGCGACGGCGAATAGCACGCCGTCACCGTATCATCGGGCCAACGCACCACGAAGTGAATCTCGGGCACGTACCATCTCCTCATAGCGCGCGATATGGATCCGAGCCGATGCGGCCCACGAAAAACGATCGACGACGGCGCGTCCGGCAATGACGCGACGTGCGCGACGCTCGGGTTCGATTGCGGCGAGCATGCCGCTCGCAATGGATTCCGGGTCGGCCGGATCGACGAGCTCGACTTCTTCCGCACCAACATATTCTGTAAACGGCGCGATCGCCGAGGTGACCACGGGCACCTCACACGCGAGTGCCTCGAGCACGACGAGCCCGAACCCCTCCAAAAGCGATGGAAAGACGAGCGCATCGGCGCTCGCGATGAGCCCCGGCATTTCTCGATCCCCCACGACACCGAGCACGATCACCGACGACCCGATCTCGAGGCCGAGCGTCTGTGCGCGCGCGTCAAACCTTCGGCGATAGGCACGGTGATCGAAGACGCTCGCGCCACCCGCGACGACGAGTTGCGCACCTGGTTGCCGCGCGCGCACGCGCGCGAAGGCGTCGAGGATACCGAGCGTATTTTTGCGCGCTTCGATGCCGCCAACCGCGAGATAGACGGGCGAACCCGCGATCCCGAAACGACGGCGAATACGCGTACGCTCGCGGCCCGAGATCGGAACGAATCGCGTAGCATCGACGCCATTGGTCACACGCGACGCATCGATCCCGAAGCGCGAGCGCACTTCGTCGCGCCAGAGATCGCTGACGACGAAGACACCCTGCGCGTCGCAAATCGAACGCGTCTGCAGTTCGGCGAGCGTCGGATCGCTGAAGTCATCGGCGTGATGCACCGTTCGCACGAACGCGTCGATCGCACCACGCTCGACGAGCGTCGCGAGCGCGTTCCCGCTGATGCCGTCGTGGGCGTGATGGATATCGAAGGTCCCGTGCGACTGCTCGAGCGCCGCGATATACGTCGCGATGCGCGACGCGACGACCGACACGATACCACCGGTTTCGGGCGCGACGGCAATCGTGCGATACGGGCAGCGTGGCCTGCGAAAAAATCCGCCGCCATCGTCGAGGGCGTGCAGCATCACGGTGATACCCGCATCGTGCAACGCTTGCCCAAGTTCGATCGCATGCGCGACGCCGCCGCGCGGTTGCGTCGCATACGTATAGAGCGCGACGCGCGGAGTCATCGGCGCGAGACGGAGGCAGTCGCGCCAGTGAATCGCGACGTCGCAAAATCCCAGAAGACTTCGCGTTCGCCCGCGTGCGTGACCACGAGCCGTGTCCCCGCATCGCACGATCCGATCGTTTCGCAGGCGATGCCGCTGAGTTGGAAATGGCGTCGCACGCGTGCGGATGCCGCGGGAGCGACGGCGAGGATGTACCCGAAACTCGGGAAGCTCGAGAGCCAGCGGTCGAACGACACGCCCGGTGGCTTTGGCACCGCGTCGAGCGCGACGGTCGCACCGATGCCCGAACATTCCAGAAGCATGAGGAGCGTGCCGAGCAATCCGGCGTTGCTCACGTCTTTTGCGGCGAGGCAATCGCCGCTGCGCGCGAGTGCGGGCAAGAGGCCGAGATCGGCGCGCAGGCGGTCGGCCGGCGCGGCCGTGCTGCAATTCCAAAATGGATAGGGACCGAAGTATGACCCGCGGAGGTCGACGGTATAGAGCAGTTCGTCTCCGGGGCGCGCGTCGAAACTGGTTATCAGGCGGTCGGCACGACCGAGCACGGCGACGGCGAGGCGCTCGCCCTCGCTCCGCACATTCGTGTGCCCGCCGACGATCGGGACGCCGTACGCGACCGACGCCGCGCGCATACCATCCCACATCGGAATCGCGCGCTCGGCACTCGCACTCCAGAGCGCGTCGACAACGGCGATCGGTCGACCACCCATGGCCGCAACATCACTAATATTTACCATTACGGCAGAGTACCCGGCAAACCACGGCTCGTCGCGGACGAACGCTTCGAGCAACCCTTCGATTGCGAACAGGAGGTAGCCATCACCATCGGGGATCGCCGCCGTGTCGTCGCCGACGCGGACGCCTCCATGGGTATCACCGAGGCCCGCATATGCGGTCGCGATATCGCATTTGTGCGTCATCCCAGCGCTCGACCGGAGCCGATCCAGGAGTGCGGCGAGACTCACGAGGCTCGACAAACGGAGAGGAACGCCGCGCGCGTGGGATCGGCGAGTGGCGGATACGCCGCGAGATCGGCGCGCATAAACGTGTGCGGATGACCGTGGAGGACGATTTCGTCGCGCGCTTCCCACGCGAGGCGACGAAAGAATGGCACGTTCGCCCGTTGGACCGTCGCGATAAACTCGGTCGCTCCGCGTCCCGTTGCGGTCGTTACGGCGCGGTGTACGAGCGCGCGTCCGAGCCCGTACACGTCACGGTATTCGCGTTTGATCGCGAGACGCGATCCGTTCCACCGTCCGGGAGAAAGCTCGGCAATGCGCACGGTCCCAACGACGCGGTACATCATTCCCGCGAGATAATCGACGGCGACGATCGTTTCGGCGCGAGCGTCGAGTTCGTCGCGATCGTCATGGCGAAAGATGCCCTGCTCGGTGCAGAACACATCCCGTCGGAGTCGATACGATTCCGCAAGCGCCCACGCATCGGTCGCACCGATGATCCCGAAATGCGGTGGCACGAACGGTTCTTCCACGAACGGCTCGTGCGTCAGGGGATACACTTCGCTATGGTACGCAATCGTGGTGAGCCACAGACTCGACTTCGGGTTAACGGATTACCGTTGGTGCTATGCGGTCGACGTACGCGTCAGGCAGCCGCGCCTGCGGGCCATGCCGCAAAGGTTCGCTCGAGGACGTTCGATGCCACGACGTACCCACTCGGTCCGACGAGCATCCGTTCGACCTCGAGGGGCCGGCCAGCTGTCCCGACGCGCACGAGTTTTTCGATCTCGCGATGAAACGCGGAGTGTGCGCGTGCCGCTTGCGAATAATGCGGTTCTCGGCGATGTTCGGGTGCGAGGTCGTCGTGTAACCAAATCCCGATCGGACACCGCGCTTCGTCGAGATAGGGTTCGAGTTCGTCGAACGTTTCGTGGACGATCGTTGCGTACATGTGCGTTTTTATGGTGCGATGAGCGCGGAGCGCTTGCGCGATCTCACCGATGAACGATGGCGCGGCGATGCGGGAGCCCGAGAGCACTTCGAGTTGCGGGACGAGCGTATTGATGATGCCCATCTCATCGATGCCGAGCGTAAAGAGGTACGCACGTTCTAAGGGCGCGAGACCGAAAACCGCAGCGATTCGCCCGAGCAACGCTGGCGAAATCGTAATCGGCGCCCCGCATTCGATCTGCGTGTACCACGTGACGCTGATGCCCGCGAGCATCGCGACTTCCTCGCGACGCAAGCCCGCCACGCGACGACGCAGATGGATCGGAAGCCCGAATTGCAGCGGGTCGAGCGCGGCTCGTTTTGTTTTGAGAAAGTCGCCGAGTTTGCGCCGCCTCTCTGAGTCGCATTTCAACGTGGTCCTCCGATTTCGAGCGAACCATACAGTCACACTTACATCATCCGCACTCGGCTGGTTCCGCCGTGGCGCATCCGCTACGCTTCCGCTGAAGCCACCTTAGCTTCGCGCATCACCGTACGATCGTCATCGGCCACTCGGATAGACGGGCGAGCATCATATTGGATGCGCGATGACGATTTTCTCCAGAAAGAAGACGCACATGCCCGCCGTCACCCAAGAACATCACAAACCCGGCGACTTTTTCGTCGACTTCGAAGAGAAAGTTTTTGAAGACGTCAAAGCCGCGCCCGGAGAGAAGGCACTCGTCACCTTTCACACCGTCGCTTTCGAAGGCTCGATCGGCCTCATTAATATTCTTCAAGCGCTTCGCTTATTGCGCAAAGGCTTCGAGACTTCGATCCTCCTGTATGGTCCCGGCGTAACACTCGGCGTGCAACGCGGCTTCCCCAAACTCGGCGATGAAGCGTTTCCCGGCGCGCAGAACTTCAACAATCAGCTGAAAAAATTCATGGAAGAAGGTGGGAAAGTCTTCTGCTGCCGCTTCGCTCTGCAAGCGCTCTACGGCCACGGCGAACCATCACTCATCCCAGGTATTCGTCCGATCAGCCCGCTCGACGTGCTCGATCTGCAACTCATCCATCGTCGCGAAAACGCATACGTGCTCTCGACCTGGACGTTGTGAGCGAACGCACCGTGCGCGCGGCCGCGGTGCAAATCGCGCCCGTGCTGCACGATCGCGCGGGCACGATGCGAAAAGTGCTCGACACGATCGACGATGCCGCCGCGCGCGGTGTCGCTCTCGTGGTCTTCCCCGAGACGCTGGTTCCGTACTATCCTTACTTTTCGTTCGTGCTCCCGGCCGTCGCGATGGGCCCCGAACACGTGCGTTTGTACGAAGAGGCGGTCGTCGTTCCGGGACCCGAAACGTCGGCCGTTTCCGCAGCGGCACGACGCTACGGCATGGTGATCGTGCTCGGCATTACCGAGCGCGATCATGGCTCGCTCTACAACACGCAACTCATCTTCGATGCGACGGGCGATCTCGTTCTCAAGCGACGCAAGATCACGCCGACGTATCACGAGCGGATGGTGTGGGGCATGGGTGATGCGAGCGGCCTCACCGTCGTCGAGACCGCGGTCGGTCGTGTCGGTGCACTCGCGTGCTGGGAACATTACAATCCCCTCGCACGCTACGCGCTCATGGCGCAACACGAAGAGATCCACTGCAGTCAATTTCCGGGCTCGATGGTCGGTCAGATCTTCGCCGATCAAATGGAAGTCACGATTCGCCATCACGCGCTCGAAGCGGGCGCCTTCGTCGTCAATGCAACCGGCTGGCTCGACGACGCGCAAGTCGCGCAGATCGCGCCGACTGAAGCGTTGCAGGGCGCGCTTCGTGGCGGGAGCTTCACCGCGATCGTGACACCGGAAGGTCGCATTCTCGGCGAACCGCTCACCCGCGGCGAAGGTCTCGTCGTCGCCGACCTCGATCTCGCGCTCGTCACCAAACGCAAGCGGATGATGGATTCGGTGGGCCACTACGCGCGTCCCGAACTCTTACATCTTGCAATCGACGCGCGAAGCACCGCACCGATGACATTTGCATCGGGCACCGCGCCGCACACGCCGCCCACCATGAGGCTCGAGGAGTCCACCACCCGTGATCGATCTCCAAGTGACCCGCTCGCGCAGCTTGATCACCGAGCTGCAATCACGGGGACTGCGTCTCGCTGACGAAACGCCGAGCGCGCCGAGTCGGCGCGGCGGTGCCGGTCCCTCCGATCACAAAGCCGTTATCGTGGACGGCCGTACGATTATGGTGCCCGTTCATACTTCGGGTGCCTCGTATTCGCCGTTCGTCGCCCGAAGCGATCAGATGGGCGTCGTGCTCGAACGCGACGGAGTCGCCGTCGCACGTATCGCGTTCCCACCGCAGCCGAATTTTTATTCGTGTGAGACGGAGGACGGAATCCCCTATTGGAAAATCGCGACGCTGCACGGACGCGATGTTTTAGCGACGACGGTTCTTCAAGAATGTATCCGCTATCAAAATCGCACGACGCAATGCCAGTTTTGTGCGATCGGTGAATCGCTCAAAGGCGATCGCACCATCGCGCGCAAGACGCCGCAACAACTCGCGGAAGTCGCGCGAGCAGCCGTCGCACTCGATGGTGTCGCGCACATGGTCATGACGACGGGCACGCCCAACATCACCGATCGCGGCGCGGCAGTCTTGTGCGAAAGCGCGCTCGCGATCAAAGCTGCCGTCGACCTCCCGTTGCAAGGGCAGTGCGAACCACCCGACGACTTCGTCTGGTTCGACCGCATGCGCGACGCCGGTATCGATACGCTCGGCATGCATCTCGAGGCTGTCGAAGATCGCGTCCGCGCGAACGCGATGCCGGGAAAAGCGAAAGTGCCCGTCGCGTATTATCTCGATGCGTTCGAAGCCTCGGTTCGCATCTTCGGACGCGGTCAAGTGAGTACGTATATTCTCGCGGGCCTCGGCGACACACCCGAAGCGATCGTAGCGATGTGTGCGAAACTGATCGCAATCGGCGTCTATCCGTTCGTCGTGCCGCTCGTGCCGATCGGTGGAACGCCGCTCGAAAACCTCGCACCGCCGACGGCATCGTTCATGCGCGCGTTACTCGACGACGTCGGCGCGCTCTTGCGCGACGGAAAGTTACTCTCGAGCGATATCAAAGCCGGTTGTGGCAAATGTGGCGCGTGTTCGTCGCTCTCGGTGTATGAAATGGCGTGAGAATCCGCACGATCGTTTGTAACCGTACGATCGCTAGCGATATTCGCAGCGGCCGACGCCGAGCCCGTTCCCGCAGCAATCCGACCGCCACGGCAACGCTCGGATGTGCCCCCCCTCGACGCCCGGTGCACCCGATCCCAACGCGATCCATTTCGACCTTAACAACATCATTGAATACCATCCGAGGTTCCACGATGTCCGAACACCACGCGGTCGCGATCATCGGAGGCGGGCAAGCCGGCCTCTCGATGAGTTCCCTCCTCACTTCACGCGGCATCGAACATGTCGTGTTGGAGAAGGAGCGGGTCGCGCACGCGTGGCGTGCGGATCGATGGGACTCATTTTGCCTCGTCACGCCAAATTGGCAATGCACGCTCCCAAATTTTCCGTACCGTGGCGACGACCCCGATGGCTTCATGAAAAAAGATGAGATCGTCGCGTACATCGAGGCGTTTGCTGCATCGTTCGCACCACCGCTGCGCGAAGGCGTTGCGGTGATGCGACTCGGTCGCGGCGACGACGGTCGCTCGTTTATCCTCGAAACATCGGGTGGTCGGATCACGGCCGATCAAGTCGTCGTTGCGATCGGCGGCTACCACGCAACGACGCTGCCGCGTATGGCCGAACGCGTCCCGCGCGGCATCGTCCACGTGCACTCATCCGCCTATAAGAGTGCGACGGCGCTGCCGCACGGCGATATCCTCGTCGTCGGAACAGGCCAATCGGGTGCGCAGATCGCCGAAGACCTCCACCTCGCGGGTCGTCACGTCCATCTCGCCGTCGGGAGCGCACCGCGCACCGCCCGGCGCTATCGCGGGCGCGATGTCGTCGCGTGGCTCGATGCGATGGGATACTACAACATGCCCGTGCACGAGCATCCGCTCAAAGAGCGCGTCCGTGCGAAAGCCAATCATTACGTCACAGGTCGCGACGGTGGTCGCGATATCGACTTGCGAAAATTCGCGCACGAAGGGATGTCGCTCTACGGCCGTCTCCTCGACGTTGATGACGCGCATCTCCATTTTGGCAGCGATCTCAAAGCCAACCTCGATAGTGCCGACGCCGTTTCCGAGAGCATCAAGACGACGATCGATGCGTTCATCGATCGAACGGGAATCGACGCTCCGCTCGAGGCGCGCTACGCTCCCGTGTGGCAACCGACCGCGCATATTGCGTCGCTGGATATACGCGCGGCGAACATCACGAGTATCATCTGGTGTATGGGCTACCACGCCGATTATGCGTGGATCGATGTTCCGATCTTCGACGGTCGCGGCTATCCCCGTCACGAACGTGGCGTCACGACCGAGCCCGGCCTCTTTTTCCTCGGCTTACCGTGGCAATATACGTGGGGTTCCGGACGCTTTAGCGGCGTCGCTCGCGATGCGGAATACCTCGCCGATGCGATCGACTCGAGGCACGGCATGACGCATCACCCAAATGCGAACGTCCTCAACGAGCTCGCGCTCGGGTCCTAACGGTCGCGAACGTCGACGCTATCGTAAACCACCATACGATTCCGTCTCGAGTCGTTCGAGCATGAGCTTCGTTTCCGCGACGCGTTCTGCGCCTAAGCGCTGCGCGGATTTCGTGATCAGCTTCGGCGGGATCGCCGTCACAAACGATGTTAGTGACGCGATCGCCGCACCGACGTCGCCCGCGCTCTCACCCGTGAGTGCGATCATCCGCGTCGCACCCATATAGCCGAGAAAGTCGACGGAGTCGGCGTCGTGCAGGACGATCGCCTCGGGTTCGGTCGCAACAGAGTAGAACATGTGCCCGCGTTCGGCCGCTTGCACGTGCGCGAGTTTCTCCATCGGGAAACCGACGTCGCGCAGAACGGCACCGCTGGCGCTGGCTGCAATATCGCCGTGTTCGGTTTTCGTGTCGGCATTCCACGGTGCAAACGCCGCCATATCGTGAAGCATCGCGGCCGCAAAGACGACATCGGTATCGATTGTGAGACCATCGTCTTTGGCGAATCCCGTTGCGAGACGATAGTTGCGTTCGGAGTGCTGCCAACCCCATGCCGGATGCTTGAAATGCGAACGCGCGAACGCGTACAGCTTCACTTTCCACGGCGCGTCGAGTGCGATCCCGGAAACTGTCGTCGTGGCTTCCGACGTGACCGGAGCCGCCGGTGATGGTACGAGATCCGCGGTTCGACCCGCGGT
>JAYTXC010000316.1:0-6653 GCA_043743145.1 Rhodospirillales bacterium
ACGACGACGACATCGACCACCGGCACTACGTCACCTCCGCAAGCTTCCGGCGTTGCATGAGATACGGCCACACGAACGGATCGATGTCGCCATCGAGA
Organism: Rhodospirillales bacterium; assembly: GCA_043743145.1. Classification (GTDB taxonomy): domain Bacteria; phylum Vulcanimicrobiota; class Vulcanimicrobiia; order Vulcanimicrobiales; family Vulcanimicrobiaceae; genus JANYGA01. Next base: position 99 of record JAYTXC010000316.1, read on the forward strand.
ATGCCCGCGACGTTGCTCGATTCGACGTTCGTTCGATGGTCTTTCACCATCGTGTAGGGCTGCAACACATACGACCGAATCTGCGAGCCCCATTCGTTCGCACGCCGATCGCCGCGCAGCGCTTCGAGCTTGGCTTCGCGTTCTTCGATCTCGCGTTGCACGAGCAGCGACCGCAGCATCGTCATCGCGACCTCGCGGTTCTGCATCTGCGAGCGTTCCTGTTGCGAGGCGACGATGGTTCCCGTCGGCACGTGGGTGATACGAATTGCGGATTCCGTTTTGTTCACATATTGACCGCCCGCACCGCCCGCCTTGTACGTCTCGATCTTGAGATCTTCCGGTTTGATCTCGATCGAAATTTTTTCATCGACGGCGATCTCGGGGACGATATCGACCGATGCGAACGACGTCTGCCGACGATGCTGTTGATCGAACGGCGAGATGCGCACCAGCCGATGCACGCCGCGCTCGCTCTCGAGCATCCCGTACGCGTTTTTCCCCCTTACGAAAAATGCGACGGATTTGAGGCCCGCTTCTTCCGCCGGCGACTCCTCGAAGACACTTGCCGAGAACCCCTTGCGCTCGGCCCAGCGCAAATACATGCGCGACAGCATCTGCGCCCAGTCGGCCGCATCGATCCCGCCCGCGCCCGCGTGGATCGAGACGATCGCGCCGTGATCGTCGTACTCGCGATCGAAATTCGCAGCCATCTCGAGCCCTTCGATGCGGCCTTGCGCCGAAGCGATGAGCGCGTCGATCTCGGCATCGGCGCCCGCTTCATCGCCGAGGATCTCGACCGTCTCGCGCGCATCCGAAAGCTCGCGGGCAACGGCGTCGATCTCTTCGCGTTCGCCACGAAGATCGGCGAGTTGCTTCATGACTTTTTGTGCGGCTTCGGGATCGTTCCAGAACGCCTCGTCGCGCGTGCGGTTATCGAGTTCGGCTACCGCGCGCCCCTTGCGATCGTAGTCAAAGACGCACCTGAAGCGAGCTCAGACGCTCGTCGAGACGCGCGATTTCGGTACGGTGCGAGTCGCTCATAGTGCCCAGACGTTCGACACGATGGCCGCATCCGACTTCAGAGACCGGTCAGCGTGAGACCCCCGAGCCCAAGCGAGCGGAGGCAATCACGACGCGAAGCCCATCAACGATAGCCCCGTCGCGCCGATGCGAAGCATTCCCACGTCGTTTTCGCGCAGACCGTAATCGAGTACCAGTAGCGCGTGATATGCAGCGCGAAAACGTGCGGTCTCCCACGCGTCGTCGTCGATGGCGCCATAGGCGGCGCGAAACGCCGCATGCGCGCTCGACGGCAACATCAGGTGCGCGATCGAAAGATCGATCGCCGGATCGCCGAGGTGCACGTCGCCCCAATCGATGATGCCAGCGGTGCGCCCACCGTCGAGCACGACGTGACGGGCGTAGAGATCTCCGTGCACGCAAACCCGCGCGGCATCGGCGATGCGACGTGGTGGATGCGTCTCGAGCCAATCGATCGTGCGAGTGAGCACTGCAACCGATACGCCGGTGCGCGCGATGCTCGCAGGCAAACGTAAGAGCGGCTCGCGCTCGCGCACGAGCTCCATGCGTCGTTCGAAATCGAGTCGACGAATCTCGTCGTGCGGCAGCCCGCGCGCGACGAGCGGCGCGGGATCGATCGCGTGCAACGCGCGCAGAAACGCACCGAGCGGCTCCGCTAGCGTGGCACGCGCATCGTCGTCGAGATCGCGCGCACACGCCGTCTCACCGTAAATCCGCTCGTAACCCGCGAAAGCATGCGGATACGTATCGCTTGCGACACCGATGTAGCGCGGCACCGGAATCGCGAGCGGCAGCGCGGGCGCGATCGCGGGCAAGATCGCGATCTCGCGTTCGATGAGTCGCGTCGCGACGCGTCGTCGCGGAAAGCGAAAGACGACGCGCTCGCCAACAAGGTACGCGGCGTTATCCCAGCCGATGCCGAACGGCTCCATCTTTTCGAGCGCGAGTGCGGGAAATTGCGTGCGCACGAGCGTCTTTGCGAGATCGAGATCGATCGCGACGTCGGCGGCCCATTGCGGAGCACCCATCGTATTCGGCGCCTACGTTTCGGCGTCGCCCGACCGTTTTTCCGTTACGTCGGTTGCCGCGGTACGCTCGGACAAAATCTCCACGACCAGCCAAGGATCGGTCGCACTATTTTCACCGCTCGACCGAGGGAGCTCGCCGCGGTCGGTATCGCAACGGATAACGAAATCCGGAATGAGACGTTCACCGGCCGGCGTCACGAGTTTCATGTCCCGAGCGTAGGCCTCACATCTGGCCATCCGTGCTGCCGCACCGAGCTTGAGCGCAAGGTTCATCGAAATCATCGCGTGGTTACGGCTCGGAGCCGCAAGCGCGTACCTCCCCCCGCGCGATATTCATGAGCGACGGGCGACCGAGCCTCGTAAGACAGATACTCATCGAGCGTCATCTTCGCACTCATTGCAAATCCCATGCGACGGTTGTATCGCGACGACTGCTCAAAATGGCAACACGTTGCGAGGCCCCGTCGCGAACACGACGACCGCCGACACGATCCCAACGAACCCAAGCGCGACAAGCACGATCGCGCGGCGATCGACGCTCGCACCGCGGCGCTCCACAGCGCCGCGCGCCGCGAGCATCGCACCGACCGCGAGCGCCGCGACGCCGAGATAGAACACGATCGCCGCGATCGACTCGCCGTTTTTCATGCGCCTACGCGGTCACGCCGTGGCATCGCTTGAACTTCTTTCCCGAACCACAGGGGCAGACGTCGTTCCGGCCCGTCTTCGGATCGGCTTTCGCGGGTCTGCGCGGTTCGTCGTCGCCGATATTGGTATGTAGTTGGCGCTTTGCGGCGCCGGCAGCACCAGGCGCGGGGCCGAGAAGGCTCTGCGCGTACGCCGGGTCGAGCCGCGACGATTGCATGGCGACTTCAGGCGGCGGCGGGGCGAGCGACCCATCGGGCAGCGGCTCGAACCCGGCCATCCCATCGTGCGAGCCGTTGCCGTTGCCGTAAGCTCCGAGTGCGGCCAACGGGACGCCATCGGGCCCGATCTCGCCTTGTGGCGCGTTGGGATCGGTCGCCTCGACGACCACGCGGAAAACCGCCTTAATCGCTTCATCCGCGATGTTATTTTTGAGATCTTCGAAGATTTCGTACGCTTCTTTTTCGTACTCGACGCGCGGATCTTTTTGGCCGTAGCCGCGCAAGCCGATGCCGGTTTTGAGCGCGTCCATCACGTAGAGATGGTCGACCCATAAACGATCGATGATCGGCAACATGATATATTGCGACTCGATCACGCGCATGATTTCCGGCGTGAGTTCGGTTTCTTTCGCATCGTAGGCCGCGAGTGCGGCTTCCGTGAGCTTGACTTTCATCTCGTCGCGATCGCATTTCTCGAGATCGCCGACCGTGATCGACTCGCCGACCGGAAAAACGAGTTCGAGTTCCGTGATGATCTCGCTGAGATCCCATTCCGACGGATGGACGTTATCGGGCGCATTGCTATCGACGGCTTGCGCGACCTTATCTTCGAGGGTCTGAATCATGAACGGCCGCAACGATTCGCCGCGCAAGACCTTGCGCCGTTCATCGTAGATGACTTCGCGCTGTTTGTTCATCACGTCGTCGTATTCGAGGACCGATTTCCGGATCTCGTAGTTGTGATTCTCGACCTTCGACTGCGCGCGTTCGAACGATTTCGTAATGAGCTTCGCTTCGATCGGCGTTTCGTCGGTGAAGCCAACCATATTCATGATGTTGTTGATGCGCTCGGCACCGAAGAGGCGCATCACTTCGTCTTCGAGCGAGACGTAGAAGCGCGTGGACCCCGGATCGCCTTGGCGACCCGCACGACCGCGCAGTTGGTTATCGATGCGCCGCGATTCGTGGCGCTCCGTGCCGATGATGTGCAAGCCGCCCATATCCGCCACGCCGTCGCCGAGTTTGATATCGACGCCACGCCCCGCCATATTCGTCGCGATCACGACGTTGCTCGGTTGACCCGCGTCTTTGATGATCTCGGCTTCGCGTTCGTGATACTTTGCGTTGAGGACTTCGCACGCGACGCCGCGACGACGCAAGAGCGATGCGAGCCGTTCGCTCTTATCGATCGAGCGCGTCCCGACGAGCACGGGACGACCCTTCGTATTTTCAGCAATGATCTCGTCGACGACGGCTTCGAACTTCGCGTTCTCACTTTTATACACGATATCGCCGCGGTCGTCGCGCGCGACCGAGCGGTTGGTCGGGATGACGACTACGTCGAGGCCGTAGATATCGCGGAATTCGCGTTCCTCGGTCTTCGCGGTTCCCGTCATGCCGGCCAGTTTATTGTAGAGCCGGAAATAATTTTGAAACGTGATCGTCGCGAGCGTTTGGCCTTCACTGCGAACGTCGAGTTTTTCTTTCGCTTCGATCGCCTGGTGGATACCGTCACTGTAGCGCCGACCGTACATGAGGCGGCCCGTGAACTCGTCGACGATGACGACTTCGCCATCCTTGACGATGTACTGCTGCTCGTTGTGGAAGATGTGCCAGGCTTTGAGCGCGGCATTGAGTTGGTGCGTGAGTTCGAGATTGCGCTGGTCGTAGAGATTCTGGATGCCGAGCATCTTCTCGACCTTCTCAACGCCGGCTTCCGTGACCGGAACCGCGTGCGCTTTTTCATCGACCGTAAAGTCGACGTCTTTAACGAGACGCGGAATGATCTGGGCGAACTTCGCATAGAGTTCGGTTGCGTCTTGGCCTTGCCCCGAGATGATGAGCGGCGTACGGGCTTCATCGATGAGGATCGAATCGACTTCGTCGACGATCGCGAAGAAGCGCTCGCGCTGAACCATATCTTCGAGCCGCCACGCCATGTTATCGCGGAGGTAGTCGAAACCAACTTCGTTGTTCGTGACGTAGGTGATGTCACTGTTGTACGCGTCACGCCGATCGGGCGGCGCCATATCGTGCTGGATAATCCCGACGCGTAGCCCGAGAAAGCTGTAGAGCGGCATCATCCACTCGGCATCACGGCGCACGAGATAATCGTTGACCGAAACGAGGTGAACACCGCGACCCAGGAGCGCGTTTGCATAAACGGCGAGCGTGCCGACGAGCGTCTTGCCCTCGCCCGTCTTCATCTCGGCGACTTTGCCTTCGTGTAAGACTTGGCCGCCCATGATCTGGACGTCGAAATGACGCATGTTGAGGACACGCTTGCCCGCTTCGCGACAGACCGCGAAAACCTCCGGCAGCATCTCGTCCAAAAGTGCACGTCGCGTGTCGGGATCGTTGTCGGGGCCTAAACGCTCGCGAAATTCGTGCGTTTTTGCCGCCAACGCCTCGTCGGAAAGCGCAGAAATCTCGGGTTCCAGCGCGTTCGTCGCGGCGACGGTGCGTCTGAGCTTGGTGATTTCGCGCTCGTTGCCATCGAAAAGCGTCTTGAGAAAGGCCATAGATAGCAGAACCGTTCGCGCTCGGTCAGAGTTCCGCATGCTGATTTAAAGCGGCAAGACCACCGTGAAGGTGCTTCCTTCGTTTTCTTCTGAGGTGACGTCGAGGCGCCCACCGTGGACGTCGACAATTTTCTTCGCGATATAGAGCCCGACGCCCGAACCCGAAAAGCCGCGCGAGCGCGCGTTCGTGGCCCGGCCGAAGCGAGAAAAGACTTTTTCGAGTTCGGCCGGCGGAATACCGATGCCGCGATCGGCGACCGCGACGCCAACCTCGTCCACGCCCTGCGCGACCCGAATCTCGACCCGACCGCTCGAGTATTTCAACGCGTTGCCGATCACGTTGTCGAAAACGTGTCGCAAGCGCGAACGATCGAACGAAACAAGCACGGGCTCGTCGGGTGCGACGACCACGACGCGATCGCCCTCGCGATCGAGTGGCAGCGCGACAGAACGCACGAAATCCGTAAGATCTTCCATCTCACGCTTGAGCGAAAAGCCCGCGCTCTGTGTCGCGGCGAGCGCGAGCGCGTCGTCGCTGAGTTTGGCGAGCCGACGCGTTTGATCGATGATCGTCTGCGCGCTACGATGCACGCCCGGATCGTCGATATCGAAGAGCAATTCCGAGAAGCCGGAGATCACGGTGAGCGGCCCTTTGAAATCGTGCGCGAACATCGCCATGAGATCGTCTTTGAACGCGTTGCTCTCCGAGAGCGCGCGCGCAGCCGTCGTCGCTTGCTCGTAGAGAGCGACGTTGCGAATCGCCAGGGCCGCGAGCGTCACGAGCGTTTCGATGAGCCGCAACTCGCCTTTTTCGAATGGGTGCGCGCGCGCGAATACGATGAGCCCTTGGCGCCCCGTATCGGTCGGCTCGCCCGGCAGCGCGATACGCGATGCGACCATCGTTTCGGTGACGTAAGTTTCGCGAAGTTGTGCGCGGGCGGCCGCCGTGTCGGGCGCGATGTGCTCCGGTGGCGGCTCTCCATCGCTCGTCGAGGCATGCGATATCAGGACGAGCGACTCGCCGCGATGCGCGTAGACGCACATATGCTCTGCGAGCACCAGCCGCAATCCCAACCGACAGAGCGAGTGCGCGAGCGG
>JAYTXC010000317.1:0-1543 GCA_043743145.1 Rhodospirillales bacterium
TCGTAATGGTACGCGCGATCGGCGCTTCGATACGCGCCTGGGAACAATCGTTCTCAGGCACGCTCGCTGCTACATCGCTTTACGCGCGAGCCCTCAAGCTCTGCGATTAGTTAGTAGGCGCGGACCGGAAGACCAGCGACCAAACTTTTTTCGTTTTGCCGCGACCTTCTCAGATGACTTATCCTCCGCCAACGATTGTCGCCAATGGCAAGTCGTCAACGAACAGTCTTCCGTCGCGCACGTAGCCGCGCAGGACCTCAAACGATCGATGACCGGTCACGCGCGCGATCTCGATTTCCGGGACCTTTTTTCGCGCGCGCGACTCGTGACGAAGCCGGCGCGCAGACTATCGGCCCAGAATCGCCGACGAGTCTAGCCGCCACGACGAGGCACTGCACGATGCGTGCGACGTCCCGTCCGCCAATCGCATCTTCGTAAGATCGCCTTTCATCAGATCGCCTTCATCAAAAATGTCCGAAGACGGAGCCGTCCGTAATGCCGGCCTGTGCGAGCCACGTTTCGAGGGCCGCGACCGAACAGCACGCTGATCGCCCGAGCCGCGGTAGCGCGACCACGCGGCCTGCACCCTCCTGATCGCTTCGACCGCCGCAAGGTGACGGCGGCGCAGCGTGCCTCAAAGCGCACGTCGTCGACGGTGAGTGCGGCAAGTTCCGAACGCCGGATTGCCCCCGAGAACGCGACGAGCATGAGTGCGCGATCGCGCAGCCCCATAAGATCCGTGCCGGCGTCGCGCAACAACGATTCGAGCAAATCGAACGTCAGGGCAATCTTCTTCCTATGCGCAGTGCCAAGCTCGCGCGCGATGTCTTACATGATCTCGCGAACGATCGCGTTTTAGGTCGGCGATGCAATGGCCGAGGAGCCGATGGCGCTGCGCGATCGCGACGAGTCTTCTGCGAATCGTCGATACCGCAGCCGGCCCCATGTCAACGGCGGCCGCACCATCCGCGCGTAGGCGCAGGCGCGGAATCGCCGGCCCGTGATGGCGAGGGCGGAGACGGACCGCCCACGGTCTGAGGCTCCGCCGGCAGCGCCGCAAGCTCATGGAGCGCACAAACCCGCTCGAAGTCGGCGACGTCGCTTGCGTAGGCGTCGATCATGGCGTTAGCCTTGGCTGCCCCAGCGAAGCGCTTGGCGTCTTTCGACAGATCGGCGAGGGCCAGCGACGTCCCCGTCACCTCCGAAATCACATCCACGTTGCTCATCGCAGCACGTGACCGATAATCGTCTATCATCGGACAAGAGTATCTTGCAGAATTCGTGGCGCTTTTTACTTGGTATAAGGCGATATCCGTGATTGCACAACATTGTGATCGAAATCATCTTTCGGTCTTTTTATCATTTTTTTTTGCGTTTTGATCGACTTCGATTGGCCGATCAGATTTAAGCTTGCTACGATTGTTCAAAGCACACTTTGACGGTCCCGCCGTCGTGAAAGAAATTGATGTGGACAATATTCGAACTTTCGATAGCCCGTTGCCACGAATGCAGCATGAACATTTGCCAGTGCCGCAAGCAGACG
>JAYTXC010000318.1:0-2866 GCA_043743145.1 Rhodospirillales bacterium
TGCCACTGCGCTTTTGCGGATTGCACGACCGATCGCTCCCTAACTGAAATCGAACGAGAACGATTGCTCCGATGCTCGCTGGCGTTGGTGAACGTAAACCGATCGTCGCGCAGGACGCTTCGTGACGTGCGTGAACGCTCGCCAAATGTCATCACGTCGTGTGTTCCTCGCCGCTGGTGCTGCCATTGCAGCCGGATCTTCTGCTTCTCTCGCGGCGCCTGCGGCGACCAGCGGCTACGATTTCCCCGCGATCGACGCACGACTCGCTCGGCAAGCCAAACATCGCCAAATCATGGCGGTCAATCGCGTTGCCGATGGCATCGTCGTCGGCTACATGGCACATTCCATGGACGCGTATGAAACCGCGATGGGCGAGGGTCCGGGCGCCATGCACGTCGGGGCCGTGCTCTACGGCCGAGGCGTTATTTTAGGACTCAACGATCGTATGTGGAAAACGTACCGTCTCGCGGAAGCGTCGAAACGGCGTGGCGACGTGCTCACCACACAAGCGAGCGACGTGCATCCGTTTTCTACGGAGTTTGCAACACTCGTCAAACGCGGCGCCTTCTTTTTCGTCTGCGATAATGCGCTTACCGACTGGGCGACGTATCTCGTGACGACCGCCGGCTTCAACGACCGGACGATCGAAGCCGTCCACGACGATCTGCGAACGCACCTCGTTCCGGGCGCGACGCTCGTTCCCGCGGGTGTTGCCGCGCTCAACACCGCGCAAGAAGCTCGGTTTACGTATTTCCAGGCGTCGCTCTAAGCGCTAATCCGCGATCCCGCCGGTCGGAATCTGACCGTATTGGCCGTCCTTGGTTGCGGCGCGAACATCGTCGAGCTTCATCGCGAGCATCGTCGCAAATCGGTCTCCGTGCGAGTAGACGTGCATCTCAAATGGATCGAGGCCGCGGAGGGTCGCCCGATATTTCGCAAGCCCGAATGGAAACGCGGGCGAATGCCAGAGCTCGACGTGTTGCAGGCGGTCGTTTCCCGTACCCGTGCCGCGATATTCGCCGACGACATGCGTGGTTTCGTGAATGGCGCTCGCCACGTGGATCCGTTCGGTCCTTACGGAGACGACGCGCATCGGTCGACGATCGTAGAGATAACGTTCGTCGAAAAGGTGGAGCGTATCGTCGCCCGCCGCTTTCGCGCCCGCCGACTCACCGTAGCGATAGATCATGTTTTCGGTGCGGCCGATGTTGATGGATAGCGCGTATTCGTCCAGAAGCGAACCGACACGGCCATCGCGCAGATAGGCTTTGCGCATCGACGCGGGATTGCACGATCCGCCGGGCATGCCGACTTGCGTTTCGAAGTACGTCACGTGTCCCTTCGCGTTGGCTTCGCGACCGATCCCGATTTGTTTTTGATACGTGGCGCCCGAACCGAGAATCACGCGCGTCCATTGACCGGGGCGCCCCGGCGGTAACGCCCCGAAAAGCTCGGCTTGCGACATCGTACGCCCGACGAGCTCGGCGCCGAAAACCGGTAGCCGCGTGGCGACGATCGCCGCGGAACTTGCGCCGAGAAACGTGAGGCGATTCATGTGCGTGCTCCAGATGCAGTCGGTGCGATACGTTGGAGGTCGCGTGCCAATGTCGGCGCGTCGATCGCTCCGTGTTGGATCGCGCGGATGGTCCCACGCGCGTCGATGAAAATGGTTACCGGTAAACTCGTCGCGCCATATGAAGCGGCGAATTGGCCCCGGTCGAGGCCGATAACGAACGGCAAGTGCATCGACCGCGCGAACGTGGTCGCGATCTCCGTCGCTTCCTGTTCGTCGACGCCGAGAAAGACGACGCGGTCACGTTCGCGCCGTGCGGTCGCTGCGAGCAACGGCAATTCGAGACGACACGGGGGACACCACGATGCAAACGCATTGATGACGAGCGGTTTACCGGCGAAATCGGCGAGGGTGAGCGAGCCGCCGCTCGGTGTCTCCAAAAGAAATTTCGGTGCATGTTGCGCGACCGTTGCGACCGTCGAAGCCGACCGCGCGGCAACGCGTGAATCGAATGAAACGATCGCGCCGAGCGTTGCGGCCGCGAGAGACGCAGCAAGAGCGGCGCGCGAAAGCGGGAATACGAACATCGTCCGTCGCGCTTTGCAAACAAATCGCCCCGCTTCCTTTTTCTCGACAGCGGTTCGCGCTTAAATCGCGTCGACGTCGATTCCAAGCGTGACGTATTCTTGCTTCGTCCGGTCTGTGAACGAACCGATGTCGCGCAAGCCGAGGACCATCACCGAAAAGAGATCTGTGCGAAAGAGTCGCCGTTACTCGCTTTCCACAACGACGCGCGGGAAAAATTCGTCATGCATCACTCGACCGACGTCGCGACGAAATCTTCGAAGCGTGCCCGATCGATCTCGGAACTCTCACGCACCGCCCCGAAGGCGCCGTGTCGCGCTTCGACCTGCATGATCGACGTGAGTATCGCGACCAGGAACGGCTCGACGACGAACGCGAGGTTCTCGACGATCATTTGAATCGACACGAGGTTGGGCACCCATTCGGTCCTCTTGCGCGCGGAATTGCACCGAAAACTCACGTAGGCGTCGATCGGGTCGACGATTCAAAGCTTCTCATCGAGCCAGTGGCGGTTACACCCGGCGTGCCGCGTGGAATTTTGCGTCCATCTCCGGCGTAGAGGAATTGACCGACGACCCGCGCCGTTTCGCGGACGTTCTACCGCTAGCGCGTTCCCGGAGTCATCGCCGCAAACTCCGGCGTCCCGCCGCGCACGTGCTAAGGGAGACCGGTCGACGCACTCCACGGGCGCCCCTTCGAAGGCTCGCTCGGGCGCGGGCGCACTCCCCCAGCGCTTCGATCGCATTTTCGGTTCGAACGGAGCAGCCG
>JAYTXC010000319.1:0-7221 GCA_043743145.1 Rhodospirillales bacterium
CAGCTCGCGCGTTCGCCGTCGGATGCATCGCCAAAGCCGCCGGTGATCTTGCCCGAGCTCGCGCCGTTTTCGCGGAGTCGCTCGCCTACTGGCGCGGCCATGGCCTGCGCGTGCGGGCGGCATTTGGTGGGATCGAGGCCTTTGGGATCTCGCGTGATGCGCGCGATCTTGACGACGCGCGCGCGTTCGTCGCCGATTTTCCCGAGGCGCCCTACGCGCGCCGGTTGCATGCGGCACTCTCGGCATGTGCCTCGACGACGCCTCCGTACTCGCCCTATTTCGATCACGCGAACCAGATCGGCGCGACCACGGGGCTTCTCGCGGACGCCGGGTAGGGTCGTTCGAGGCAGCTCCGAAAATCCGGGCGTGCAGACCGAGCCTCGAACCGACGATCTTCCCAAAACATACGACCCCGCAGGTGTCGAGGCCGCGCGATACGCCACGTGGCTCGCTTCGGGTGTTTTCCACGAGGAGCCCGATCCCGCACGGCCACCGTTCGTCATCTCGATGCCGCCGCCCAATATCACGGGCCGCGCGCATCTCGGCCATGGCTCCACCTACACACCGATGGATATTCTCACGCGGTATCATCGGATGCTCGGTGAGAACGCGACGTGGTTGCCGGGACAAGATCACGCGGCGATCGCGACCGAAACCGTCATCATCCGCGAACTCGCCAAAGAAGGCCTCACGCGCGACGGTCTCGGACGCGAAGCGTATCTCGAACGCGCCTGGGCGTGGCGCGAAAAATATGGATTCGAGATTTACGAATCGTTTCGGATGCTCGGCTTCGGTCCCGATTGGGAACGCGATCGCTTTACGATGGATGCGCGTCTCTCGGCTGCGGTTACGAGCGTCTTCGTCTCGCTCTATGGTGAAGGACTGATCTATCGCGGGACGCGCCTGGTCAACTGGGATCCCAAAGCGCAATCGACGCTCTCCGATGCTGAGATCGATAACGAAGAACGCGACACGTTTCTCTGGCATCTGCGCTACCGCGCCGAAGATGGTGGCGACGGTCTCGTGATCGCAACGACGCGCCCCGAAACGTTTCTCGGTGATGTCGCTGTCGCCGTGCATCCGAGCGACGCGCGTTACGCGCATCTCATCGGGAAATATGTCGTCTTACCGATCGTCGATCGAGCGATTCCCGTGATCGGCGATTCGGCCGTCGAATCGTCCTTCGGAACGGGCGCGGTAAAAGTGACGCCCGCGCATGACGCAACCGACTACGAGATCGGGCTACGCCACAGGTTACCGATGCCGACAATCATCGATTTCGATGGCACGATCTGCGCGCCGATCTGGCGCGATTCGACGCGCGGCGCGATCGATGCGGCGGCGCAGGCGAGCTACGATGCGGCGACGACGCGGATGGTGCCGTACATTGGTCTCGAACGCTTCGCCGCGCGTAATGCGATCGTGGACGATCTGCGCGCGTGTGGTGCGCTCGAACGCGAGGAGCCGTATAAAACGAGCGTCCCGATTTCGTCGCGGTCGGGAGCCGTGATCGAGCCGCTGCTCTCATTGCAATGGTTCTGTAAGATGGAGCCACTTGCCAAGCCCGCGCTCGAGGCCTACGAGTCGGGCGCGATTCGCTTCATTCCCGAACGATTCGGGCGTACGTATGCGAGTTGGCTTGAAAATATTCGCAATTGGAACGTCTCGCGCCAAGTGTGGTGGGGCCACCAGCTTCCGGTGTGGTACGGGCCGAACGACGAAGACATCGTCGCGAAAAGCGAAGCCGAAGCGCTAGCGATCGCCCGCGAGACCCTCGGCACGATCGAAATTCGGCGCGATCCCGATACACTCGATACGTGGTTCTCGAGCGGCTTGTGGCCCTTTTCGATTCTCGGCTGGCCCGAGAAAACGGCGGAACTCGAACACTGGTATCCCAACGCGACGCTCGTCACGGGACGCGAGATCATCTTTCTTTGGGTCGCACGGATGGTAATGCTCGGCTTGCATTTCGTCGGCAAGATCCCGTTCAAGGACGTATTCATCGCGCCGCTCGTCTTCGACGATAAGGGCCGCAAGATGTCCAAATCGATCGGCAACGTCATCGATCCGATGGATCTCGTCGCGAAGTACGGCGCCGATGCGACGCGGCTCGGCGTCGTCTTGCAGATGCGTTTGGAATCGCAAGAACTTCGTTTTGATGAACGTTTCGTCGCGAAGGCTCGCGACTTCAACAACAAGATGTGGAACGCGCTGCGCTATATGCGCTCGCTGCCGGAGGGCTTGCCGCAAGCGAGTCGTTTGCCAACACAGGGGGAGCTTTCGCTTGCCGATGCATGGATGCTCGCGGGATTGCGCGCGACGATCGTCCGCGTTACGGTGGCGCTCGATGGATATGAGTTCGGCGTCGCGGCCGATACGTTGCTCGATTTCATCTGGTACCAGTTCTGCGATTGGTATATCGAGGCGACGAAGGTGCCGTCGCCGACGCGCGCGCGCGTGCTTTCGTATGGCTTCAACGTCTTGATGAGATTGCTCCATCCGATTGCGCCGTTCGTGACCGAAGAGATCTGGCAAGCGCTCCCGCACGATGGCAAGACGATCGTTACCGCGATGTGGCCCGATCCTGACGAAATCACGATCGATCCGGCCGCGCCCGCGCGCTATGAAATCTTACGCGCCGTCGTTGGAAAAGTCCGCGATTTGCGCAGCGAACTCGCGCTCGCCCCGCGCGAGAAACTGACGATCGATGTTCCGCCCGAGCTCGATGCTGACGCGCGCGCGTTGCTCGCGCTGCACGCGCATGCGACGCTCGTCGATGCGCCCGCGCTTGCGGGTACGGCGAGCGAACCGCTCCTGGCAGCGGTGCCGCGCGCGCCCGCGGGACTGATGCGCGAACGCTATCGCAAAGACGTCGCGCGGCTCGACGGCGAGCTCGAGCGCTTGGAGAAGAAGCTCGCAAACGAAATGTTTACGAGCAGAGCGTCGCCGGATGTCGTTGCGAAGGAACGCGCGAAGGCGGTTACGTTTACGGCCGATCGTGCCCGTGCGCTCGCCCAACTCGCCGCGCTCGGCGCAGAGCCGTAGGATGGTCCCGGTTCTCAGGCCCGAAGGAGTGGATATGGAGTACCACGCGTGAGTCGAGCCCTCGAGGCGCTTCGCGAGCGCACGCTGATGACGGCGCAGCAGATCGATCGCGTCATCGCGCGTATCGCACATCAAATTCTCGAACCCGAGGATGCGCAGGCGGGCATCGTGCTCATCGGCATCCGCCGCGGCGGTGAACAGTTCGCGCGTCGGCTCGCGCTCAAGGTCGAGGAGATCAGCGGCACGCGGCCCGGGCTCGGATTTCTCAATATCAATCTCTACCGCGATGATGATGTGGCAAAGGCCCTGCCGGAGTCGGAGATCCACGAGGATCTCGGGGGCAAGGTCGTCATCATCGTCGACGACGTGCTCTTTACGGGACGGACCGTGCGCTCGGCGCTCGATGCCGTCACCGATCTCGGCCGACCGCAAGTGATTCGCCTCGCGGTTCTCGTCGATCGTGGGTTACGCGAATTGCCGGTGCAAGGTGATTACGTGGGCCGCGTGATCCCCACGAGTCGGCGCGAACATATCGTCGTTCATATTTCGAAGACGTTTTCCGACGACGATCGCGTCGTGATCCGCAGCGACGGCGATGCCGGGGCGTAGTCTCCTCGACCTCGACGATTTTACCGCGGGCGAGATCGCGTACATCCTCGAACGCGCGCGTGAGTTCCACGCCGATCCGCCATCGCGCGATCTGTTGCGCGGTGTGTGCGTCGTCAATTTGTTTTTCGAGGCGAGCACGCGGACGTACACATCGTTCGCAATCGCGGAGACCCGCGTCGGGGCCGACGTCGTCGCGCTGCCACCGGGATCGTCGAGTTTGGGGAAAGGCGAAACGATCGCGGATACTGCGATCACGCTTGCCGCGATGGGCGTGCGCGTGATCGTGACGCGTCATCCGGAATCCGGGTTCCCATATCGCCTCGCGGAGTCGTTCGACGGTCACGTGATCAATGCGGGTGACGGCAGACATGCCCATCCCACGCAAGCGCTGCTCGATTTGTTGACGTTGCAGACGGAGTTCGGCAAAATTGCGGGTCTGCGCGTCGCGCTCGTCGGCGATATCTTGCATAGTCGTGTCGCGCGGTCGAATATTTTGGGACTACGCGCGCTCGGTGCCGAGGTGACGCTCGTGGGGCCGCACACGCTATTGCCCGATGCGATGGCGCGTGAAGGCGTTAGCATCGAGCGCGATCTCGACGCGATTCTCCCGCACGTCGATGCCGTGATGTTGTTGCGCATTCAGAAAGAACGCATTGCGTCGGCGGTGCTGCCGTCACTCGATGATTACGCACGCAACTATCGCCTCGATGCGCGACGGTTGAAGCTCTTGGGACGCGATGCGATCGTGATGCATCCGGGACCCTATAATCGTGGCGTCGAGTTGACGGAAGACGTCTTCGCGTTTACGGGCTGGCGTTATGCGCAGCAGGTTTCACACGGTGTATTCGTCCGGATGGCCGTGCTCGATTTTCTCGTCAATGGCGCGCGCGCGCCGATGATGGCGCGGGGCTAGTCTGTCGCGCGGCAACGCGCACAGCGGCCCGCGAACGTTACGTTCCCAGTGTCGATCGTGAAGCCGGTCTGCGATTCGACAGATTTGAGTACGCGTGTCGGAAGCGCATACGAAACGTCTTCAATCGCGCCGCACGCGATGCAACGCACGTGCGCGTGCTGTGGGCCGACCGGCTCGTAGGTCGCGCTATCGGCACCGGGGACGACGATCTCGGCGATGAGGCCCATCTCGCGAAGCCGTACGAGGCCGCGATAGACAGTCGAGTAGCCGATACCAGGGCGGCGGTCAGCCGCGCGCGCAAAAACGTCGGTCATGGTGAGATGACGACCGAGGCCGCTTTCTTGGACAACGTCAAAAACGAGCTGATAATTTTTGGGAAGCGGCGCGTGGGCCGTTATGTCGATGGCCATTAATCCTACTCTAGCACCTTTGCCCAAAAAGTGAAAGCGAAGTTCACTTTGGCGGTTGACTCTACGAAGCGCCAATGATACGGTTTCCTCATGAGAGTGAATTTCATTGTCACTGAGACGCTTGGACATGAGGCGACGACCACGCGTCGTGCGAATCGTCGAATCATCGGACTTCTCGGGATTTACGGCGTTGTGGCGGTGCTTGGCGTCGCCCTTCACGTTATCGTTCCATCGCTATAGCGACACGAGTGGTGAGCGCGAAGCTTTCGCCGGTTGTGAAATCCGCGTCGCCAGTCGGATCGCGTGCCCGGCGCGCCCTTCGCCTCGTCGGTCCTGCCTTCGTGGTGAGCATCGGCTACATGGATCCGGGAAATTGGGCGACCGATCTTGCGGGCGGAACTTACGGTGGTCGTCTTCTTGGCGTCGTCGTTCTGGCCGGCGTCCTCGCGATCGTTCTTCAGATTCTCGCGGTGCGGCTTGGGGCCGCCACGGGAGACGATCTCGCGAGCCACATTGCGAAGCGCTGGCCACGCGCGGCGAGGCCGCTATGGGGCGTGGCTTTTGGGTCGGCGATTGCAACCGATCTGGCCGAGTTTACCGGCGTGACAATCGGGTTTCATCTGCTCTTCGGCATCGCGCTCTCCGTAAGCGCGGCGCTATCCGCCGCGTTGCTGGCCGGTTTTTTCATCGTCGTCGGCAAGCGCGTGCGACGGATCGAATTGACGTTGCTTGGTGCCGTCGGTGCGATTGCGGTCGCGTATCTTATCGAAGTCGTGCTCACGCATCCCGATTGGGGCACGTTCGCGCGGCAGGCCATGGCGCCGCTGCCGCTCGGACGTGAGGCGATGGTCATTGCCGTGGGCATCGTTGGCGCGACGGTCATGCCGCACAACCTTTTCTTGCATTCGGCGCTCATCGCGCGTCGCGCGAAAGAATCGACCGATATCGCGCGCATGTCACGGACCTTTGTGATCGAAACGGTTGTTGCGCTTGTCGCGGCGACGCTCGTCAATGGCGCGATTCTCGTCGTTGGCGCACATCTCCATGCGCCCGACGGTTCGATCGACGCTGCGTACGCGGAACTCTTGCGGGATACGTCTCGATTTGCGGCTCTGCTCTTTGGTGCGGCGCTCGTGATCTCGGGATTTGCATCGGCGACAACGGCTACGCTCGCGGGCGATTTTATTTTTCGCGGATTTGCGATCGTGACGATGCCGACGAACGCCCGTCGTGCCGCGACCCTCGCGCCCGCACTCCTCGCGGTGTTGAGCGGTGCCGATCCCAATCGCTTGCTCCTTTTTTCGCAGGTCGCGCTGGCGCTTGCGTTGCCGATCGTGCTCGTGCCGCTCGTGAGCTTCACGGGAAGTCGCCAGATCATGGGCCGCTTTGCAAGTGGTCGGGGATTGCGCTTTGCCGCGTATGCCGCGGCGGTAACGTGCGTGGTGTTCGATATCGGATTACTCGCGACAATGCGCGGATGAGCGACCTTTTTGCAGGCTCGAATGTCCAAGAACATACAGCCATCGGAGGGCCGTTTCGTTGAACTTTGATCTTAGTTGGTTACGTCGCTTGGTTGGTGGTGTGCAGCCTGTGCCCATCCCGATTCCTATTCGCGTGCGAGACGAACGCCGCCGATAGGATTTTAAGCGCGGCCCCTTGCTGGCGGTATTCAATCGCGTGATAGAGCGAGTGTCAGAAAGGACGACGACATGCCCTTAGTTCACGCGTCAACCGGGTCGCCCGGATGTCATGGGGCTCAGCTGGCGACATCGCGGGTTTAAAAACAGGCGCCTGAAGCTACCGAGTTCATGCTGCTGCGCGCAGCTTGATGACAGAGTTTACAAGTACTTGAGACAAGCGATACGATGAAGTCTTGAAAACCTTGAACATCTCATTGCCCCGTCTACTCGACGCCGACGTTGCGGAAAAAGTCGTTCCGGGATGTTGTCCCTGGTAAGCGGAGTCGCGTGCGAAGAACTCTTGCTTACGCAAAAACATGAGTACGAGCTGACGTGTAGCCTGAAAAAGGCTCCGACCATAGGTGGAGAATTCTGAGGCTAACGGCCTCGAGGAGACTTCATGAAGAAATCCCGATTCAGCGAAGTCCAAATCGTCGGCATCCTCAAAGAACATGAGGCTGGCCTCGCAACAAACGAGGTTTGCCGAAGGCACGGCATAAGCCCAGCGACATTTTACAGCTGGAAATCGAAATTCGGTGGGCTCGAAGTCAGCGACGTCGCAAAA
>JAYTXC010000320.1:0-2605 GCA_043743145.1 Rhodospirillales bacterium
AGGTCGTTGGTGAAGCGGGCGATGAGATCTCCCGGGCGCCAGCGGTCGAACTCGGTCATCGGCATGCGCATCGTGCGCTCGAAGAGACGCACGCGATACGTCGCAATCAGACGTTGGCCGCTCCATGCCGTGAGGTAACTTTGGCCGTACGTGGCGAGGCTTGAAACGAGGTTGACCATGAAGACGCCGATCATCACGAGCACGAGCAGCCCGATCGGGTGCGCGGGATCGCCGATGACTTTGTCGATGACCAGCGGAAACGCGCGCGTGAACGCAAGCGGACCGAGGCCGGCAACGACGCCGAGCACGAGCGCGAAAGCGAGCCGTGGGTAATACGGTTGCGCCTCGCGGAGCAAGCGGTTAACGACGATCCGGCGATTCGCTGAGTCGAGCGCGGTTGAAGTGGAGATGCGCGAAACCTTTCCTGATACACCCGAGTAACTCGGACACATCGCTCGTCGCTCGTTCGCCGGAGCATTCGCCGTGGACTGTTACTTTCACTCAGCCGTTCCATCCGTCGCCGTCTGTACCGACTGCACGCAGACGATCTGCGCGACATGTCGCGATGAGATCGGCCTCTGTCCGGGTTGCCGCCTCGAACGGCGCATGGCCGCAGCGTCGGCGGCTCGGCCGGGCCTCGGCGGGCAACGCGGCCCGCAAAACCCGCCGCCGGGCCCGCAAGCCCGAGCAACCTACGAACCGCGCCCCGATCCCGCGCCCGCGCCTCGCAAAACCGCAACGGCGCTCGCAACGGTCTCGCCTGAAACGCGCGCACTCTTGGGCCTTGGGTATCCACTCTGGCCGCTCGCCGCGCTCGCGCTGCTCGATCCAAAGAAATCCGTTGCGGTAAGGCGTCAAGCCACGCAAGCGCTCGCGGTCAATTTCGGACTCTTTGGCATGTGGATCGCGCTCGAGACCCTGATCCACATCCCGCTCCTGGGTATCTCGGCGTTGCCGCTCCTCGCCGCGCTCTTTCCGGTCTGGCTCGTTGCGACCATCATCTACGGCGTGCGCGTCTGGCAGGGCGACGACGTTCGCGTCCCGCTCGTGAGCGATTGGCTCGACGAACGCGAATTGCGTCGTACGGGTGGATCGGCAGCCGCGTAGAGGCGCGGGACGCTCGCAACGCGGGTCCACTACTCGCCCGAATTGCCGATGAGTGAAGCATGCGGGCAGAATCACCGATCGAGGCTGACGACCGAGCGGAATTCCCCCAGGTATGCACCCGAGCGGCATTCGGCGCCGCGGATGGCCGAGCGGACGAATTCGACACGATCGCCCGACTCGCCGCGCAAATCTGTGAGGTACCGATCGCTCTCGTCAACGTTATCGGTGCCGATTCCCAATGGAGTCGCGCGAGTTTTGGCTTGCCGGACCTGCTCGTCATGCCGCATCGCGACGCCTTCTGCGATGTGGCGATTCGCGAGCGCGCCTTAATCGAGATCGCCGATGCGAAATCCGACCCGCGCTTCGCCGAACACCGCCTCGTCGTCGGCGAACCGTTCGTGCGCTTCTTCGCAGGCGCGCCGATGCTCACGAGCGATGGCTACGCAATCGGCACGGTCTGCGTGATCGATCACAAACCACGCGCGCTCACGAACCACCAGCGCCAATCGCTCGCGATGCTCGCCGACCTCGTCGTCGAGCTCGTAACCGCGAGAAGCTTCGTTCCTAAAACAACGCAAGATCATCTCGCGACGCTCTCAGCCTCGGTTGAACACGCGGCAGCGCCGCTGCTCATCCTCCAAAGCGAGGGCAACTACGAACGCTCGACCTGTACGTACGTCAATCGCGCATTCTCCAATGCCTTCGGATACGCGCCAGCCGACATCGTCGGCCGGACGCCCACGCTCCTATTCGGACCTAAGACCGATCTTGCGACGATCGAGCAGATGCGCGCCGACGTACTTACCGGAAGCGCGCTCGGCGGCGAGTTCGTGCTCTACGATCGCCATCGAATCGCCCACATCGTCGACGTTCACACACGCGTCGTCCCGGCGATAGACGGCAACGTCTCGAACCTCGTGCTCACCTTTCGCGATATCACGGAGCAGCGTGCTGCTGAACGAAAGCTCGCGAAGCAGCTCGAGCGCACGCGAGCGCTCTATCTCGTTACGCGCATGCGCGATCTCACGGGGCACGGCCAGATCGATACCGTCCTCGAACTCGCTCTCGCGAGCCTCGGTCTCGATTTCGGCTTCGTCGCAAGATGCGACCACGAAAACATTTCGATCCTCAACTGTGCCGGTTCGCGCCGCGTCTACGAGCCCGGCGCGACCGTGCCGCTCGCCGAAACGTGGTTGCGCCACGCGATGGCCAACGACGACGTGCAAGTATTTCAAAAGCTTTCGCGCGATGCGGCACCGTCGGGAAGCGAGCGGGAGTATCCCGGACTCGGAGCCTACATCGTCGTTCCAATCAGCGTCGGTGGAAAGATCTTTGGCGCCGTCGGTTTCCTTGGCGAAGATCGACACGAACCGTACGACGATGCCGATCGCGAATTCGTGCGACTCATCGGAAGTTTTATCGGTGCCGCACTCGAGCGGAAAATGCAAAAAGAGCAACTCGATGGGCTCGCATTTACCGATGCGCTGACGGGGCTTTC
>JAYTXC010000321.1:0-7314 GCA_043743145.1 Rhodospirillales bacterium
CCCTGGCTCGGCGCAACGGAAGCGACATGCTGCTGTGTTGCGTCGTCGATCACGCTCTGGTCATCGCTGAAAGTTCCACCGCGAATGGGGGATTCGGGCTGGCGTTCCCGCTCGTACAAACGTTGGATGACGCCGCAAATACGATCCTTGCGGATGCGGCGAAACGCGTGATCGACGCCGGCGTGCCTGCAACGACGGTGCTCCTGGACGGCCGGCCGGCGCAGGCGATCGTAAAGCTCGCGCGCGATCGGCATGTCGACGCGATCATCATGGGGACGCAGGGCAAACGCGGCCTCGAGCGAGTGCTCATGGGAAGCACCGCGGACGGTGTCTTACGCCGCACCAGTATCCCGACATTCGTCGTGCCCCCGGGCGTGGATGAGGCGGCACCGTCGTTCGAGCGTATGCTCGTGGCGGTCGACGACTCGGATCCGAGCGACGCGAGTGCGGCCTTCGCGCGCGATTTCGCGAAGACCGAAGCGGCGCATCTGATCTTTTGTGCTGTGGCGGAGACGAGCGACGTGCTCGATAAGGCAAGGACCTACGGCTACGATCCGACGTCGATGCTCGACGACTTGCGCACATCGGCGTCCGCGCTCGTCACAGAACACGAAGCGCTCGCGCGCGTCGATGGAATTACGTCGGAGAACGTCATCGCCGAAGGCGATCCGGCGGGGCAGATCTTGAAGTTCGCCGTTGCGTGCGACGTGGGATCGATCGTCGTGGGGACGCATGGCCGCCGCGGTCTGCGCCGCTTTTTTGTCGGGAGCGTTGCGGAAAGCGTCGTTCGTCGGAGTACGGTTCCCGTGATCGTCGTTCGTGCGGCCCGACTTCACATCGAGATGGAACGCGAGTCGGCACTCGCGACGGGCGCGAGATGTTATTCTTGAGGAACGTTTTCCGCCCGAGAATTGGAGTGAATCGTCGGTCCACTCGCGCGCAAGATCGGGCTTCCCATCGATACGTTGATAGTCGGAGGTGCAGCGCGCACGACTGGTCCACGGCTCGTCGAATGCGCCCTCGGTTACGATTCGCAATGGGATCGCGTTTCCATGAGATCGGGTTGCATGATGCCGGACGTCCCGATCGCCGATGGTCGCTCGAGACCGGAGAAATATCGCGGCGCCAGCAAAGGGCTGCGAATGAAGAGATCGGCTCCGCGGTCATCGGGCGGATTTACGCGCTCCTCGCGACTTAGGCTCGCCGCTCCAACGTCATCCGTCCATCCATCGAACGACGAATCATACGACCGTGCTTTCCATTCACTCCCATCACGGACGCTGACACGAACGACGGACGTAACAAAGCGGGGAGGCGCCAAACTCCGAGCGGAAAAACCTCTCACCGCTCGCGCCACTGGTAGCCGCCATTGAAAGCGACGCTTCATCCGGCTCGCTTACGATCCGCCTGCGAGTATACGTGTATAGCAATCGGCTCGCCTCACAAGGATGCGCGGTTTTAAGCTCGGATGCGAACTTGACGATGTGCAGCGACGGGAGTACGCTCGATGCCTGCCACGTCGTAAGTTGCGCGTCAAGAAAATGCTCGATGCAACTTCGACGTTGTTTTAAGAAAGGACGATCCGATGCTTGGACAACGAGCGTCGCTTGCGGTGATTGCCGCATCCGCTGCCTTGCTCTTCACCGCCGTTTCGACCGAGCGCGCTTCGACGCAAACGAAGCCTGGCCCGAGCGATGGTTGGACGATTCACATCGATGCGATAAAGCACTTCGACGCACATCCAAACGAAGTCGCGCACCATTTATGTAAGAACGTCGGTGGGATGATGGAATGTCAGATTTACGATAGCGATGCTGCAGGCGCACACCTCGTCGCGGTCGAGACGATCGTTTCTCCCGAGGCGTATCGGTCATTTTCGGCCGAAGAGCGGGCGCAGTGGCATTTCCATCGCGACGAGATTCCCAAAGTCGACGCCACAATGCCCGATCTCTCGCCTTCCGAAGCGAAAGCGCTCACGGCGAAGCTTTTCGATACCTATGGGAAAGTCTGGGTGCTCTGGGATCCCGAGTCGTCCGCACAGCCGATCGGGCAGCCTTCGGTTTCGATTCTTAAGTAATCGCGCCGCCGACTCGTTCGAGAACGGTGCTCTTCTCCAGCTCGCCGAACGCATTGGGACAACGGTTATGAGGAGCTCGTGATGTCCATGCGAACACGCCCCGATCCAACGTTTTACCCCTCGCCAAAAATTGCGATGGAGTCCCCGCGCGAACGCTACGGATACGTCGCGCTCCTACGACCGGGAGGGACGGCGGCCGATGCGCTCGGCGTAATCGACCTCGACCCCGCTTCGAAGACGTATGCTCAAGTGGTTCACAAAGTCGAGCTTCCGAACGTCGGTGACGAGTTGCACCACTACGGCTGGAACTCGTGCAGTTCGATGCTGTGCCCCACGAGCGGCCACCCATTTTCCGAACGTCGGTATTTGATCGTGCCGGGCATTCGCTCGTCGCGCATCTACATCATCGACACGAAGCCCGATCCGCGCCAAGCCCGTATCGTCAAGACGATCGAGGCGGATGAAATTTTGCGCAAGACGGGATATTCGCGACCGCACACGGTGCATTGCGGGCCCGAGGGCATTTACATCAGCACGCTCGGCGGCAGAGGCGAGCATGGCGACGAGAGCCCGGCCGGCATCTTCGTGCTCGATTGCGAGACCTTCGAGATCCGCGGTCCGTGGGAAGGCGACCGCGGAGCGCAACGCCTGCACTACGATTATTGGTGGAATATCCCGCAGAATTACATGGTTTCGAGCGAGTGGGGAACGCCGCCACAATTCGAAAACGGCATCGTGCCCGCCGATCTTCTCGCGAACAAATACGGGCATAGCATTCACTTTTGGAACTTGCGCGAACGGCGCAACGTGCAGACGATCGATCTCGGCGCCAATCATCAAATGGCACTCGAGATACGCCCGGCACACGATCCGTCCAAGGAATATGGTTTTCTCGGCGTCGTTGTCGACACGACCAATCTCGAAGGCTCCATCTGGACGTGGTATCGCGAAAACGGTACCTTCAAAGCGCGTAAGACGGCGATCATCCCCCCCGAGCCAGCCGACCCCGCGCATTTACCGGATCTGCTGAAAGGGTTCGGTGCGGTACCGCCGCTCATCACGGATATCGATCTCTCCCTCGACGACCGCTATCTCTACGTCGCCTGTTGGGGCACGGGCGAAGTGCGTCAATACGATGTGAGCGATCCGATGTCGCCAAAGCTCTCGGGTTCCGTGCGCGCCGGTGGAATCGTCGCACGCACGCCGCATGCCGGCGGGCGGCCATTCGCGGGCGGTCCGCAGATGATCGAGATTAGTCGCGACGGCGAACGCATCTATTTCACCAATTCGCTTTACAGCACGTGGGACGACCAATTCTATCCCGAAGGCGTGCCGGGACAACTCGCGCTCGCTACGATGACCGCCGGTGGCGGCTTCGCGCTCGATCCGAAATTTCTCATCGAAATGGGCGATGGCTACCGCGCGCATCAGGTGCGCCTGGAAGGCGGGGATTGCTCGACGGAAAGCTTCTGTTTCTCGTCTTGATGGACCCGACGTTCAATTGGGCGATGATCGTTGCTATGGGACTGTACCAAGGCGTCAATCCGCCGATGGGTTGGCTCCTGGCATCCGGGCGTTGTTTGCAACAACGCTCGGGGCGCCCGCTCATGGGAACCATTGCGGCACTCGCGTGGGGACATTATCTCGCGATGGTCGCAGTGCTCGTTCCGGCGGCACTACTCTTGCTGTGGAGTACGCTGCATCCACGGTCGCTCGTTGCGTCGTTCGTGCTTCGGCCGGACCGCGCGCTCATTGCGCTTGCCGTCGTGTACGCGGCGTTCGGCGCGTACAAAATCTTCCGACCGCGTCATCCCGTCGTGCTCGCGCGCATCCATCCCGATCGACGCATCTGGTGGTCGTTCGTGATGGCGTTTTTGCATTGCGGCTCGCCCGTCATGATGCTCGCGCCGTTCTTCGTACTTGCCGCGCCCTACACCACGCCGATGTGCGGTGCGAATGGGACGGCGTATACGATGCTCGCACTCGCGCTCATCGTGCCGGCGGTCATGGTCGTGCCGCTGGCTTCCGTGGCGCTCGGGATCGCGTGGTTCGTGTGGCGCCGACTCGGTCTTCGCGCGCTTACGCGCGTGTGGCTTAATTTCGATTTCGGTTGGGCTGTAAGCTATCTCGTGATGGCGTGGATGACCATGGATATGGGTCGGTTAGGCTTGCGGATGGGGCACTAACGTTCACGAGGGCGAGGCCGCGTACGTTATTGGAGCGCGGCACAAACTGAGGAGAGCGCGAACATCATGAAAGGCGACTATCCCGAGACATGGGTGATACGCGCCCAAGCTTCGCCTCACCATCCGGTTGAAACGCGTATGTAAGCGTGCAGGTTGAGAAGCTGGCTACGGGGCTCCGGTTTCGGATTTTTGACGGCCTGCCGGGCCGTTGCGTCGCGAACGCGTGATCGTAAATGTGGACGCGGCTAGACGTCGATCGCGTGTCGAACGGCCGGTACATTGAAAATCGCGATCGCGCTCATTCGCTTTTAGAGAAGCATCTTTGAAAATTCCGAGTCCCGCCGACGAGGGCTATGGAGCCGAACGTACGTTGGCTTCTCCTTCCTATCGCATCCATGGCGCTTCCCTTCCACGACCGTCAAGCCGCGATTCAGCAGCAGCTCTCATCGGAGGAGGGCCTTTTTTGAACAGGCTTCCCTGCGCCTCATAAGCAAGCCGAGATTCGACGTAAGCGAAAGTGTGATCTCCATCGCATACCGCAAACGGCTCCAAGCCTGTATTGTAAAGGCATCGTTACACAAGCGGTCACATCGGCCGCTTCGCTCTGAAAGGCCCCTTGCATGTTTCACGTCGCTATGTTCCACCTGGACTTTGCCGCGATCGTCAATGCCGTTGCCCATTTCGGACATTTTCTTCATACGATGGCTTCGACCGGCGCATCCAGCGGTTAATTTTGCTGATGTGACGTAGCGGACGCGGGAGCTCGGCCGATTGAGCTTTAAGGCAAGCTCGTCCGCATGAGGTAACCGTGTCCGCTTCTGTCTCACGACTGATTCCGCGATCAGGCTCATTTCCTGGAGCCTTGGCTGCTTACCGAGCGGCTCGTCTTCAGACTTGCCTTTCGGAGCTTCATGGCCTCGACTCGGTCGAGGCGACCATGTTGCGCGCTCGGACGTTCTTGCGCCTCGGAAAACCCGATGCCGCGCGCAACGCCGTGGAACTGGTGGATACGCTGACGACTCGTGACCGCGGAGAGGCGTCGCTTCTATCGGCGGTTTCGTCGTCTCGACTCGGCGACGTCGAACGAGCGAGAGATTCGTTCCGGGATGCTTTCGTGTACGGAGTTTCGTCCCTCGATGTGGCGCTCGAAGCCGAGGTTACATTTTATAAAGGCTTAGCCGCCTTTGCCGATGGCGACCTTTTCGAGGCGCAAAACGCGTGCGAGCGTGGGCTCGAGATTGCCCTTCAATCGGCATGTGGCGCGACACATGACGGCTCGATCCCACTCCCGCATATCGTGTCTCGCATTGAAGAGTTACTCGGACTCATCGCAGCGGCGAACGGGCGCTACGATGCCTGGCTGACACACGCGCGATCGACGCTTCGAATTCTCGATAGCTGCGCGATCCGCGACACCTGGCAGGAAGCCTTTGCGCTGAGAAATCTCACGACGCTGGCGCGGGATTTCGATGTTTCGGCAGACGCGACGATCGTCGCGAGGCGCGCGCCTTCGTTCGCCTGGACTCCGGACACTTCTCGCATCGAGTTTGCGACTCTCGAAGCACTGGGATGGTGCGAGGCGTTACGTGGAAACGGTGTTGAAGCGCTCGGGCACTTTCGTCAAGCGGATCAGAGCGCGTCGGCGAGTCCCGAACGTATCATCATTGCGGTCGATCGCGCCCTCGTCGCACGCGACGCCGGACACCGCGCGATGCTCATCGAGGAGATCCGCTACGCGACCAAACTTGCTCGTGCGTTCGATTGGGAATCGTCGGCGGGCGATACGCGATACGCCCTCCTTGCCCTCGCGCAAGTTGCAGCACCGATCGAGGTCGCGAACGCTCGCGAAATGCTCGACCGACATACCGCAATCCGTAACGCAATCGATGGCACGTCCCTCGCTCGAATCGAGCCCGGAACCCGCGCCGAAGAAGCTTACACGAACGGGCTCGTTTTACGTGCGGAGGGCCGCCTTGCCGCTTCTGCCCAGCGATTTGAAGTCGCGTTCGAAACGTGGGGCGCGATTGGCTTCGAATGGCGTGCGGCGCGTGCGGCACTCGAGCTGACGGAGCTCGAATCGGGCGACGTTTTTCGACTCGCCGTTCGCAGAGAATTGCAGCAGCGTCCTAATTCTATTTTCTCGATGCGTGCGCGCCTCGTCGCGTAACTGAGACTCAAGGGGCTAGCGTAGCAGCATCGCGATGGCGCGTTGCGGTTCCATCATCCCGCTCGTCGCATGCGAACCCGCCCAGCCGAAAGCTGGAACGCCCGTGACGCCCGCGACGCTCGCCGCGCGCATCGATGCATCGATCGCGTGCGCGTATGCGCGGGACGCCCGCGCCGCGCGAATCTCAGCCTCAGTCACGGTGGCGTCCGCAGCATACCGCGCGACAATCGCGACATCCGCGATATCGGCGCCGTCGACGAAAAACGCACGCGAGATCGCGTGATGAAACGTCGCCGACGCCGCGTCCCCGGCACGCGCGCGAACGAGTTCGCCCGTTTCGAGCGCGAGCCGTGAGTTGACGTTGCGGCGTGGCGGTTCGATCGGCAGCCCGACTTCGCGTGCGATAGCGCGCAGGCGTTCTTCGATCGCGGGCCACTGCTCGTCGCTAAAGGGCTTGGGTGCGCCCGCGAGCGGCGTCTCGGGATGCAGTTCGAACGGCAACCACCGCGTGGGGACGCCGAGTTCGCGCGCCGTCTCTTCGACCCAGACCGAGCCGAGATAGCAGAAGGGTCAAATGACGTCGGACCAGACGAGAAGCGGGTGGGGCGCGTTCATGCGACGGTCTTCTCCGCGCCGAAGGCTTGCGCCGTTCACATTCGTACCCTACGC
Organism: Rhodospirillales bacterium; assembly: GCA_043743145.1. Classification (GTDB taxonomy): domain Bacteria; phylum Vulcanimicrobiota; class Vulcanimicrobiia; order Vulcanimicrobiales; family Vulcanimicrobiaceae; genus JANYGA01. Next base: position 7,100 of record JAYTXC010000321.1, read on the forward strand.
TCGAGCGGGTGCCGCACGCCGTTCATCGCAGAAAGACGCACTATGGTCGAAACCGAATCGGACTTCCGCAAGCATTTTTCGGAGTTCAGCCTCCCGACAACTCCGCCCGCGACGGACTACTATCTCCTCGACGACCTGCTGACGCCGCAAGAGCGCGACGTGCGCGATCGGGTTCGCAACTGGGTCGACCGCGAAGTCATCCCCAATGCGGCGAA
>JAYTXC010000322.1:0-2096 GCA_043743145.1 Rhodospirillales bacterium
CTCACGAAGCAAGCCCGCAGAGATGGTGTCGCTCGCTTCTGCAGAACGGCGTCACACGGGGAAAAACGGTTCGCATGAACGCGACTGTGCCGTGCATCATTCGCACTCCTGCGCCCGCGAATCGCTTCGAGCGATCGTTACCCCGTGACACAAATTCTCGTAGACCGACGCCAACGCGTACAAGCGAACCGCCCGAGGAATGTCGATGACCGTAGCTTCCGCGCATCAGACCGCGCCCGAGACACACGGGTCGGCGCTCGCATTTGCGCGTGGAATCATCGGTCGCGTCTCGCGGACGTTCGCCATCGGTATCTCGGTTTTGCCGGGCGATCTCGGGCGCGCCGTCCTCGTGGGGTACCTTCTGTGCCGCATTGCCGACACGATCGAAGACGACGGCACGGCGACTGCAGCTCGCCGCCAGGAGTTGCTCGCGAAATTTCTGACGTGTTTCGACGATCGTGCCAACGCCGAAACGTTCGCTACCGAAGCATCCGACATTGCTGCCGACGAAAATTATCTCGAACTGGTGCGTGGCACGAGGCGCGTCTTCGTTCTTCTCGATGGACTGCCATTCGCGTCGGCCGCGATCGTCGAAAAGTGGACGCGCGAGATGACGGTCGGCATGAGCGAATTCGTCGGCCGCTATCCCGACGGCATCCGCATTCAAACGATGCCCGAGTATCGGCGGTATTGTTACTACGTGGCCGGCACCGTGGGGCATCTCCTCACCGATCTTTGGTTCGCGAGTTCGAAGCTCGTGGGAAAGCGAGAGTACGACCGTCTGCTCGTGAATTGCGAAGCCTTCGGCGAAGCCTTGCAGACGATCAATATCCTCAAAGATATTGCGTGGGATATCGAGCACGAGAACGCCGCGTTCGTTCCCGAGGAACTCTTTCGCAACCAGGGCTCGAGTCATAAGACGCTTTTAGACACCCCGCTGCGCCCGGCGAATCGGGAGGCCCTCGTCGCACTCGTCACCCTCGCAAAAGACGACTTACGCGCGTCGCTCGCCTACATCAGTGACATCCCGAAATTCGCGCTGCAGATTCGCCTCTTCTGTCTGCTGCCCGTGCTCTTCGCCGTCGCGACGCTACGCGAGATCGAGAAATCGTCGGCGATGCTCGTCTCCGGCGGCGGCGTGAAGATCACGCGCGGTGAAGTTCGCTCCCTCATCTTCGCAGGGTCGCTTTCGACGATCAGTAACACGTGGACCCGGTGGCTCGTCTCGAAGACCAGCCGGTCGCGATTCAAGCTCGGGCCGGCCAAACCCTAAGACGCCTCGGCAGCATCTCCGAGATCGCGATCGCCTTCCCCCGGGCGACGATCTTCTTCTGGACGGTGCTCTCGATCGTCGGCGCGGTGGCGTTCCTCAACCTCAAGCTCGCGCTTTTTCCCGACATCACATTTCCCGTCGTCATCGTCTCGGCTACGACGAACGAGATCGATGTCGGCGCAAACGAACGTCGCCTCACGATTCCACTCGAAGACGTGCTCGGCGCACTCGGCGGCGTAACGCGTATCCATTCGCTCACCTATCCGCAGTTCGTCGTCGTCGATCTCGCCTTCGACGTGAGTACGCCCTTGGAGACGCGTCGCGCGCAGGTCGAAGCGGCGCTCGCGAACGTGCCGCTCGCGCGCGGCACGACGACGACCGTTTCCACGCTCAACCTCAACGAAACGCCCGTCGCTACCTACGCGATCACACAGGCAAAGACACCGTTACACGAACTCGCGCGCGTCGCCGAAGCGGAGATCGCACCACGATTGCGCGACCTTCCCGGCGTGTTACGCGCCGACGTCATCGGCGGCGAATCGACGGGCGCGCACGCATCGGCGTACCGATTCGATGGGCATCCCGCCGTCGCGATCGCGATCGTGAAACGCGCCGATGCCAATACGCTCGACGTCGCCGATGCCGCAGAGGCGACCGTGCGCGCACTCGATGCCGCGCGACCGCAGATCCATATCGTGCGGACGACCGAACAGGCGACGTACATTCGCGAAGCGACGCAGGCGACGCAAGAAGCGCTCGGTCTCGCGGTCATTCTCGCGATCGTCGTCATCTGGCCGTTCTTGCGCGATATTCGCGCGACGAT
>JAYTXC010000323.1:0-2075 GCA_043743145.1 Rhodospirillales bacterium
ACGTCACGGCGTACCTGCATTATAATCTCGGCGCGGCTGGGGCACCCGCCGCGCCGTATCTCGGTTTCCTCGCCACGTACGACAAACACACGCGGACGCTGTGGCGTGCCGGGCTGTGGGAATTGCCGGTCCCGCAATCACCCGGGCAACGACTCGACAGCATTTCGACCTACGGGTATTTCGCAACGAGCGTTGGCCAGAACGACCTCGATCTCAACGCTCCGCGGCTGGGCATCGAAGCAGAACGCGTCGTCGGCGTGGCGCGTATCGCGGCGACCGTCGCCTTTGGCGAATTTAAAGGCGCGGCGTACGGCGGACGACCGGTGTTCACGGGCGTTCGGACGACGGCGCAACGGCCGGAACTCGGATTTTTCGGGCGCATGCCGCTCGCACGATCCGGCATCGTGCTCGACGCACAAGTCCTCGATGGCCGTCGCCGCATCGCGCTTCCAGGCCGGGCACCGTTCGTCGATGCCTACGATCGTATCGGCTTCGGCGCAACCTATCGGACCCTACACGATCGGCTCGATGTTAGCGCACATCAATGGCTTGGCCGAGACGATGATGCCGACGGTGCTCGCGGCGCGCTCGACTCGAGCGGAGGGTATGCGCGCATGAAATATTTCGTGACGCCGCACGTTTACGCAGCCGTCCGTTACGACGCTGCGGCGAACCCGTTTCCCACGCGCACGCTCGTACAGTACGCGGGCGCCCTCGTCGGGAAACACGCGCGCATCGTGCTGGAACGGCGAACGAACCTGTTGGGCGGTACGCCGACGTTCGGTGGGTACCTTACCATCGCCGCACCGTGGCCGCGCGGTCTCTAACGGGAGCATCGCTTAGCTGGAATGGTCGACATGGAAGAACTCGTCGACAGCGGCGAGGTACGCGTCTTCCATTTGTTGGGGCGAAAGCGCGTGCGAATAGTCGACCTCGAACGATTTTGTCGAAATCGGTGCGGGTTTCACAGGAGCCGACTCGCGAGAGTTGACGGCCACGAGAGCGAGGCGCTGCAGGTTCGGCGTGGCGGCACGTGCCGCGATCGGCGCGGCGGATACGGAGAGGGCGAGGATGGAAACGATGAACGTGCGATTCACGATTGGTTGACTCCATTCGGTGTCGTCGGTAAGCGTTCGTGTTGTCGACGAACGCCGGTCGTTGTGACTCATGAGATGTAAGCGCGAAATCCCGGAACGGATCGATCCGGAGCGCGACGTCGGGCCGACTTAAAAAAAAGTTTCCGTGGAATCGATCCGATCGCCCGACTTGCGCATACAGAAGCATGTTGCATACACCCATCATGGTGCTCGCCGTCGCACTCGTTGCCGCCGCGACACCTTCGCCCGCGCCGTCTTCGTCAGCGACGACGAATGCGACCATCCACATGCGCAATTTCGCCTTTATCCCCAAGACGTTGACGGTCGCAGCCGGAACCAGCGTGACCGTCATCAACGACGACGATGAAGCGCACACCGTCTCCGCCATTGATAAATCGTTCGATTCCGCCGGCCTCGACGCTCACGAGTCGTGGTCGCACGTCTTCACAAAGATCGGCACGTACGCATATCTTTGCGAACTCCATCCCTACATGAAGGGCGTCATCGTCGTTCGCCCCGCCGCATCGAAAGGATCCTCATGAAGCGATCGAATTTTCTCGAGCACGTTGGCTGGACGGGCGCCGGTATCGCATTCACGCTCGGCGTCACGGGCACCATGGAGCCGCTCGCCGCCGGCGCGACCGCGCGAAACATCGGCTTCGTGCAAATTAGCGATAGCCACATCGGTTTCCATCAGCCGGCGAACGAAGACGTCGCGGCAACCCTCAACGCAACCGTCGATCGTATCAACGCGATGCCCGTGCAACCGGCGTTCGTCGTGCACACGGGTGACGTCACGCATCTCTCGAAACCCGCGCAATTCGACGATGCGAAACAGATTCTCGGCCGCCTTAAAGCGCCGCTCGTCGTAATGCCGGGCGAACACGACGTGATCGGCGGCCCCACGGCGTACTTTGCCGCGTTCGGGCAGCCCAAGGGCACGCGCGGATGGTCGTCGTTCGATCGCGACGGCGTGCA
>JAYTXC010000324.1:0-6295 GCA_043743145.1 Rhodospirillales bacterium
CGTGCTAGCAAAGGCGGAAGAAAACGGCTCGGAGGGATCGACTGCCCCGATGCTCGTGATGGATTCGGCGCGGATCGAAACAATGGTAACGCATCTTGACGTTTTTGAAAGACCGTGTCGTCGCTTCTTACGGCGACTCCGCGTACACGTCGCATCTCGTTTGTTCGCATCCGACGGCGTTTGGCACCGACGACATCATGACGATGGACGTCACACCCTCATGTCGGGCGGAATGCACGGGCGCAACGGTATGTCGATCTATCTCTTTGCCAAACGGAAAAGCACGGGAGAGAAGGTCGCTACGGCGGCGACGACCTCCACCGTTGCGAGCGCCGAGCTACTCCGATGTAATGCCGAGACCGTCCACGTCAGCAGAATCCAAAACGCCATATTTGCCGACGCCACGACGTACACCCAATCCGAAAATCGGTGCTGATCGCCAAAGAATTGCATTTCGCCGAGCGTATGAACATCTTCATCCCTCCGCAGCTTGAGCCGCAAGAGCGCTACCGGCACGAGATTGAACGCCAACACCACCGCCACGAACACGCCCGCAAGCGCCGGATACTGCGGTTCCACCCACCACGTCAGCAGAATCGTCAGAAGCACGTTGATCGTCGCGCCCATGTTCACGGGCGCTGGAAAATACGCCATATCGCCCAATCGATTCATTTCGTTCAAGCGTTTTTGCGTTGGGTGAAGGTTGCTCATGATGGCCGTTTCATGAGCTGGGCTCGCTAAGCCCGCTCGGCCGATCGCCGCGCGCGTTGCGTTACCACAGCGGCACGATCAATTCGCACGCAACGATTTCACCCATGTCGATTGTGCCCGAACCCGGTCCTACGATGATGAGCGCATTTGCATCCGCCGACGTGCGCACGAGGGACGAACATTGATTTTCCAGCGGTTGTACTTCGAGGCGACCCGCCACGATCGCAAGCGACGCGAACATCAGGAAATGTCGGTTATTTTTGCGATGAATCGAGCCGCGCAAGATCGCGTCGACGTGTGGCGCGTACGCATTGGCGTGGCCGCATAAATGGCGGATCACGCCGCGGACGAGCGCAACGTAGGCGACGAACGCAGCGGCGGGATTGCCGGGCAAGACCGCGATTGCCGTGGCACCGATCGTTGCGAATGCGGTCGGTTTCGCCGGCCGTAACGCGATCGAGTCGTACGCGAAATCGGCACCGAGATCGCGCAATATCGCTTTGAGATAATCGCGCTCGCCCGTCGATGCACCACCCGATGTGACGACGAGATCGGCGCACGCGATCGCGCGGACGAGCGTCGCGCGAACCGCGTCGGCGTCATCGCGCACGTGCTCGTTGAAAACGATCTCCGCGCCGTCGGCTGCGAGCGACGCGGCGAGCATCGTCGCGTTGCTGTTGCGGATCTCACCGGGTCGCGGCGTCGCTTCGATCGCAACGATCTCGTTGCCGGTCGAGACGATCGCGATGCGCGGCCGACGCACGACTTCGATCTCGGCAATGCCCCCCGATGCGAGGAGCGCGGCGGCACCCGGCGTGAGGACGCTTCCAGCGCTCACGAGCGTCTCGCCGCGCTTCGCATCGTCGCCGGGCTCGAAGACGTGGTCGAAGCGTCCGAGCGATTCCCGCAACACGATCGTCGCATCGGTGCGATCGATCTCTTCAAACGGCACGACGGCATCGGCACCCGTAGGCAACATCGCGCCCGTCGTAATCGCCGTCGCGTGTCCCGGCGCGAGCGTCATCGCACCATCACCCGCAAACGTCGCGCCGAGAACGGGCAACGTGACGGGCGTGCTCGTACTCGCACCGAGCGTATCGTGCGAGCGAAGCGCGTAGCCGTCCATAGCCGACCGCGCGAAGGGAACGATGTCGTCGGTGGCTCGATACGTCTGCGCGACGACGCGTCCGATCGCACCGAGAAGCGCGACGCGTTCGCTCGGCAACGGCGCGACGCGCGCGATCATCGCGGCGCGCGCGTCGGGAAAGGCGATTCGCGCGATATCGGTCACGAATTTCGCGCGCACGTTCGAGGTTCTCATGCGCCGAATCGTTCGGGATGCGCGTAGAGATTCGCACTGCGGCCGCGCACGAGGCCGGCGAGCCCGATGCCCGCGGCATCGGCCATCCGCACCGCGAGGCCCGTTGGTCGCGAAATCGCGGCGAGCACCACGATGCCGACCGCCGCACACTTCTGGATGAGCTCGTAACTCGCGCGACTCGTCACGAGCGCGAAGCCCTCGCGTGGATCGATCGAAGCGATCTGCATGGCGCCAACCAGCTTGTCGAGAGCGTTGTGACGTCCGACGTCTTCGCGCGCGACGACGATCGTACCCGAGCGATCCACCCACGCCGCCGCGTGCACGGCGTTCGTGCCGTCGTTGTAAATCTGCCATGCCGAAAGCTTGTCGGCCGCCGCGAAAAGCGCGTCGATATGAAGTGGCGTGTGGGGCACATCGCAGACGTGGCGACCGGGACGCAGCGCGTCGTCGATCGTCGTGACGCCGCAGAGGCCGCAGCCCGTGCGCCCGACGAGCGCACGGCCGCGGTCGGCGAGCTTTGCCGCGCGCGCTTCGGGGATCGCGATCGCGACCTCGATGCCTTGGCTATATTTTACTACTTTTATCGCGCCGATTTCGGCGACGCCCGAGACGATCTCTTCGGTGAGCGTAAAGCCACGCGCGAAATCCTCAATATCGGCGGGGGTACACATCATCACGACGTGCGGCTTGCCGTTGTAGGCAAGGGCGACCGGGACTTCTTCGGCGACGGGCGCCTCTTCCGTGGTGCGATCGGTGGCGTGCACGCGCGTGAACGTGCGACGTTCGACCGGGCGCGTGTAGCCGAGTCCGAAGAGCGGATGCTGCGGATCGAGCGTCTCGCGCGACCCATCAGCACCACGCGTCGTCATGGACTCGGGGCGTCGGGTTTCACCTTTGCATTGCCGACGTATTTCCACCCGAAACGACCCTTGATGCACAAGTTGCCGCGCGTCACCGTCTGATCGAACGGCGAGGTGACTTTGACGATCTCATTGTCTTGAACGTGGAGTGTGAGCGTACACCCGACGCCGCAGTACGGACAGATCGTATCGGTCTGCTTCTGCTTCTCTTCGTTCCACGTTCCGGCTGCGCGCATATCGTGCTCGCTCTTAAACATCAATGCGCCGGTGGGACAGACCGCGATGCAATTTCCGCAGTAGACGCACGCCGAATCGGGTAATTCGACGGCGAATTCCGTCGAAATACGCGCCGCGAACCCGCGACCCGCGACGGCGATCGCAAACGTGTTTTGATAATCGGTACCACACGCCTCGACGCACTTGTAGCAGAGAATGCACTTCTCATAGCTCCGCACGTAGAGGTTGTTGTCGATCTTCGTGGGCTGCGCGACCGTCTCGCGATACGCGGGGTTGGGTGCATCGTGGTGGCCCGTATGCACGCGATCGCGCGCACCGGCGGCAGCGGGCGGCGCAGGCGGCCCGTAGCGGTCGACGTTCGAGCCCATCTCATCGCGCCACTCGGGGATATTGGGCGTGGTGCTCAGATCGGTCGAGGAGTCGAGAAATTCCAAGACCATCTTGCGGCTGTGCTTGACGCGGTCGCTATCGGTCTTGATTTGCATGCCGGGCTCGATGATGCGCGAGCACGACGGCACGAGCACGCGCGCGCCGACGACTTCTACCACGCAGATGCGGCAGACATTGACGGGGTGGAGCGTGTCGAGAAAGCAGAGCGTCGGTATCGTCTTTGCGTTGGCTTTGCAGACGTCGAGAATCGTTTGGCCCTCGTCGGCCACGACTTTCACGCCGTCGATCTCAATCTCGATCTGACGCGGTGGAGCTTTCGGCGGTAAGAGCGTGATCATGCGATGACTTTCAAACGGTGGATGGCGGATTCGATCGCACTATACGCCGTTTGGCCGAGGCCGCAGATCGACGCATCTTTCATGACCAAACCAATTTCGTCTAAGAGCGATATCTCCGTTTTGATATCGCCGATCGGCACGCCCGCCGCGATGCGTGCGAGTGCTTCCTCTTGACGCACGGTGCCAACGCGGCACGGCACGCATTGGCCGCAAGATTCGTCGCGGAAAAACGCCGCGATACGCTGGAGAATCGGCAGCATATCGACGCTATCGTCGAGCACGAGAATGACACCGGAGCCGAGGGTCGCAGCCGAAGCCTTCACACCCTCGAACGTAAGCGGCATGTCGAGATCTTCGGGACCGACGAAGAGTCCCGCCGCCCCACCGAGGAGGATCGAGCCGAGATTCTTTCCATCCGCGACACCGCCGGCGAGCTCGATAAGATCGCGTAACGTCGCACCGAACGGCACTTCGTAGACGCCCGGCTTCTCGATGCAGCCCGAAAGACAGAAGAGCTTGGGACCCGTCGACGCCTCGGTGCCGATCTTTGCGAAGGCCGGCCCGCCTTCGGTGACGATGGCGAGCACGTTGACGAGCGTCTCGACATTATTGATGAGCGTCGGGCGGTGGAACACGCCCGATTCGACGGGAAACGGCGGCTTGTTGCGCGGTTCGCCGCGGAAGCCCTCGATCGAATTAAAGATCGAGGTTTCCTCACCGCAAATATACGCACCGCCACCCTTGCGAATCTCCATGTCGTAATTAAAGCCCGTGCCGAGGATGTCGTTGCCGAGCAATCCGCGCGCGCGCGCTTTCGCCATGGCGTTCGTGAGCCGCTCGTGCGCGAGCGGATATTCGCCACGGAGATAGATATATCCGAACTCGCAGCCCGTCGCATACGCAGCGATCGTCATCGCCTCGACGAGCGCGAACGGGTCGCCCTCCATAATGCTACGGTCCTTAAACGTTCCCGGCTCCGACTCATCCGCGTTGCAGATCAGGTAGTGCGGTCGAACCGTTTGCTTGGCGACAGCTTCCCATTTCCGACCCGTCGGAAAGGCGGCACCGCCGCGGCCCATGAGTTTCGAATCCGTGACTTCGCGAACGACGCCCGCGGGCCCGATCTCCGTCGCCCGGCGCAGCGCCGCGTAGCCGCCGTGCGAGCGATAATCATCCAGACTCGTCGGATCGACGACGTCGACACGTTGCAGCAGGCGTAAGTGTGGTTGGCCGACTTGGGGAAGCTTCGGCCGCGCGACGCGCGCGATGTCGAGTGCTCCACCGAGTGCCGCACGCACCGTATCCATCGTGACCTCGCCGAAGAGATGCTCGATCGGCTTTTCACCCGCGACTTGTAAGAATGCCGCCGGCGCTTGATCGCACAGCCCAAGACACGGAGATTTGAGCCAGACTGCATCGCTGTCGGCGATCTCGACGTGCGAACCTTCGGGACCGTGATGCGCGGCCGGGCCGACGGTACGTTCGAGTTCGGCAATGAGCTCACGCGAGCCACGCGGCATACACGCAACATCTTCGCAGACGTGCAACACGCGTTTCGCGCGCGGTTCGACGGCGAGCAGCGCATAAAACGTCGCGGTTCCGTAGGCATCGGCCGGCGGAACCTCGAGCGTCTTGCAGATATGATTGAACGCGCCTTCGCTAATCCAACCGACGCGTTCTTGAGCCGCTTGTAATGCGGGCAACAAGAGGTGGCGTTTCTTGTGAATGCCCGTGGTGCCATGCTGGTGGAGCGAAGCGATCGCGCTATCGATCGCTTCGCGTTCTTCGAGGGTCGGCTCGTCTCCGAGGAGTTTGAGATCGGGCACGCGCTAGTCGCCCACGGCCGCGGCTTCGCGTGGTACGGCATGTTCCGCACGCTCGGCCGTATCGTGTCCGACCGCTAGCGCTTCGAGCTTGACCGCGCACGCCTTGAATTCAGCCGTCCCGGCTTTTTCATCAGTCGCGTTAATCGTGAGCCGATTGACGCTGTATTCGTCGCCAAAATGAAACGTCATGAAAACGATCCCCGATTTGAGCGCCGGATCGATATGGATCGGCGCCACGATCGAACCGCGACGCGAACTGATGCGCACGACTTGATTTTCGTGGAAGCCGTAACGCGCGGCATCGGCGGGAAACATGTCGATCGATTCCGAGCGACGCAGCGGCGAATCGAAGCCGCTGGTTTGCACGCCCGTATTGTAATCCGAGAGACGACGACCCGTCGTGAGCGTGAGCGGATATTCCGCATCGGGTGCCTCGAGCGGAAGTTCGTGTTTGACCGCAAGGAACGGCGCCTTCATCCCTTGCGCTTCGCCCGACTCCCAGAGACGTGCGTGACAGAACATCGTGCCGGGATGATCTTCAGTCGGACATGGCCATTGGATGCCGTTCATCGTTTCGAGCCGCTCGTAGCTCATGCCGCCGAACATCTCGCC
>JAYTXC010000325.1:0-21306 GCA_043743145.1 Rhodospirillales bacterium
AACCACTATCTCTGTCGTGCGAAACTCGATAAAATGCGCGCCGAACGTCTCATCGCGCAGAGCGGCACGATGGAGGCGATGTGGGATTGGGCCGATCGCACGACGACGGGCGATCGCTCGGAGTTAGCGTTCGCGCCGCCGGGTTTGGAATGGGAAGCACTCGACGCCGATGCCGACGACTGCGTCGGCGAATTTTGCGAACGTTTTCGGGACTGTTATTTTTTCCAACAGCGCGACGCTGCGAAGTATGCCGATATCATCGTCGTCAATCACGCGCTCTTTTTTCTCGATCTCGCCATGGGCGGCACGCTCTTGCCGCCGTACGATTTCGCGATCCTCGATGAAGCGCATCAATGCGAGCGATGGGCGTCGGCAGCGTTGACTGCGACGCTCTCGGGCGGCAGCGTCGCACGCCTGATGCGCCGCGTCCACCGAACCTACCAACTGCCGGCGGTCTACGACGCCGACATCGATAGCGGAATGCGCGGCCTCGTACAAACGCTCGCGCAGGTGCCGGGCGATCGGTATCCGCTCGCGGCAAGCGAAGGCGCATTCGATTCACTCGCAATCGTGCAAGAATCGTTCTACAAGCTCGAAAATTGGGTGCTCGGCAATTGGCAAGCCGCGCTCAAACGCCCATCGGAAAATGTGGCAGAAGCCGAGCGTCGGCGCGATCTCGTGCTGCGCGGAGTGCAGGCGCACATCGCGACGATCGATCGCATGGCGCTACCGCCGACGGAGGCGATCTCGTGGGTCGAGCGTTCGGACGCACGCGATCGGTACGAGGTGAATTCGGCACCGTTCGACGTCGCCGAGTACTTGCGCACCGCGCTTTTTGCGCGCGCGCAGAGCATCGTGCTCACGAGCGCGACGATCGCGACGGGGACCTCGTTTCGCTTCTTGCGCGACGCGCTCGGTATCGACGATGCCCAAGAATACATCGCGCCTTCACCGTTCGACTATCGCGAGCAAGCGCGACTCTATGTCGCGCCACCCGATTGCAATCCCAAAGACCCACGGTTCGCGCGGCGGATCGCGCCATTGGTCGAAGAGATCCTCGATGTCACGCGCGGCCGCGCGTTCGTGCTCTTCACGTCGTATGCGCGAATGAACGAAGTGTACGCGCTCGTGCGCGATCGCATCGCTTTTCCGATCAAGTTGCAAGGCGAACTTCCGCGCGCGCATCTGTTGCGGTGGTTCCGTGAAACGCCCAATGCCATACTCTTCGCGACGGGGACGTTTTGGGAAGGCATCGATGTCGTCGGCGAATCGCTTTCGTGCGTCATCATCGACCGTCTCCCGTTTCCCTCACCCGCCGATCCCGTCGTCGCGGCGCGACTCGCGGCGATCGATTCTGCGGGTCGCTCGAGTTTCGATGAGTATATGATTCCCTCGGCGATCGTCCGCCTTAAGCAGGGATTCGGCCGCCTCATCCGCGCGAAATCGGATCGCGGACTCGTGGTGCTCCTCGACGGACGGGTGGGGTCGATGCGCTACGGCGCGCAGATTCTCGCAGCCCTACCGCCGGCCAAGCGCGTCGAGGATCTCGCCGAGCTGCGCGCCTTCTTTACGAGCTCTGTACCGTCTGTGAGCCCAAACACCGCGTCTCGTAATGGGTTCCAGCCGTTCACTTAGGTACAGTGAACCCGCAACACGTCGTTCCTCTTTTTCCGATGCCACCCGTCCGTCCGTTCGAAGGTCGACCCGCTGCATGTTTGGCGTGTGGGGAACTCGTCGCTACCCAGCCGGATGGTACGAGTCTGCGCAAGCGTGGTGATTATGCGATCGTGGCCGAGTGGCGGTCGTGCGCGTGCGGGGCCTTCTTGCGGTCGGAGCGGGTGGCGCGACTCGCGACACCCGCGCGCGAAGCTTAGGCGCGGCCCAACTCGTCGCGCGCTTCGATTGCATCGCGCGCGGGTCGTTTAAAATAGTGGTAGACGGCCAACCAACTTCCGCAGTACGACCATCCCTTGGCTCCGTGCATTTCGATCTCGCGATTGGTCGTGAGCCCGCCGATGCGAAGATATTCCCACGGTTCGCGAAGCGTTGCGTCGTCGGGTCGGCGAAATCGGAGATACCCGGCGCCGAATCCGATCAGTTCCCAGCCGTCGCGGCCGTTTTTTTCCAGTGCTCGCCGTTCCGTCAATGCCGTCGCCAGAACGTTTATATACGTCCAGGTCGCTTCGAGTACGCGCATTTTTTCCTCCAGATCCGATGGAAAAACGGACTCGATGCTCGTTCCAAACAGCCATGCGATGTGAAAGGCGATCGAGAGACTCGGAACGCTCTTTCCCGTCTCGATCGTGTTAACGGTCTGCCGCGCAACACCGAGACGCTCGGCGAAATCGGCCTGTGACCAGCCTCGCTGGGATCGCAGTTCGCGTATACGGTTTTTCATCGGTCTCCGATGTCAACGTATCACGGTGCACTGAGACATGTCAAGTCTACTAGACATGTCGCTTATAGCTGACTCGGCGATGTTGCTGCTGGCTTCACGAAGCGTTCGTGCGCTCCACGTGGGTGGAGCGCACGAACGCTTCTGAATGCCGCGGCAGCACGTTGACGTGCTACGGCGTTCCCATCCGCACGTAAGATGGCTGAGTTTGGGTCCGGTCTACTCGTCCTTGCCGCTCGCGGCTTGGACGCGCGATTGCAGATCGAGAACGACGCTGGAATCGGCAAGTGTCGTCGTATCGCCGAGTTCGCGGCCTTCGGCGATATCGCGTAGGAGGCGCCGCATGATCTTGCCGCTCCGCGTTTTTGGCAATTCTTGCGTGAACGTGAGTTCCTTCGGCATCGTGAATTTTCCGAGTTTGCTCGCGACGTGTTGACGGAGTTCCGTATTGAGTGCGGCACTTGGTTCCGTGCCACCGCGCAGTGAGACGAAGCAGACGATCGCCTGACCCGTGAGGTCATCGTTCTTGCCGACGACGGCAGCTTCGGCAACGGCATGGTGATCGACGAGCGCGCTCTCGACTTCGGCCGTCGAGATGCGGTGGCCGCTGACGTTCATGACGTCGTCGATACGACCCATGAACCAAAAGTCGCCGTCGACATCGCGATGACAGCCGTCACCGGCAAGATAGAGATGTTCGAACTTCGACCAGTACGTTTCTTTAAAACGTTTCGGATCGCCGTAGATGCCGCGCGTCATCGAAGGCCACGGCTGACGAATCACGATATATCCGCCGCCCCCGAGCGGAACGGACTTGCCCTCTTCGTCGACGACGTCGGCGACGATTCCCGGAAACGCGCGCGTCGCACTTCCCGGTTTGAGCGTCGTGATACCCGGGAGCGGCGCGATAAGAATGGAGCCCGTCTCCGTCTGCCACCACGTATCGACCACCGGGCATTTGCCGCCGCCGATCACGTCGTGATACCACATCCACGCTTCGGGATTGATCGGTTCGCCAACGGATCCGAGAAGGCGTAACGAAGAAAGATCGTGTTTATCGACGTGCTCGCGGCCCCACTTCATGAACGCGCGAATTGCGGTCGGTGCGGTGTAGAGAATCGTCGCTTTGTAGCGTGCGATAATCTCCCAAAACCGGTCCTGTTCGGGGAAATCGGGCGTGCCCTCGTAGAGGATGCCGGTCGCCCCCAGCGCGAGCGGTCCGTACACGATATACGAATGCCCCGTCACCCAACCGATGTCGGCGGTACACCAAAAGATATCGCTATCTTTCATATCGAAAACGAGGCTCGTCGTCGCGGTAACACCTGTTAGATAACCCGCCGTCGTGTGCATGATGCCTTTGGGTTTTGCCGTCGTGCCGCTCGTGTAGAGCAAGAAGAGCAAGTCTTCGGATTCCATCGCTTCGGGCGCACACGTCGCGGGCTCGTCGCGCACGAGATCGTCCCACCAAATATCGCGACCCTCGCGCATCGCGACGGGATCTCCGACGCGTTTGGAAACGATACAGTGCTTTACCGATGGCGACGCCTCGAGGGCGACATCGACCGTCGCTTTGAGTGGCACTTTCTTCCCGCGCCGCCAACCCTGATCGGTCGTGATGATGGCGACGCATTCTGCATCTTTCATCCGGTCGACGATCGAATCGGCCGAAAATCCGCCGAAGACGACGCTATGTGCCGCGCCGATGCGCGCGCAGGCGAGCAATGCAACGGGAAGTTCGGGCACCATCGGCATGTAGATCGCGACACGATCGCCACGCTTGATGCCGAGCTTGCGCATACCGTTTGCGAGCTTGCAAACGTCGTGCAAGAGTTCCGCGTAGGTGATCGTGCGTCGATCGCCGGGCTCGCCTTCAAAATAATACGCGATCCGATCGCCGCGACCGGCGTCGACGTGACGATCGAGACAGTTGATCGACGCGTTGAGCGTCCCGCCGCCGAACCACTTCGCGAAGGGTTCGTCCCATTCGAGCACCTTCTCGAACGGTTTGCTCCAGGTCAGCTTCTCGGCCCACGACTTCCAGAATCCGAGATAGTCGCGGTCGGCCTCTTCATAGATGCCGGGCTTCGCGTTTGCGGCCTCGGCAAATGCTTTCGCCGGCGGAAAGGTACGCGTCTCTTTGAGAAGGGCCTCGATGGTCTCGTGGGAGTTCGAATCCGTCTGCATGCCGCCGCTTCATGCGCGAGAGATGGCGGCCCCTTTCAATGCCAGTCTACTGACAAGAAAGAATATAATTTCATGGTAATTCGCTTTTGGAGTGTCGCCACGGACTTGACCCTCGGCCGTCGTTGGGATAAGCTGGGGTCTAATGCTGGCACTCCAGCCTCGTGACTGCTAAGGAATCGATCGTGCCGGATCCCGTCCCGTTGCGCCCTGACCTCGACAAACGCAAGGCATTCATCTTGGCCACGGTCGTGTACGAATACGTCGCGACGGCGGAGCCGGTTGGATCGAACACGCTCACGCAAAAGTATAATCTCGGCGTTAGCTCCGCAACGATTCGCAACGAAATGGCCGAACTCGAGGCCGCCGGCTACCTCGTGCAACCGCACACGTCGGCGGGGCGGATTCCCTCCGATGCGGGCTACCGCACCTACGTCGACCAGCTCATGCGACCCGAGCCCCTGCAGAATGACGAGCAACGACGTATTCAGGACGAATTTCGCGAAGCGAGCCGCGAACTCGACGACGTCATCGAACACACGACGCGGCTCCTCGGCCAGCTCTCTCGCAACGTTGCGTTCGTCGTCGCGCCCGCGCGCGACACGCAAACGTTCCGTCACGTCCAACTGATTTGGCTTTCGGAACGCACCGGGCTCGCGATCGTGGTCACGTCGCTCGGTGTCGTCGCGCAACACCCCTTCGAGCATCCCGGCCTCGTTGCCGACGACCTTACGCGACTCTCGAATCGCCTCAACGCAACGTTCGCCGGTCGGAGTCTACGCGAGATCAGGGCGCACGAAACGGCCGCGATCGTGCGCGAGGCCGGGCTCGTCGACGAACTCGCTCACGTGCTCGTGCGGGCGTTTGCCGATGCGATGCGAGCGGATGTGCCGCCCGCCGTCGCCTCGAGCGGCGCGCAACATCTTTTGGACCAACCCGAGTTCCAAGACTTGCGGAAACTCCGATCGATCCTGCGCATCATCGAAGAGCAGAAAGTGCTCTACGATTTGGTCGCCGACTCGATGGCAACGGAGGGGCCGACGATCAAGATCGGCCACGAGCTCGGCTCCGACGATATCACCGAATGTAGCATCGTGACGGTGCCGTATCGCTTCGGCGATGAAACCGTCGGCGTGCTCGCGATCCTGGGACCGCGTCGCATGCCGTACGCGCGTCTGCTCGCGCTCGCAACCGGCACGGCGAATTCGCTCAACCGGCATCTCGCCAACACCGACATCCGTTAGAGGTACCGTGCCGACCGATTATTACTCCGTCCTGGGCGTCGAACGTAACGCATCCGAGGCGGATATCAAACGCGCGTACCGAGGTCTCGCGCGCAAATTCCATCCCGATGTCGCCGCCGATAAGACGACGGCGGAATCCCGTTTCAAAGAGATCAACGAGGCCTACGAAATCCTGGGCGACGCGGAGAAGCGCGTGCAATACGATCGCTTTGGGGCCGTTACGAATGGCGCGAGTGGTGGTGCCGGCGGTTTCGGCGCGCAGGGCGAAGGTTTCGGCGATATTTTCGACATGTTTTTTGGCGCGCGACAGGGTGGCGCACAACAACGGCCTGCCGGTCCGCAGCGCGGTGCCGATCTGCGTTACGATTTGCAGATCACGCTCGAAGATGCGTTTCGCGGCGCGGAGCGAGAGCTCTCGTTCAACCATCTCGGGCAGTGCGAGACGTGCACGGGCACGGGGGCGAAACCCGGAACGCTCGTGATGCGGTGCGACCGTTGCGGCGGCTCGGGTGCGATGCGCGCCACGCGGCAAACGCCGCTCGGCCAATTCGTCACACAAACGACGTGTACGAAATGCAACGGCGACGGCACGATCGTTCCGACGCCATGTGAGACGTGTCGCGGTCGCGGCCGCATCGAACGTAACCGCACGCTCACTGTCAAGATACCCGCAGGCGTCGACGATGGAAGTCGTATCCGCGTCTCGGGGAGCGGCGAAGGCGGCGCACGCGGCGGTCCGCCGGGCGATCTGTACGTGTACCTCAGCGTCGCCGCACATCAACGCTTCCGGCGCGACGGGAGCGATCTTTACCTCGACGTGCCGATCGGTTTCACGCAAGCCACACTCGGGGCCGCGATCGAGATCGAATCGCTCGACGGTGAACTACCGTTGCAAATTGCTGCGGGGACGCAGAGCGGTGCGACGTATCGCATTCGCGGCAAAGGCATGCCGGTCGTGCGCGGCAGTTCGCGTGGGGATCTGCTCGCGACCGTCCACGTCGTGGTGCCGACCAAACTCTCGCGTCGCGAACGCGAATTACTCGAGGAGTACGCCACAATTGCGGGTGATGTGGGCGAGGACCGCACGTTCTTCGATCGCGTCAAGGACGCGTTCCGACCCGATTAGCGCGCCGCGCTTTTTCGTACCGGGCGTCCACGCGCCGGGTGACCGCGTGCGGCTTCCCGGCGACGACGCGCGCAAACTTCTGCTCGTTTTGCGCGCGCAGACGGGTGCCGTGGTCGAGCTGATCGATTCGAGCGGTCGGATCTTTGCGACGCGACTCGTCGTCGATGGAACCTTCGCGACGCTCACGCTCGAACGGGAGCTGAGCGGCCCGGCGGCGCCGCGACTTGCAATCACGCTCGCGCAGGGGGTGCCCAAAGGCGCGAAGATGGATTTCGTCGTCGAAAAGGCTACCGAACTCGGCGTCGCGCGGATCGTGCCGTTCGTCTCGGCGCGAACCGTCGGCGACGGCGAACGTTCGGGCAAGCTCGAGCGGTGGCGCCGCCTTGCGAAAACGGCAGCGCTGCAATGCGGTCGACGCGACGTGCCGATCGTCGACGCGCCGATCGATTTCGCCTCGCTCGTGCGCACCTTCGCGACGGTCGACGTCGCGCTCGTTCCGTGGGAGCTCGCCGATGCCGCGCCGCTTCGCGAAACGCTGCCGCCGATGCTCGCCAATGCCGCGAGTGTCCTCGTCGCAATCGGTCCCGAAGGCGGCTTCTCAGCCGAGGAAGCGGCGATGGCAACGGCGGCGGGTGCGCACCTCATCTCGCTCGGAAGCCGCATCTTAAGGACCGAAACGGCTGGCCTCGTCGCAACGACCGCGGTGCTGATCGCGAGCGGCGCGATGTAGCTTGGTCGTAAGCGTGATTAGGGAGCATGAGAGCGGCGCGCACGAGGCGTATACCCCCCAACGTATGACTTTGGTCTGGCCCGGCGGCGCGTGAAGTTCAGTATCGTCATCCCGACGTACAACGAAGCGGGCGGCATCGAAAAACTCATCACCTCACTCGGCGATCTCTTCGTCGCCCAGGGTCTCGATGGTGAGCTCATCGTCGTCGACGATAATTCACCTGACGGAACCGGCGCGATCGTCGATGCGCTCGCCGAGCGCTACCCCGTGCGGTGTCTACATCGACCCGGGAAGATGGGGCTTTCGAGTGGCGTCATCGATGGTTGGAATTTCGCACGTTCGGATTCCACGGCGCTGGGATGCATGGACGCCGACTTCAGTCACGATTTCCGAATCGTGCCCGATCTCATAGCAGCGATCGCCTCGGGAACATATGGATTGGCGATCGGGAGCCGCTACGTACGCGGTGGTGGCATCGAAAATTGGCCGCTCAAACGCAAGATTACCTCGATCGTCGCCTGCGCGATCGCGTGGCCGCTCACGCCGATCCGCGATATTACGAGCGGTTTCTTGCTCGTACGTCGCGACGCACTCGACGGCATCGCGCTCGATCCGATCGGTTTCAAAATCGGTCTCGAAGTCGCGGCAAAAGCGCGGTACGGTACATTCATTGAAGTACCGTACGTGTTCAAAGATCGCGTCGTCGGCGAATCGAAACTCAACGGAAAAGAGATCACGAATTATCTCAAGCAATTGCGACGACTCTATATGGGTCGACTCTTTCCCAACCGCGCGAAGTCGACGGACGTGCCATCGATCGTGGTGCGTCACACGGAACCGAGCGCGACGCCGAGCGACGTGAAGACCACCTAATGGCGATTCCCGAGTGGCTCCGACGTCTGCGCGAACCCGACGTCGCGTCGGAACGCGATGCGTCGCTGTGGGCGAAGTGTCCGTCGTGCGGCGAGATGCTCTATCGCAAGGATCTCGAGGCGAATCTTTCGGTCTGTACCAAATGCACGTATCATTTTCGGATGCACGCGTTCGATCGCATCAACATGCTCGTAGATGGCGATTTCGTCGAGATCGGTATGGAGATGTTGCCGGGTGATCCACTCGGCTGGGTCGATAAACGCCCCTATCCCGCGAAGCTGGAAGCGGATCGGAAAAAATCGCAACTCAGCGAAGCTGTCGTAACGGGCTTCGCAACCCTCGATGGCTTCCCGGTCGCGCTCGGCGTCATGGATTTTAATTTTCGTGGTGGAACCATGGGGACGGTCGTTGGCGAACGCATCACGCACCTACTCGAAGAAGCGCACCGTCGCCGGTTGCCGTGCATCGTCTTTACGGCCAGCGGCGGCGCACGCATGGAAGAAGGCATGCTCGCGCTCATGCAGATGGCGAAGACGACGCTCGCCGTCGAACGCTTCATGGCCGACGGCAATCTCTTCATGACCGTTCTTACCGACCCGACTACGGGTGGCGTTTCGGCGTCGTTTGCGTTTCAGAGCGATATCATCATTGCCGAATCGCACGCCTCGATCGGTTTTGCGGGTCGCCGCGTGATCGAACAAACGCTCCGCCAAAAATTGCCCGACAATTTCCAAACGGCGGAGTTCTTACTCGAAAAAGGTGCGATCGACATGGTCGTGTCACGACACGACTTACGCGAGACGATCGTACGCGTGCTCGATTACGCCGTCGATCGCAAACGGATGACGCCCGCGCTCAAATCCGTGCCGGAGTTCGCGAACTAGATGAACGTCATCGTCGAACGTGAGAAGGGCCCGCTCACCGAACTCGGAGACCGCATCGAAACGCTGCGCGCGCGAGGCATGGGCGGCTCGACTGAACTCGGGATTTTAGAAGAAAAGTATCGGGAGCTGCTCGGCGATCTCTTTGGGAAACTCACGCCGTGGGAACGCGTGAATATGGCACGTCATCCGAAGCGTCCCACGTCGAGCGATTATCTCGCGGCCTTCGATCGATTCGACGAGCTGCACGGCGACCGGCATTTCCGCGACGATCCCGCCCTCATCGGCGGGTTCGCGAAATTGCGTGGCCGACGCATCGTCTTTCTCGCGCAACAAAAAGGCCGCGACACGAAAGAAAATATCCGTCGTAACTTCGGCATGGTTTCGCCCGAAGGCTATCGCAAAGCCAAGCGCCTGATGGAACTTGCGTCGCGATTCGGCTTGCCGATCGTGACGCTCGTCGATACGTCGGGCGCGGATCCCGGAATCGCGTCGGAAGAGCACGCGCAGTCCGAAGCGATTGCGGCGTGTCTCGCCACGCTTGCGAAAGTCGGCGTTCCTGTGGTCGCGACGATCATCGGCGAAGGCGGTTCGGGCGGTGCGCTCGCGATCGCGCTTGCCGATACCGTGATCATGGCAGAAAATGCGGTGTATTCCGTCGCCTCGCCCGAGGGCTGCGCGGCGATCCTCTGGGGCGATTCTGCGCGCGCTTCGGAGGCCGCCGATCGCCTCAAGCTCACGAGTTCGGATCTCGTTGGCTTTGGTATCGTCGATCGCGTCGTCGCCGAGCCACTCGGCGGCGCACATCGCGACGCGCCGGCGTTCATTACGAGCGTGCTCGACACGATCGATGCGGAATTACGCGTGCTCGAGAACCATCCCGCCGTCGAGCTGCGCGACGCGCGGTATCGCAAATTCCGCCGGATCGGTGCGTGGGAATCGGAAACGCGCGAACACGCGACGGCTGCCTTGCCATGAAGATCGAACGCGGGCGCACCAGCATCATTCCCGTCGTGCGGCTCGCTGGTCGGCTTGCGCTCGCGCTCGTGGTCGTCGCGGTTCTCGGGGTGATCGCGATGCAATTTGAAGGCATCGTTGCGAAAAATATCGCCGTCGCGCACGAACTTTCCGAGATGCACGCGGATGTGGTCGCTCTCCACGCGCGCGAGACGCACCAACGAGCGACGATCGCGCGCTTGGGCACGGCTCGTGGCGCCGTGCCGGAGATCCACGAAAAACTTCGCCTCGTCGGCCCGCATGAGGAGATCATCTATCTTCGCGGCGCGGCCATCCCCACACCCGAGCCCGATTCGTACGGTACCGAACGATAACGCGTACGTCGGGAACCGTTATCAACATCCATTATCATGGCGCGACGGTCCGCCTGGCCGATGGATCGCTCGCGAGCGTGGCCGAGGCCGAGCTCGCCGCTCATCGACCGCGATACGCCGCGAGCCAGGCGAAGCGCGAGCCGCTCGCACTCGTCCTCGATCGGAACGGCCGCCATCGCAGCGTAACGCTGGAAGCGCCGCCCATCGGTGTTTCGAGCGCGCCTGCAAGCGACACGCTTCTTGCGGATATCGTCTTCGAAGCGAAGATCGGGGCGTACCTCAAAGCGACGCACGAATGGGCTCCGGCAGATCAAGCGCCGCCTGCCGAACGACACTTCATTCGGAAGAAGCGACGCGCTCGACTTTTCGAGGCGCGTCCCGACGTCACGTAGAACGGGACGCGTGTGAAGACCTCACCCGAGGCCCGAATCGATCCCGTTAACGTCCCCGGTTGCTTCATTCGCATCCAAGGGACATACAGTTCGCTACGCACGGCCGAACAGCGTGTCGCCGATTTCATCCTCAAGCATGCGGAAGAACTGATCTATCTCACGGTCACGGAACTCGCCGAGCGCACGCAAACGAGTGAGTCGACCGTCGTTCGCTTGTGTCAGAAGATCGGCTATAAGGGCTATCAAGAGTTCAAGATCATGCTCGCGCGCGATCTCGTCGGCCCGACCGAAACCGTTTACGAAGAGATCGATCGGGGCGACTCGCTCGCGGCGCTCAAAAATAAGATTTTTCAAGCGAATGCTCAAGCACTCAAAGATACGATCGAAGTGCTTGCCGACGACGAACTCGTTCGAGCGGTTGGTGCGCTCGCGACCGCGCGCCGCGTCGAAGTGTATGGGATCGGCGGGAGTGCGCCGCTCGCTCTCGATGCCTATCATAAATTCATGAAGCTCGGCATCTCGTGCGTGTGGCTTAGCGATAGCGATCTCATGGCGATGTCGTCGTCGTTGCTCGGGACGGGCGATGTGGTTCTCGGGATCTCGCACACCGGCGCATCGCGCGACGTGTGCGACGCGATGGAGAACGCACAAAATGCCGGCGCGACGACGATCTGCATCACGCACCGCGCGACGTCGCCAATTACGAAAGTCGCCAACGTGAAGCTCTTCACCGCGGCGAAAGAAACGGCATTCGGCTCGGATGCGACGTCGAGTCGCATCGCACAACTCACGATCATCGATACGCTCTTTGCCGGAATCGCGAACCAGAATTACGATCACTTCTTCGAGCGCATCCAGCGCACGCGCGAAGCCTCGGCGGGCAAGCGGTACTAACTCCGCGCGCGCGCGCCGTGCTATCGCTCGGCACCAACACCGTTCGTCTGCTTGTCGTACACGACAACACCGATGGCACGGTGGAGCAACTCGAGCATCGCCAGATCGGCACGCGTTTGGGGGAAGGCTTGCGCGACGGCGGTTCGCTCGCACCCGCTGCGATCGCGCGAACGCTCGCGGCGGCAGTTGATTTTGCCGCGATCGCGCACGACTATGGCGCGACGCTCGCGTGTATCGCGACGAGCGCCGTGCGTCGTGCCGACGACGCCACCGCGTTCGGCGAACGCATCTTTGCGTCGACCGGCGCGCCGTTGCGCGTGCTCTCGGGGGAAGAGGAAGCGGCTGCGAGCTATCGTGGCGCGACGTATGGCGTGCCGTACGACGAGCGGCGAATCGCCGTGCTCGATATCGGCGGCGGAAGTACCGAATGTGCCGTGGGGTGCAAAGGCGTGCTGCTCGAGACGTGCTCGATCGAGATCGGTTCCGTCCGTGTGGCAGAGCACTTCCCGGCGCTTTTGGGCGGGGAGCCCGGTGAACCGGCGCACGCGTCGGCCATCGCCGCGCGAATCGAAATCGCCCGCGCGCTCGCGCCGCTTCGAACGCTTATGCCGATCGCCGAACTTCGCTGCGTGGCGGGTACGCCGCTGACGATCGCGGCCGTTATCGCCGGATCGCACGTCGATAAGGTGAGCGGATCGACGCTCGCGCGTGAGGCGCTCGACGCCGCGATCGATCGGCTCCTCGATCTGCATGTCGACGAGCGGCGCGTACTCGCGGGCATGCTCGCACAGCGCGCCGATATCATCGTCGGCGGTGCGCTCGTCCTCTCGGAGGCGATGCGCGCGCTCGGCGTGACGTCCGGATTGCTCGAGGCGAACGATCTGCTTTTGGGCTTCCTGCTGGCACCATAATCGGACGTCTACGCGGACATATCGGGCGACGGAGTGACGGCGATGCTCGGACGCGAAAGCGAGCGCGACGGGACGATGGTGGAATCGGTAGACACAGCAGACTTAAAATTTGCCGCTCGCAAGAGCATCCGGGTTCGACTCCCGGTCGTCCCAAAAACAGGCGCGCTTTCCTGGCGGACTGTGAGCGCCGTAACACCGCGCAGCACGCCGCTTACGTCGCACGGTATTGCGACCGATACCACCTTCAGCGGGCCGATTGCTCTTCGGTGCATGAGCGATCCGCGATGAGGCATACGTAAAGGCGGCGGACGATGTTTGGACGGAGCACACGGCAAGGCCAGCGAGGGCAACTCTTGCCCCTCATGGCGATTGGCATCATCGCGGTGCTCGGCGTCGTCGCGCTCGCCGTCGATGTTGGGTTCTGGCGTTATCAACAGCGACTCGAGCAGTCTGCAGCCGACAGTGCCGCGATGGCGGGCGCGATCCAATTGAACTATCCGACCGCCGGCTCGACGAGCACGCCGCAACTCGCGGCGGCTGCATCAGCGAAGCAGAACGGCTTCACCGACGACGCCGGCGTCGGAAACGAAGTCGTAGCCGTGACAGCACCCTATGCGGTGACGCCTTCCTATGCGGGCGCAACGCCGTATCCGTCCAACTCGGCCGTCCAGGTTGTCGTCCAACGCAAGAATCAGCAATTCTTCAGCGGGATATTCGGTGCCACGACCGCGAGCAGCGGCGCGCGTGCCGTCGCCGTCGTCCAGCCCGACTATTCGGCTTGCCTCTATCAACTCGATCTCACCAAGGGCATCGGCCTCACGATCAACGGCAACAAGCCGCTGCAGACGTTTAAATGCGGCGTCGTCGCAAACGGTACGATCAACGTGCCGGGATACGTCGGCACGAACTCCGTCGGGTATTGGCCGCCGAACAATCCCGGCGGAATTCCCAGGCAAACATTCCCGACATTTGGCCTTTCATCGCCCGCGACAGACCCCTGTGCGCGTATTGCGGGGTGTGCGTTTCTCACCAACCAGTTCGCGACGAATCAGGTTCCCGTCGCACCTCCGCCCGGTGCGGAAGATGCCTCGAAATCGCTGATCATTAAGGCCCCTCAAAATACGGGCGTGGCATACGTGATCAACTGCTGCGCGACGCCCGTCACGTTCGGTCCAGGCGGCATCTACTACGTCTATGGCGGAATTTACGGCGTCATAGCGTCCGACGGCGCGACGATCGTTAACGTCAACGGCGGATTTAAAGCCAGCGGCCTCGGATCGGGCCATCCGTACTTTAGCGCACCCTCTGCCGTCGTCACGCCACCAGACCTCCCGCCGCCATCCGCGGGCGTCGCGTACTTCCAACCGGCCACGAACACGAACGTCGTGACGCTGAGTGGCGGCGGGAACGGCACGACCTATTGGAACGGTCTCTTCTACGCTCCGACCGCGAGCGTGACATCGAACGGCGGATCGATCTACCTCGGATATACCGTCGTCGGTGATCTCCGGCTCAACGGGGGCGGCAGTGGCCTCGGCATCGTGGTCGATCCGACGCTCGGTGGTCTCGTCAACCCGCTCCCGGGCTCAGTCCCGAGCCAGGTGGTACTCGCCGAATGAAAACGCTGCTTCGTTTCTGTGCCGACGATCGCGGACAATCGATCGTCGAACTCGCAATAATCGCGCCGTTGTTCCTGGTTCTACTTTTCGGGACGATCGACATCGGTGCGTTCATGTACGATGGTATCGAGGTCGGCAATGCCGCCCGCGCCGGTGTTCAGTATGGCATTTCAAATAAACTTACAACGGGCGACGCCGCCGGTATTCGTCAAGCCGCACTCGACGACGCAAAAGATATCACTGGCCTCATCGTGACCCCGAACGCGACCTTTAGTAGCTATACGTATTGCGCGTGCGATAATTCGCAGGGAACGACGTTTTCGTGCACGGCGAATGCGGTTCCGTGCCCGAAGCCCGATCGTCTCGACGTGTTCGTTGAAGTTGATACGAGCGCCAGTTTCTCGCCACTGATCGCCTTGCCGGGTCTCCCTTCGACGATTACGATCGCAAAATCGGCGGTCCAGATCGTCTCGCCCCAGTGAGATTCGGCCGCGTCGCGCGTGGACAGGCGCTCGTCGAATTCGCTCTGACCGCGACCGTCTTCTTACTGCTTTTCGTCGGAATCATCGATTTCGGTCGTGCGCTTTTCACCTATAGCGAAGTCGCTCAACTCGCGCGCGTCGCGACGCGCTACGCGATCGTCAACACGCCGCCGCCAGCGTCGGATTGTACGACGGCGAATGGCGCGTGTCAGACGCGAATCACCAATTACCTCGCGACGAAAATTGCCGGCCTCGACCCGACAAAGCTCACGACGACGATTACGTTTGGCGGAATACCGACCGGCAACACGGTCCCGGGTGGCACGACGTATGCCTGCACGAGTAGTCCGTCTCAAGGGTGTTGGGTCAACGTAAAGATTCAGTATCAATTTCAGTTCCTCGCCTACGTCATATTTTCGCCAACGCTCGCGAGCAGCTCGCAACTGGTCATTTCGTCGCAGCACCCGTAAGCGGCGAATACGTCCCCGAGGAGGCGCTCGATCTCGAAGTGCTACGGCTCACGACTGCGCGTCGGCGTGCCGATAAAACGTAAGATGGCAAACCACGTGGGCCCGGCTTCCATGCGAAGAAACGATGAGCGTCAGCGGGGACAGATGATCCCACTGCTTGCGTTTGCGATCGTCGCCATTCTTGGCATTGCCGCGCTCACGGTTGATGTCGGCTACTGGCGCTACCAGCAACGTCTCGAACAATCGGCATCCGATGCCGGCGCCATCGCAGGCGCGATCGCACTGTACTATCCTGTCACCGCAGGCGCCCCAGCGCCGCCCGAGGTCGTCGCTGCCGCGCAGCACGCAACGAGCGAGAACGGCTTCACCGACGATGGCGGTGTCAACGCGCTCACGGTGAAGGTCGCGAGCCCGCCGAGTAACAACACGCCACCCAATGCGCAGGCGACGCCGTATGCGCCCAACAGTGCCGTCGAAGTCATCGTGATGAAAGAGCAGCCGTCGTTTTTCGGCGGCATCTTCGGGCGTAAAGTGCAACCGGTCTCGACGCGCTCCGTCGCGATTCGTGTTCCCGACCGTACGCCCGTGTGTTTCGCGCAACTCGATCCCACGAGCGGGATCATTCTTAACGCCGGCAACATCGTCGCAAAAGATTGCGCGGTTGCGTTAAACGGAACGGTGATCGTCGGGCGTGGAATCGACGCGGCAACGATTACCTATCACGGCACGGCGCCCATCGGCGGCACGTCGCATAACGGCACGGGAATGACGCCGACGTATTCCAACACGCCGATCGTCGACCCGTGTTTCAAAATTCCCGGTTGTCAGTATTTGCAAAATACGCCGATCCCACCGCTCGGTCCATCGGCGATCGACGCGACGGCGAGCTTCCTCATTTCCGCACCCGCACCACCGGGCTACGCGGTCGTGAAAAACTGTTGCGCCCTGGGAGCAAAATTCAATCCCGGACTTTATTACGTGTACGGTGGAATTACAGGCGCCGTCAGCGGGACGGGCGTGACGCTCGTCAACGTCGACGGACCCTCAAGTGTCAGTGGAAATGCGCTCGGCGGCGCATCGATCACGGCGCCCTCGACATTCGGTCCGCCGGACAACGCCCCAACGGCCGGTGTCGCTTTCTACCAGCCTCCAAGCAACAGTAATCCGATCGTGAACAACGGGTCGCCCGCCACGTGGAACGGACTCTTCTACGCGCCGACGGCGCAATTCATATCACACGGCAAGCCCGATACGTTTTCGTCGCTCATCATCGGCGGTTACGCGTTGACGGGGAATAAAACGCTTACGATCAATCCGGCGATGACGCCCGCGCTCGGGGTGAGTTCGGCACAACTGACGACGCACGTAGCGCTCGCCGAATGACGTCGTTTCGTCGCGACGACCGGGGCGTCGCCATTCTCGAACTCGCACTCGTCGCGCCGCTGCTCATCTTGCTCGCGATCGGCATCATCGAGATCGGCCTCTACACGCGCGTGTCCATCGAAGTGGGGAATGCCGCGCGGGCGGGCGTCCAATACGGCGCGCAGGGAACCACGACTTCGATCGATTCGCCCGGGATCGCGTCGGCTGCGGCGCTGGATGCAAACGAAGTGTCGACGCTCGGCGTGACGAGCACGACGTTTTGCACGTGTGGGGCGACGCCTGGAACTCACGTCGCTTTGTGTACGCCGACGCCGGCTTGCGCGACGGGCGATCATCTCGCGCATTTCGTCAGCGTCACGACATCGAAAAAATTTACGCCGCTCATCGCCATCGCCGGCATTCCGTCGACGATGACGATCACGCGTACCGCATCGCAAGAAATATCGCCGTGACCGCGCGCCGCGCGCACGGACAACGCGGCCAGACCATCGTCGAGTTCGCGCTTGCCGCGAGCGTCGCGCTGCTCTTGCTCTTCGCGATCATCGAATTCGGTCGCGCGCTCTACGCCTATAATCTCGTTGCGGGCGCCGCGCGTGTCGGGACGCGCTTCGCCATCACGCACGCGACGATCGCGCCGCACGACTGCAGCAATCCGACCATCGGTGTCATGCCGTGCGATCAGGACATCGCGACGTACGTCAATACGAAGATCACCGGACTCGATACGTCGCAAACCCTGACGACGACCGTCAATTGGGAACAACCCTCGGCGACATGCGTGAGTATCGCGAGTTCCGGATGTTACGTCCGCGTCAACGTTGCCTACCGGTTTACCTTCGTTGCCTTGCCCTTGCCATCGCAAATGATGTCGAGTCAATCGCAGATGGTCATCTCGCAGTAAATGGACGTGCATCGGTTTGCTGCCAGAATCGTCGCGTGTGTCGCGATGTTTGGTCTCACGTTTCCCGTTGCCGGCTTCGCCGAGCCAATCTCCGATCCGAGCGCGGTTGTCGATCCCGTGCTCGCTGCTCGAACGAGCTGTCGCGCGTACAATGCTGCGTATCGGTTTGCCGATTCATTACCGTTCTGTCTGGCAGCTGCCGAGATGTATCGGCACTCGCCGACATCGGTACCGAAAGATGCGTGGATCGCCGTGTACGCGCAGGCCGATATGCTCGCATATGCTGCAGCCGACCGCGTGGGGCTCAAAGAGCACGTAGCGGCGTTGCAAACGGCGTTTGCCGCGCACCAGCTCGTCGTCTACATCGACCGAACATTTCGTCTCGAGCCAGCGGATCGCGACCACGTCGTGCTCCTCGCGCGCGAGTTACGGCAACTCGAAACCTCCGAGTCGCGCGCTCTTCGTGCGCAGCCGGCGCCCATCGCACCGACACGGCGAGCCCATCCTGCTCGCACGACCTCTCCGACGACCGTGTTACTGACAATTTTCTTCTAAATCGGCAGGGCCACGCGGCGTCGAAAAGCAACCGCATCGAGTTTGCCATTCCACGCATCCTCGGAGGCTCGCAAGCGACTTGAAAATCCTCGTCACCGTGAAGCTCGTGCCCGACACGAGCGCCGATAAACGAATCGACCCCGCATCGAAGCAACTCGTTCGCTCCGGTGTCGAGACCGTTCTCAACCCCTTCGATGAATTTGCGATCGAAGCGGGTCTGCAACTCAAAGAAAAAATCGGTGGGGATACGACGGTCACGATCGTGACGATGGCACCCGAATCCGGCAAAGAGATCGTGCGCAAAGCGCTCGCCATGGGCGCCGACGACGCGATCATGATCTCCGATCCCAAAGCCGAAGGCTCCGACGTTTGGGGAACGGCATACGCCCTCGCTCAAGCGATCAAAAAGAACGGATTCGATATCGTTCTTTGCGGCACACAGTCGACCGATTCGATCACGGGTGAATTGCCGGGAGCCCTTGCGGAATTTCTCGGCGTACCGGGCGTCACGCACGCGCGTAAACTCGAAATCGACGGCACCACGGTGAAAGCCGAACGTGAGACCGACAACGGCTATGCAAAAGTCACCGCCGACCTGCCGCTGCTCGTGAGCGTCACCAAATCGATGAATACCCCGCGCTATCCCTCGCTTAAGGGCATCATGGGCGCGAAGAAAAAGACGATCACGGTGCAGTCGCTCGCCGATAGCGGCGTCGATAAGCCCGTCGGTCACGAAGGCGCGCGCACCGAACTCATCGAGCTCGTCACGCCGCCCGCGCGCGGTAAAGGCGAGGTCTTCCAAGCCACCGATGCCGTCGCGGGCGCGACCAAAATCATCGAATTTCTCCGTGAAAGAAAGCTCGTTTAATGCGCGACGTCATCGTTTACATCGAACACGTCGGCGGCCAGCCGCGACGTGTTGCCTTCGAAATGTCGACCAAGGCGAAAGAGCTCGCAACCGCCCTCGGTGGGAAGCTCCACGCCGTCGTTCTCGGCACGGGCGCGAACGCGGCCGCCGAAGCGATCAAGAGCTACGCCTTCGATCTCATCCACGTTTCGCAAGACGCCGAGATCGACGCATACGCCGTCGACCCGTCGGTCGATTATCTCGAAGCGGCGGCGAAGGCCGTCGGTCCGGCACTCATCATGGTGCCCTTTACGATGATCGGTCGCGATCTTGGGAGTCGCCTCGCGGCGCGACTCGATTGCGGCCAGAACGCCGACGTGACCGATATCGTCGTCAAGGACGGCAAGGTCGGCTGCGTCTCACCGAAGCTCGGCGGCACGATCGTGACGACGTGTGCGTTTAAGGGAGACTACGGCGTCGCCGCCATTCGCCCGAACTCGTTCAAGGCCGTGCCGAGTGCGGGCGCAGGCGAGATCGTCGCTCTCGCAAAGCCCGCAGGTAAAACGTACCGCGTGAAAATTGAAGAAGTCGTTCTGGAAGCCGCGGGCGAACTCGCGGTCGAAGAAGCGTCCACGGTCGTCTCGGGCGGCCGCGGCGTCGGTGGACCCGAACCGTTCAAGACGATCCTCAAAGAGCTCGCCGACTCCCTCGGTGGGTCAGTCGGCGCTTCGCGAGCAGCTGTCGATGCGGGTTGGATCGGCCACGGCCACCAAGTCGGGCAAACGGGCAAGACGATCAGCCCGAACCTCTACGTGGCGGTCGGCATCTCCGGCGCCATCCAACACAAAGTCGGCATGCGCACGGCCGCAACCATCGTCGCGATCAACAAAGACGGCACGGTGCCGATCGGCGAATTCGCGGATCTTCTCATCGTCGGAGATCTTTTCGAGATCGTCCCCGAGTTGACCAAGCAGATCCGCGCGAGCGCCGCCGTTCACGCATAATCACCTCACCCCGAAAGACTAGCGTTTTGAAGAATGTAGCCCGCCACGTCGCCGTATCCGCCATCGCGTTCGCATTTTCGTTGTCCTTCGCGCAGAGCGCGTACGGTGCACCGAAGAAGACGGAGGCGACTCCGGCTGCAAGCACCGCATCGGCGGCACCGGCTCCGCTCCCGACCGCATCGCCCGAGCCGCCCGAGACCGCGATCCCCCGCCTCGAAGCGAAGATCAAAGCGAATCCGAACGACAAGGACGCGCTTCAGGAACTGGCGGGCTACGACCTGAGCGAGGGCAAGCCCGGTCAGGCGCTCGCGCTCACGCAACGCCTGATTTCCCTTGGGGCAAAAACGGCGCAAGTCTACTATCTCGACGGTGTCTCGAATCAAGCACTCGGGCGCATCAAAGAAGCGACGGCGGATTTCGAGAACGCGACCAATCAAGAGCCGACCAACGCGCAGATTCTCTTGACGCTCACGAATCTTTACCTCCAAACCAATCGCGGCCCCGATGCGGAGCGCGTCGCCAAGCGCGCGACGACGTTCAATGCAACCGATAAACGCGTTTTCGAAAATTACGGCCTCGTTCTCGGTCAGCTCGGCAAATACGACGATGCACGCGTCCAGTTCGAAACGGCTGCGAAGCTCGATCCCAAAGACGCACTGCCCGTCGTCTTGCAAGCGCGGTCGTACATCTCGCAAAAGGCGATCGCCCTTGCGGGGCAAGCCTTCGATCGCGCGCTCGCGATCGATCCGAAATTTCCCGATGCGTTGCTCGGCCGCGCGAACGTGCTCGCAACCAGCCACGACGTCAAGGGCTCGATCGAAACATACGAACGGCTTCTGGCTATCGAGCCCACGGACGAAACCAAAGCCGCCGTCCTCATTCAAGAATATCAAGTCTATCGCGATGAGAAGATGATCGATCAGGCACGTTCGGTGCTGCAGCGCGCAGAGCAGAGTTACGCCGCCGTGCCCGCCGTCCACATTGCAAAAGGCGATTTTTTGGTCTCGCTCGGCAAAGATATCGCCGGTGGTGAAGCGCAGTGGAAGATCGCTCTCGGAGCGAAGCGCGACAATCCCGATGCGCT
>JAYTXC010000326.1:0-15713 GCA_043743145.1 Rhodospirillales bacterium
AACGGCGTTGCCGTTGGCGCGGGCGTCGCCGTCGTGACGGGCGATGCGCTGGCCGTCGGTATGGCGGATGCCGCCGTGCCGCCGGACGATTTCCGACCGCCGGCGACGATCGCCGCTGCAGCCCCGATCGCAAGCGCCCCACCCACGATCGCACCGATCGCGGGACCATTCGGATTCGATGCCGCGCCATAGACGAAGGTCGAGCCATCTTTGAACGCCGCTCGATCGAGCGCGCACGTGACGCTCGTCGCGCCTGCGGGGAACGCGGGCAACGCCGAACGCCCACCGGGAATCACCGCGGGAACGCGCACGAGTGGCGCACCCGACGTGTCGAGAAACTCGAAAATGACGATGGCCGAGGCAATCGGCTTCGCGAGTTGATCCGTAAAGAGCACGCGTGGGACGAATGTAGCCTCGTCGGCCTCCACGCTACACGCAGCGATGCGGATCGGCGCGCTCCGCTCGACGACGCTGCCACTGAGCTGGATCGCAGCGCGCGATGGGAGCGCGGTCGTCGCAATCGCGGCAACGGCGAGCGCACCGAACGTGCGAGTCAGAATCGATGCCATAGTCGTTTTTTTCAAGCCCGCGACGCGATTGGCCCGCACGAAATTCGGCAAAAAAACGGAGCCGCGTTTCCGCGACCCCATTCGTGTGGCGACACGCGGTCGGCCTACGCCGGCGCGAGTTCCTTCGTGAGCCCAGCGGCTGCACGAAGCGCCTCCGCTTTGTCGGTCTTCTCCCAAGGCAGATCGAGATCGGTACGGCCGAAGTGGCCGTACGATGCGGTCTGCTTGTAGATCGGGCGACGCAGGTTGAGGTTGTGGATGATCGCGGCCGGCCGCAAATCGAAATGCGCCTTCACGAGATCGGCAATCTTCTCTTCGGAGATTTTCGCCGTGCCGAAGGTTTCGACCAGCACCGAGACCGGACGCGCGACGCCGATCGCATAGGCGACCTGCACTTCGCACCGGTCGGCAAGCCCGGCCGCAACGACGTTCTTCGCAACGTAGCGCGCGGCGTACGCAGCGGAACGATCGACCTTGGTCGGATCCTTCCCTGAGAACGCGCCACCCCCGTGACGCGCCATCCCGCCGTACGTGTCGGCGATGATTTTGCGACCGGTGAGTCCGGCATCGCCCATCGGTCCACCGATGACGAAGCGGCCCGTCGGATTGACGTAAATGCGCAGCTCTTTGTCGCGCAGATGCTTCGGAACGATGGCGTCGATGACGTGCTCGGTCACATCCTTGCGGATCTGTTCGAGCGAGACGTCGGGATCGTGTTGCGTGGAGATGACGACCGCATCGACGCGCACGGGCTTGTCACCGTCGTACTCGACGGTGACTTGGCTCTTGCCATCGGGACGGAGATACTTCAGGGCTCCACTTTTACGCGCCGCTGCGAGCGTGCGCGTGAGATCGTGCGCGAGCACGATCGGTAGCGGCATGAGCGATTCGGTTTCGCGACACGCGTAACCGAACATCATGCCTTGGTCGCCTGCACCGGTGAGCTCGAAGGCGTCGTGATTGCCACCACGCGTTTCGAGTGACGTATCGACGCCCATCGCGATATCGGCCGACTGTTCGTCGAGCGAGACGTTGACGCCGCACGTCGCCGCATCGAAGCCCACGGCTGAGGACGTGTAGCCGATATCCGCAATCGTCTGACGGACGAGTCTGGGGATATCGACGTACGTCGAAGTCGTGATCTCGCCCGCGACGTGGACTTGGCCCGTGATGACGAACGATTCGCACGCGACGCGCCCCATGGGATCGTCTTTGAGAATCGCATCGAGCACCGCGTCGGAAACTTGGTCGGCAACCTTATCGGGATGCCCTTCGGTGACCGATTCCGACGTGAAGAGTCTGCGATATGCCAATTAGGTGCCCTCCGACCAGGACGCCATGTACTTGACTTGCGCGGGGGTCGGCGTATCGATGTTGATGTTCATCGCGGCGAGCTTGAGCGTGGCGACTTCTTCGTCGATCGCGACCGGAACCGGATAGACTTTCTTCTCGAGCGTCTTGTAGTTCTGCGCGAGATACGCGGCCGCCATCGCTTGATTGGCGAACGACATGTCCATCACCGACGGCGGGTGGCCTTCGGCAGCGGAAAGATTGATCAAACGCCCTTCCGCGAGTATGCGGACAGTCTTGCCGTTCTTGAGCTTGTGTGCATCGACGAACGCACGCGGCTGTTCTTTCGAAACCGTGATTGCGTTGAGCGCATCGAGATCGAGTTCGTCGTTGAAGTGGCCCGAATTACAGACGATCGCGCCATCTTTCATCGATTCGAAATGCGCGCCGTTGATGACGTGATAGTTGCCCGTAACCGTGATGAAGATGTCGCCGACCTTCGCCGCTTCGGCGATCGTCATGACGACGAAGCCGTCCATGGCCGCTTCGAGCGCCTTGAGCGGATCGATTTCGGTGACGATTACGTGCGCGCCGAGACCCTTGACGCGCGACGCGACACCGCGACCGCACCAGCCGTAGCCCGCAACGACGACGGTGTGGCCGGCGAAGAGGACGTTGGTCGCGCGGACGATGCCGTCGATCGTCGATTGTCCGGTACCGTAGCGATTGTCGAACATGTGCTTGGTGAGCGCGTCGTTGACGGCGATCACGGGGAAGGGCAGCACGCCTTCCTTCTGCATCGCGTGGAGACGGATGACGCCCGTCGTGGTCTCTTCACAGCCGCCGATCATATCCGCGAGGAGATGATTGTGCTTTGTGTAGATCGTCGTCACGAGATCGCAGCCATCGTCCATCGTCATGTGCGGTTTGGTCGCAACGACGGATTCGATGTGCTTGTAATACGTTGCGTTATCTTCGCCTTTGATCGCGTGCGTTGCGATATTGTAATGCTCGGAAAGCGCGGCTGCGACGTCGTCTTGCGTCGAGAGCGGGTTGGATGCACAGAGTTCGACCTCGGCACCGCCGGCTTGGAGGGCGAGCACGAGATTCGCCGTCTCGGTCGTCACGTGGAGACACGCGCCGATGCGCACGCCCGCGAGCGGCTTCTCTTTTGCGAAACGTTCTTTGATCTGCGCGAGAACGGGCATGAATGTCGCGGCCCATTCGATCTTCGAACGGCCCTGATCTGCGAGCGAGCGATCTTTGACATCGCCAAGCTTTTTATCGATGACTTGCACGGTAGAATTGACTCCTTTGGAGTTGTTTCGTAAGTTCGTTTGCTCGCTGATCTTTGAAACAATCCAAAGCGGCTGCGGGGTGACTTCGAGATGCGACGTCAAAATACCTAAGGGTGGAGATCGAAACTTACGTTGCCAGCCTCGCTTCCTCGTCGCCGACACCGGGCGGCGGCAGTGCTGCCGCTATCGTCGCAAGTATGGGAGCCGCTTTAGTCGCAATGGTCGCGCAAATCGTCGCGAGCAACCCTAAATATGCAGAGCGGCACGAACTCGCGCGCGACCTCATCGCGAAAGCTGGGAAGCTTCAGGAACGCTCGCTCGCCGCGCGACACGCGGACGAACGCGCCTACGGACTCGTCGTCGCCGCGACCGGCTTGCCGAAATCGACAGCCGAAGAAAAAGCCGCGCGCACGACCGCGCTCCAATCCGCCTTCGCCCAAGCCGCCTCAGCGCCACTTGCCGCAGCTGAAGATGCGAAGCTCGTTGCGACGCTCGCCGAACGCGCGCTCGCCCTCGGCAACGCGCACCTCGTCGGCGATTTGGGCACGGCCGCTGAGTTCGCGGCAGCGGCCCTTGCGTCGGCGGCGATTAACGTCCGTGGAAATCATTCGTATATGAAAGATCGTGCGCTCATCGAAAAGCAGATGGCGCTACTCGAACGCTACGAGCGTGAATGTGCGAGCCTCGTCGCGCGCGTGCGTTTCGAAGTGAGTCGCACGTTCGCGCGAACGTAACGCGGCTACCCGCGCGCGATCGCGCGGTCGCGTAATTCCACGCGCGCTCGAATCGCCGTACTCGGCCGAAACGTTACCGACGGGTTGGCGATCACGGGCTCCGCGTCGAGCGGTGCGAGTCGTACGCGTCGTGCGATCGTCGCAATCGCGAGCATGCCTTCCATCCACGCGAATCGCTCGCCGATGCAGAGGCGATTGCCGCCACCGAACGGGAAATAAGCAAATTTTTCAGCGGGCATGCCCGTCATGAATCGTTCGGGATCGAAGCGGTCGGGATCGGACCAATACCGCGGATTACGATGCGTCACGAATTGCGAGACGATCACGATATCGTCTTTGGCGATCGGGTACGCTTCGACGTGCGTGTCGACGAGCGCGCGGCGCGCCGTGATCCACGCGGGAGGATAGATCCGCATCACTTCCGCGAAGAGCGCGCGGACGTAATCGAGTTTTGGAAGATCGTCCAGCGTGGGATCGCGATCGCCGAGCACCGCATCGAGATGCGCGTGCAGTCGCGCTTCGATCTCGGGATGGCGTCCCAAGAGATAGAACGTCCACGCGATGGCGTTGGCCGTGGTCTCGTGGCCGGCGAGGAGAATCGTGAGCGCCTCGTCGCGAATCTGCGTGTCGTTCATGCCGGCGTCGCCTTCATCGCGACTCTCTAAGAGCATGGAGAGCAGGTCGCCGGAGTCGCGGCCCGAGGCGCGATGTTCGGCCATCATCCGATAGACGATGGTGTCGAGCGTCTCGCGTGCGGCGTTGAAACGCCGCGTGATCGGAATCGGGATCTCATCGAAAATTTGCGAGAACGGCAACATCGCAAAAGGGAACGTCGCGATCGATACGTCGAGCGCGTTGCCGATTCGCTCCATATCGGCCGTGAGATTGGACCCAAAGAGCGCGGTCGCGACGATCTCGAGTGCGAGATGATTGGCCTCGCGATCGATCTCGATCGTCGCCCCCGGCACCCACGCATCGACGCGACGGCGCGTCGCATCGACCATTACCTCCGCACACGCGTCGATGCGCTTCTTATGAAAGACGGGCTGCACGAGACGGCGGTGCTGGAGATGTTCGGGTTGCGCGGCGGTGAGCAACCCGTTGCCGAGCAATCGCGAGAGTCGCTCGGTGCCGCGACCTTTCTTAAAATCGACCGCCTTATTAACGAAGACGTCTTGCAGCATCACGGCGTCGTCGACGAAGTACATGCTCCGCCACGGAAAGCGGAAGCGAACGATCGGTCCGTACCGTTGCGAGATGCCGCGCAAAAACCCGGGCATCGATGCGAACGGTTGTCGCAGAAAGATGAAACCGGAGAGCGTGGGGATTGGCGGCGACTGCGGAACGGCAAACATCGAAGATCAATCTTCTTTAAAGATGCGTCGCGCGACGTAGACCAGAGCCGCCCCGATAATCACGACGCCGAGAATGAAGACCACCGCATCGAGTGCGATGACGCCGGGAGCCGGAGACGACGCTTGCATCCGGACGGGTTCGATTCATCGTTCGAGCGCACCCGGCGCGAGCGACGCGGAGACGCTTCCTTGAAAGGGACGCCGCTCGCATGCGGCGGACACATCGCCATGCCCAACATCTCGCGCGCATCAGCACTCGGCGCCGCAACGGCCGCCGTCGTCGTCGTCCCCGCGCTCTTCCAACGTCTTGCACTCGCCGCATCGAAGGCCGATCCCGCCGATATCAAATTGCTCAACACCGGGATCCCGCTCGAGCGCGCGGCCATCAAGGCGTACGCCGATGCCGCCGCGACGAACCTGCTGTCACCGCAAGTGCTCGTCGTGCTCAAAAGCTTCATGGCCGATCATCAGGCGCATCTCGATGCGCTCGCAGCCGCGGTTACGCAGGGCGGCGCGACGCCGAGCCCCGATACCGCGACGCTCACCGTGCCGACGCTCGCAAACGAACTCGACATTCTCAACTTCGCGTATACCGTCGAACGTCTCGCTGCCAGTACCTATCTCTCGACGATCGCGCAATTCAAAAATCGCGACCTCGCGACGACCGCAGCCGCCATCATGGGCGTCGAAACGACCCATGTCGCGCTCCTCGCCGAAGCGCTCAAGAAAAACCCCGCCTACCCGAGCAGTTTCGTTAGCGCGTAACGCTCTAGAGCACGAGCTCCAGAAACCCCGAGATGTCGGCGCTTTCCACTTCCATGCCGACACCGCGCGTGTTGTAGCGCGGATCGTGGAAATCCGATCCTGCCGTCATGACGAGCCCGTGTTGCGTCGCGATATCGCGGTACCGCGCGACCTGATACGGCTCGTGCGACGGATAGAACGTCTCGATGCCCGCAAGGCCCGCGGCGACGAGTTCGTCGATGATCGATTCGTCCTTGAGCCGACCCGGGTGCGCGAGCACCGCGACGCCGCCCGCGCGCGCGATGAGCTCGACGGCTTGATGCGGTGACATGTAGGAAGACGGCACGTACCCGGGTTTGCCCGAGACGAGGAGCTGGCGGAAGGCGCTATCGATATCGCTGACGTGGCCGGCTGCGATGAGCGCGCGCGCAACGTGCGGTCGCCCGACCGCGGATTCCGCGTTGCCGAGTTGCGCGCGCACCTGATCGATTGTGATCTCGTAGCCGGCGGCTCGTAACTGCGCGACCATCTTGACCGCGCGAAGGTCCCGCTGACGTCGATTCTCCGCAATCGCTACGCCGATCTCGA
The DNA here is from genome assembly GCA_043743145.1 of Rhodospirillales bacterium. Lineage (GTDB taxonomy): Bacteria > Vulcanimicrobiota > Vulcanimicrobiia > Vulcanimicrobiales > Vulcanimicrobiaceae > JANYGA01. Next base: position 6,579 of record JAYTXC010000326.1, read on the forward strand.
CGGTGTCGACGGGAAATCCATATCCCAGCACGTGCACTTCTTGCCCGCGATAGGTCGTATTGAGTTCGACTCCAACGACGATCTGCGCGTAGCCCGGATCGAATTTCCCGTACGCTCCGAGCGAATCGTGATCGGTCACGGAGTAGATCGCGACACCGCGCTTGCGCATGCGGTCGGCGAGTTCGGCGGGCGTTGAGGTCCCGTCGCTTTCGAGCGTATGGGAATGTAAATCGACGAGCACGCGGCGCGTTACGTCCGCGCGCGAGCTTTGGCCTTCTTTCGCACTTTCACGTAATACACGAGGACGCGTTTCTCTTCGCGAAAGCCGACGAGGCTACGCTGTTGTGACGGATCGCGCAAAGCCTCGATCGCGTAATCGACGAGTTCGTCGGCCGAGCCGTCGTCGTCGAGTGCATCGTCGTCGCTCGCCGGACTACGGACGAGCTTATCACCGAACGCCTCGGCGAGCACCGCGACGAGCATCTGCAACTCTTCGCGCGAGAACGTGCGCGCGTCGCGCGTGATCCGCACGAAGCTCATTCCGGCATCGCTCTCACACGCAACCTCGAGCGTGCCCGCCGTCTCACGACCCAGATCGAGTAAGACGCGCACATGATCGATCGCGTGCTCGCGGATGTCGCGATCGGACGCGCGTTCGAGTAAGCCCGTCACCGCGAATGAGAGCGTGAGCGTCCCATCCTTGGGATGCGAGACGATCGTCGCGATCTCAGGATAGCGCACGAGCAGGGTCACGATAAGGCCGACCGCGTCGGAAGCTTCGCTCGGGACGCGGCCTTTTGTGGTGGGTCGCATGTGCCTCAACCGGGGATATCGGGCGGCTCGGATGGCCGGGCGGGTCCCATTCGCACCCGCGGGCGCGGTCCCTTGGGCGATTGGCCGAGCCGTTTTCGGGCCCGGGAAGAGCCGCCCTCGGGCTCGAATTCTGGAACGTTATGCTGTTGCGACGGCTCCTCGTGGGCGGCCCGCTCGCGATCCTTGTGGCGGTGCTCGCGCACGTCGCGGGGTTCGGACTCGCGCATGCTCCGGGCACCGGACACGCCCTCGACCTCGCCATCGCCCTCGGCAGCGCCCTCGCGACGCTCGGTTGTGCCCTCGTCCTTCGTGGCTTTGCGCGCGGTCGCGGGCCGACCGCACCGTGCACCGTACCCCTGCCCTTCCCGGCGTTGCTCGCGAGACGCACGAGCGTCGCGGAACTCAGCGCGTTCGCCGCGCTCGCCTTCGTCGCGATCGAAGCCCTCGAGGGCAACCTTGCCTTCGGCGAATCGCTCCGCGCCATTGCCGCACTCGTGCCCTTCGCGATCCTCGTTGTGTGGCTCGCCCCGCAAGCCAATCGGAAGCTCGTCGAGATCGGCATCTCGCTCCGCACATCGTTCGAAACGCGCCGCCGCGACGGCGCCATTCTTTCTTTCGCACGCGAATCGATCCACGTTTTCGCAACCTCGCAATGCGCGTCATCGCGTCGCCGCGGGCGCGCACCACCCCTCACCGCTTAGCCCGACCCGGTCGATGTCGCTCGTTTGCGACGGGCCTGCTTTGCGTTTTTGAGGAGTCTTCTTTCATGCGTTCGATTTTTGCGTCGGCTGTCGTGGCCGCGTTCGTCTGCTCCACCTCGCCCGCGTTTGCCGATACCACCGGTCTCGTGCGCGGCACGACCGTCGCTTCGGGCCAAGCTGCGGCTGGCGTTACCGTCACCCTGCGCGGCGAGGGCGTGACGCTCGCAGCGGCATCCGATGCACGCGGCGCGTTTGCGTTCGCACGCGTTCCCTTCGGACGCTACACGCTGACCGCACATCGCGCCGGACTGACCGATTACACGCAACCGCTCGACGTCGTAAGCGACGGCGTCGTCACGCTGAGTATCGATTTGGGACTGAAAGAAATCGGCCGGGCGCAAACCGCGTACATCAAAGGTGCGGGTTCGACACCCGTCTCCGTCAACACGATCGGTCGCTCGCAGATCGCCGCGCTGCCCGACAACCAAAGCCTCAATCGCGTCATCGAAACCGTACCGGGCATCGTCCGCTACTCCTATAACGAGCCCGTGGCGCACGGCTTTCACGGCCTCACCTACGAGATCGACGGTGTTCCCCTCCCACAGGGCACGTCGGCGAACTTTAGCGAGGTCGTCGATCCGCGCTCGATCGATTCGCTCGAAGTCTTCACGGGCGCATTTCCCGCCGAGTTCGGCGGCTCGCGGCAAGGTGCGGTCGTCAACATCATCAGCCACCGCGCGACCGATCTCCAATCGCGTGAAAGCGGCTCGCTCACGCTCGGCGCGGGAACGTTCGGGAGCGCGCAGAGTTCGCTTGCCGAGAGCGCGCGGATCGGCACGAACACGCGCGTCTTCCTCAACGCGAATGCCGAACGAACCAATCGCGGCATCGATTCGCCGACGTTCGATCCCGTTCACGACGCCTCAAATCAATCGAACCAATTCCTGCGCACGATCACGAACATGGGCGCGTTCAACGCACTCGCGCTCGACTATTCCAACAATTTCGCGTCGTTCGAGATCCCGATCAACACGACCGCGAATCCGAACGATCCCGTCGTCGTGCCACGGGGGACCGACGACGTCCAGCGCGAGTTCGACCGCGCGCTGAGTCTCGTCTTCACGAACAACGCGAAGAACGGCGGTGCGTTCACGCAGATCTCGCCATGGTACCGGTCGGATCGGATCAACTACGCGGGTGATCTTCCGAGCGACGTGCGCGGCTCGATCGCCAATCCCGACGGCACGTTCACGCCGCTCTCCGGTCTCGCACAAGACCGCAACTCGCAGTTTTTCGGCCTACGCGGCAGTCACTTCCACGTCTTCGGTCCTAGCGCCGTAAAGCTCGGGTTCGACGTCTCGCGCGAAATTTTCTGCGGCCGCGAGCGCCTCGCGTTCCTCGATCGAAACGGCAATCACACCGACTTCACCGATAATGCGGATCGAACAGGATCGTCGTTCGGCGCGTACGTGCAAGATAAATGGACACCGACCCGTTACCTCTCGATCCTCGGCGGCGTGCGTTTCGACCACTCGACCGGCTACACGGCGGGCTCGCAACTCAGTCCGCGCATCGAGATCAACGGCCAAGTCGGCCCGACCGATATTCTGCACGCGTATTATGGCCGACTCTACGCCGCACCGTTCATCGAAGATACGCGGCGGGCAGCCGTGGTCGCCAGCGGCGCGAATGCCGCTCCCGTCTACGATCTCCAACCCGAAACCGATTCGTACTACGAATTCGGTATCGCGCACACGATCACCGAGCGCGCGCGTGCGACGGTGAATTTTTGGAAACGCGACGTGCGGAACGTGCTCGACACGACGCAGCTTGCGAACACACCGATTCAAGCCGTCTTCAACAATACGATCGGCACGGCGAAGGGTGTCGAAGCGCGCGTCGAATCGAGCTGGCGCAACGGGGATTCGTTCCTGGTCTCGACGACGCTGTCGAGTTCGAAAGCGGGCGGAATTTCCGGCAGCACGTTTCTCTTCCCACCGAGCACGGTGCCGAGCGATGTGACGCTCAATCCCGAAGATCACGATCAAACGTTCACCGCCCTCATTGCCTACACGAAGCGTTTCGGTGCGAACCACGGCTTCTTCGCCTCGCTCGAACCGCAATACGGGACGGGCTATCCGACGCAATTCCAAAATGGACCGGGCCGCTTACCGCCGCACCTCACGCTCGACGCATCGTTCGGTCGGGACGCCAAACGCGGCGACCGCAGCGGCCTCGGTTTCACCGCCACATTCACGAACGTCACGAACGTGAAGTACTTGAACAAAACCAATAACGGCTTCAACACCACCCAATACGGCGAAGGCTTTCGTGCCGATCTCCGCGTGACGGCGCCATTTTAGTTCCTTGCGGGAGGCCGACGTTCGCGGCATTTTTCACGAGATGCTGCGTCGCCATCGTCGTCGCAATGATCGTCGTCTTGCTCGACGGAACGGAACCGGTTCGTGCGGGAGCCGAAGTCGACCGATACGTCGGCGTCGTCGCCGACGGCTCGGCGCGATCCGATATCGAAGCGACGCTCGAGATACGGCCCATCGGTTCGCGCGATCGACTCCTCGTCATTCGCGAATCGCGCGGCGGCAAACCGATCGTTGCCTACGATCCGGGGATCTCACCGCCGATGCATCTGGTCGCCGTTTCGCGCGATTTGAAGACGTTCGTTCCGCTGCGCCCGCAGCTCGACGCCGCGGGAGATTTCACCGTCATCTTTCACGCGCCGCACGCGGGACCGTACCTGCTCTATGCCGATGCGACGCCGCAGGGGCTTCGCGAGCGTGTTTTTCGTTTCGATTTTCCCATAACGATCGGCGAATTTTCCGGATCAACGCACGCAATCGTGCACCGAGATCACCCATCTCGCGTGACACGTCCTTCGAACCTCGTCGCGCGTGTCGATGGCTACGTTGTCAGGCTCGCGCCCATCTCGGAACGGTTCGAACCGCGAGCAACGCTCGATGCGAAGGGTCGAACAGCCATCACCGCGACCGTTCGACGCGGGGACAAAGTACCGGCCGATTTCGACCTCGATGACGCTGATGAGCTCATCGACGCGACGACGCTCGCCTATTCGCGCGTCACTGCGGTATCGGGAAACTGGCTTCACCGAAACCGAGACCGCAACATACCCGGTTTTGCGCACAGGCCCGTCCGTCCGCTTGGACCTTCACATCCCGTCGTGGTCGAACCGCCTTCGGCGATGCAACACGACGCGAAAGGGACGCTCCTCTTGGAGCGGCTCAACGCTGGTACGTACGCGCTCAGCTTTCGTTTCCACGCAGACGGTGCGGACCATATCGCGACGTTTTTTATCGACGCGCGCTGACCACTGCGTGCGCGGAGCACACGTTTCGCGAGAGTCTCGAGCTTAGCCGGTCTGCCCCATGAGCGTCAGCGCGAAGTACCACAAACCGAGTGAGACGCAGACGACGGAAACCCCGATCGCAACGACGTTACCGAACGCGGAATTGACGCGGTCGCCGAGGATCTTTTTGTCGTTGGCCATCACGAGTAAGAAGCCGAGCACGAGCGGCAACACGATCGCGTTGAATGCTTCGACGTACAGCGTGATCTTTACGAGCGGTAGATTCGGGATGAGCACGATGCCCGCGGCGAGTGCGACGATCGCCGCATACATGCCATAAAAGCGCTTCGCTTGCGTGCACCGGAAGTTGAGCGAACACGGCCATTTGAAGGCTTCGCCAAACGCCCACGCCGTCGCGAGCGAAACGACGAACGCCCCGAGCATCGACGCGCCGACGAGCCCAGCACCGAAGACGATACCCGACGCGCGACCCGTGAGCGGGATGAACGCGAGCGCCGCGTGTGCGGCATCGGTCACGGAGATGTGGCGCACGTAGAGCGTCGCAGCCGTCGTAACGACGACCGCGACCATGATGACTTGCGTCGCGATCGAGCCGAGCGCGGTATCGATCCGCGCGAGATTGAGATCGCGGACTTTGATCCCCTTATCGACGGTCGCACTCTGTTGATAGAAGATCATCCACGGCATGATCACCGCTCCGATGTTACTCGCGATCAACAAAAGATAGTCGCGATTGGCGAGCGGTTGCGAGCCGAAAATGCCCTCTTTAATGATCGACATCGGCGACGGATGTGCGGCAAATGCGGCGGGGATGAAGAGTAATTCGAGCATGCACAGTCCGAGCGCCCACATCTCGGCGCGCTTATACGCCCCCGAAAGCGAGACGCCGATGAGGATCGTCGCGGCCGCAATCACCATCACGGTCGGGTTGACGCCGAAGATGAGCGCCGCACCCGCAATCCCGATGAACTCGGTGACGAGCGCCGCAATATTCGTCACGAGCATCGTGCCGAGCGAAACCCAACACCAGACGAGCCCGTAATTCTCGCGGATGAGTTGTGCGTGGCCCTTCCCCGTTACCGTCCCAAGGCGTACGGTCATCTCTTGCACGACGAAGAGCGGCACGATGAGCAAGAGCTGGAGCAGCACGAGCTTCATGCCGAATTGTGCGCCCGACGACGCGGCCGTCGTGATGCTGCCCGCCTCGGTATCCGCAAAGGCAACCACGATGCCCGGCCCGGCGACCGCCATCAAACGAATCGCGAGACGCCGCCATTTCGGCAAATCACGGGTCGCAACCGCCGACGGATTCGGGACGGGAAGGACAGCCATCAAACCCCAGTACGGAAAAGCAGCGAATGAGTTCCGCCCGCTGGGCCGAACCCGAGGTATGCCTCCTCTTTGACTTAGATACGCCTAATTCCAACGCCTCCACGCACGCTTTTGTCGGTACCGACGCGGGGTTTTCTCACTTCGGCCCGCAATAGTCGCAGCGATGGGTGCACCCCGAGCCCCGCTCGAGCCGCCGACTCCCGAGCAATCGGCGTTCCTGGAACGGGCGATGTCGCAATACGGCAAGGCAACGTACAATTTCGCCTTCCGTCTGACGAACAACGAAGCCGACGCGCGCGACCTCACGCAGGACGCTTTTATCCGCGTGTACCGGGCGTGGCGCTCCTTCGAACCCGGGACATCCTTCCTGTCGTGGATCTATCGAATCGTTACAAACTTGTACCGAGACGAACTTCGGCGACGAAAAGGGCGTTTCCATGAAGAGATACCCGAAGACAACGCACCCCAGGCTTTTCGCGGCGAGCGCCCTCTCGCAACGAATCCGATCGACGACTACGTTGATCGGCAGATCGGCGAACCGCTCTCCCGAGCCCTCGCCGATCTTTCAGCCGATCAACGCCAAGTCGTCATTCTTGCGGATATCGAGGAATATAGTTACCAAGAGATAGCGGAGATCATGGGATGTTCGATCGGAACGGTCCGATCGCGGCTCCATCGAGCGCGAGCTCTTCTCCGTCGTCTCGTCGAGCGAGCGCAACAGCAACAACAACGATGATTGAACACCTTACGACCGACCTGATCGTGGACTTCGTCCACGGCGAACTCGCGCCCGCAGCCGACGCTCGCGCGCACGCGCATCTGCTGGCGTGCGCCACGTGCACGACCGAAGTCGATGCCGAACGCACGCTACGCGAGTTCTTACGCGACGCCGCGATTGCGAGCGAACGCGAGATGCCCTCCATCATTAACGCTGCAATCTGGGAACAGATCCGTGCGGCGAAGCCCGGGCCCTTTGCCGCGCTCGCCGCGTTGCTGCGCCCCGTGGTCGCAATCCCGGTCGCCGCGGTGCTCCTTGCCGGCGGGTACTTTGCGACAGCGGCCACCCACCATGGCTCGCCCACCGTCTCCGCGTCGTATTACCTCCAGGCGCATGCCGTACAATCGTCGCAGGGCACGCTCTCGGAGCGAACGGGCACGAATCGCGCGGCCGTCGCCGATGCGTACGATGGTGGCTATCCCGCGACCGCCGCCTATGGTGGCACCCGTTAACTCGAGCGCACGCACCGCGATCGCGGGGTTTGCGGTCGCACTTGCGATCGTGACCGTCACATCGGCGGGCTTCGCCGCACCGGCTCCAGCCGTAACCGACGCGGCCGCATTGCTCCGCATGAGCATCGAGGCGCCGAAAACCGTCTCGTATATCGGTCAGATCGAGACGATCCGCTTTAGTTCGAATCGCGCGATCGCGACCATCATGAAGGTCGAGCATCGCGCACCGGCACTCACGCGAAGCTGGTACGTGGCGCCCGAGTCGATCTTCGGCGATTACGATATCACGCGCTCGAATGCGACCTTCCATTTCGACGTCCATCACAACGTCGTCGTCCAATCGCGCTCGCCCAAGCTCGAGAACGCCGTCCTCTCCGCAAACAATGTCGAGCGCGTGATGCAAAATTATCGCGCACTTTTCGAAGGCACGGAGACCGTGGCCGACCGAGCGGCACTTTCGGTCGTTCTCGTGAACAAATTCACGGGCGAACGCGCGATGCGGCTGTGGATCGACCGCGAGACGCACCTGGTTCTTAAAAAAGAAGACTATCACGCGAACGGCTCGGTCGCATCGCGAACCCGATTCGACGCCGTGCGATACACGACGGAGATCCCCGAAGGGATCTTTGCGACCGATCTTCCCGCGAAGTTCACGTTAGTCGGCGGCACCGATGTCGCGTCGATGAATTCCGACGTGGAACGGGCGATCGGGCTCGCCGGCTTTCGGCCGTACGAACCAAAAAATCTCCCGCAGGGCTTCGCCATGATCGGTGGCGATGTGAGCGATGTCAGCGGCGTTAAGACGCTCCACTTGCTCTATTCCGACGGACTACGCTCGATCTCGCTGTTCGAAAACGCGACCGGAGCAGCGGCCGATTTCGGCTCGCTCCATCCCACGCCTTTCCCCTTCGAGGGCCATCAAGGCCAATACGTTGAGGATGGGCCGACGACGCTGCTCACGTGGAAAGAAAAGAACCTCTACTTCGCACTCGTCGGCGATCTCATGCGCAACGAACTCGTCGAGATCGCGAAGAGCGTCGTGCCGAACTAACTCTTCGCGCCAATCCTCGCATCGGGTTTCTTGCCGGCAAGGGAGCGATCCAGTGCCGTCGTCAGATCGCCTTCGGGCACTTCACCATCACGAATCCCCGCGACCGTTCCGTCTTTGCCGATGATGACGAGTGTCGGGTATCCACCTTGAAGATATTTGTGCGCGACGTCGAGATTCGGATCGAATGCGATCGGATACGTCGCCTTGTATTTTTCCGCGAATGCGATGACATCGGCTTGCGATTCCGGTGCCGTGCGATCGATGTTATCCGGTGCGCCCGAGACCGCGATCACATTGACGCGCGAGCCATACTTCGCGTGGAGCTTATCGAGCGTCAAGGTCATCCGCTGGCAATGCGGGCACCACGTCGCGAAGACTTCCAGTAACGTCGGCTTGTCGCCGGCCTTGGCGAGATCGAAGAGTCCGCTCGTCGTCGAGACGGCGAAGGTCGGCGCGGGCTGGCCGACTTTGACCGTCGAGAGCGCGGGCGCGACCGAAGCGCTCTGCACGGCGCGATTATTGAAGAGCACGACGGCAATGATGATGAGCAACGCGGGCACCGCGACCGCCGCAATGAGGATCGCACGTTTGCGATTCTCGGCGGCTTGACGTTCGGCTGGGCTCGCGATGACGCGACGGCGATCGGTACGGTTCATGACCTAGAC
>JAYTXC010000327.1:0-8697 GCA_043743145.1 Rhodospirillales bacterium
GCTATCATCTATGTTGAGCCCAATCCTGGCAAAACCGATGCGACGTTCTTCACGGATCGCTTCAAAGGCGAGCTTTGGGTCGGGCCGCGACTCGGCGTCGCGGAGAGCGCGACGCGGTTCGGTTGCGAGGCACGCGCGCTCGGCGACTTCTCCGCCGATCTCGAAAGGTTCGCGACGGAAGCATCCGCGGGCATGCGCGTCTTGCGCGGAGTCGATCCGCATCTCGACGGAACGCTCGTACGCGTCGCGCGCGACGAGTCGGCAGACGACCCCGATGCGGCGTTCGCCGCCGCGCTCTCGGAGATGCGGCTCATCAAAGATGCCTACGAGATCGATCAAATCGAACGCGCCGTCGTTTCGACGAAGGCGGGTTTTGACGACGTCCTCCGCGGCTTACCGACCGCGAAAACCGAGCGGTACGTCGAAGGTCTCTTTAACATGCGCGCGCGTATCGAAGGGAACGACGTCGGATACGGCACGATCGCTGCGTCGGGACACCACGCGTGCACGTTGCACTGGACCTCGAACGATGGCGATCTACGCGCGGGCGACCTCTTGCTGCTCGACGCGGGTGTCGAAACGCACACGCTCTACACGGCTGATGTCACGCGCACGATACCGCTCGGCGGAACGTTTTCGAAAGAACAACGCGAGATTTACGAGCTCGTGCTCGCCGCGCAAGACGCGGCCTTCGAAAAATGCAAGCCGGGCGAAGATTTCCTCGCGCCCAATGCTGCGGCGATGGACGTTCTCGCGCACGGTCTCGAACGTCTGGGGATTCTCCCCATGTCGGCAACGGAAGCGTTGCTCGCGACGAATCTTTTTTACAAACGCTACTCGCTGCATAACGTCAGTCATATGCTCGGGCTCGACGTTCACGACTGCGCGCAAGCGCGCGCCAAAACCTATAAACTCGGTGCGCTCGAAGAAGGCATGGTCCTCACGGTCGAGCCCGGTCTCTATTTCCAACGCGACGACCTCACCGTGCCCGAGCGCTATCGCGGAATCGGCGTCCGCATCGAAGACGATATCGTCATCACGTCGGGCGGCTATCGCAATCTCAGTGCGATCCTGCCGCGTTCCACGGCCGATGTCGAAGCGTGGGTTGCGGCGATGCGCGCCTAAGCGACGCGTTCGGTCGCGAGCGATTCGAATGTTGCGAGCGCTGAGGCGACGACCTGATCCATATTGTAGTAGCGATATTCGGCGAGGCGACCGACGAAGGTGACGTGCGCTTCGCGTGCGGCGCGCGCTGCGTATTTGGCGTAGAGCGCGCGATTTTCAGCGCGCGGAATCGGGTAGTACGGGTCGCCGGTGGCCGTCGGGAATTCGCGAGCGATCGTCGTCTTCGGATGGAGTTGCCCCGTGAGGGTTTTGAATTCGGTGATGCGCGTGAAGGGCTCGTTGCCGGGATAATTGACGACGGCCGCATCCTGAAAGCGCTCGCGATCGAAGGTTTCGAAAGCAAATTCGAGCGATCGATATGGGAGGCGGCCGAATGCGTGATCGAAGTAGGCGTCGATCGGTCCCGTGTAGACGAGACGGTCGAATCGAACGCGGTCGGCGATCTCTTCGAAGCTCGTTCCGAGCACGAGATCGATATTCGGGTGGTCGAGCATCCGCGCGAACATCGCCTCGAAACCATCGAGTGGCATCGCTTGAAACGTGTCGGAGAAATACCGATCGTCGCGCGAGGTCCGCACCGGAATACGACCGCAGACGCTCGCATCGAGATCGCGAGCATCGATGCCCCATTGCTTGCGCGTATAGGTCGCGAAGAGCGTGGTGTAGAGATCGCGTCCCACACGCGAGACGATCGCGTCTTCGGAATTACGAACGAGCGGAACGCGTTCGCGGGCACGTTCGAAGAAGGCGCCCATCTGCTGCTCGTCGAGATCGAGCCCGTAGAGTGCGGCGATCGTTTGTGCGCAGATCGGCATCGGAACGTCGCGATCGCCGACACGAGCGAGGACGTGGTGCTCGTAGGGCCGCCATGCCGTGAATTTCGAGAGATACGAAACGACGCGCTCGCTCGACGTATGAAAGATATGCGGACCGTAGCGGTGGACGCGGATCCCGTGTTCGTCGAGCGGATCGAACGCGTTGCCGGCAACGTGGCTGCGGCTGTCGACGACGAGCACGCGCGCGTCGCATTGCGTGGCCAGGCGCTCGGCTACGGTACTTCCCGCAAACCCGGCCCCGACGACGAGATAATCGTAGGTCACTGCGCGCCTTTAGACACGGCGGCATGCCGAAATGTTACACGTGCGGAGGCCCGCACGCGACTCCGCGTCAAAGAATGCCCCGATCCACCTTCGAAAGGCGTTCGTGTTGACTCGGAAGACCGCTCTGATTACTGGCATCACGGGACAGGACGGATCCTATCTCGCGGAGCTTCTCTTAGCAGAGGGGTATCGCGTCGTCGGTATGACGCGACGGACGAGTACGGAGGTCCACGAGCGAATCGAACACCTGGTCGATCGAATCGAGATCGTTTCGGGCGACCTGCTCGATCAAAGCTCGATGACCAAACTGATCGACGACGTCCGGCCATCCGAGGTGTATAACCTCGCGGCGCAATCGTTCGTGCCGACGTCGTGGGCGCAGCCCGTCCTCACGGGTGAATTTACGGCACTCGGGGTCACGCGTGTCCTCGATGCGATCCGCCAAGTCGATACGAAGATTAAATTCTATCAGGCTTCGAGTTCGGAAATGTTCGGCAAAGTCCAGGAGACGCCGCAGCGCGAAGAAACGCCGTTCTATCCGCGCAGTCCGTATGGCGTTGCGAAAGTGTACGGCCATTGGATCACCGTAAACTACCGCGAATCGTATGATATGTTCGCCGTGAGTGGGATTCTCTTCAATCACGAATCGGAACGACGCGGAAAAGAGTTCGTCACGCGCAAGATTACCGATGGCGTCGCGCGCATCGCCTTGGGAATGCAGACGCACCTTCCCTTAGGGAACCTCGATGCAAAACGCGATTGGGGGTTTGCCGGGGATTACGTCCGCGCGATGTGGTTGATGTTGCAACAGTCGGGTCCCGAAGACTATGTAATCGCGACCGGTCGGACCAATTCCGTCCGCGAGTTCTGCCGCCTCGCGTTCGCGGCCGTCGATCTCAACTACGAGGAATACGTCACGGAAGATGCGCGCTTCATGCGTCCGGCGGAAGTCGATCTGTTGATCGGCGACCCGTCGAAAGCGGCGCGTATCTTAAATTGGAAACCGGAGACGACCTTCGAACAACTTATCGAACGTATGGTGCGAGCCGATCTCGCACGCCTCCGACCACTCGCTAGCGTCTAGCATGCGCGCACTCGTCACCGGCGGCAACGGATTCGTCGGTCGCTATCTCTGCCGCGAATTGCGGTCGCGTGGCGCCGAGGTCATCTCGGCCGGACAATCGACGCACGGCGGCGAGATCGATATCGCTCTCGATCTCAATGACGTCGCAGACATGACGCTTGCTTTGGAGCGCGTTCGGCCGACGGTCATCTTTCATCTCGCCGCGCAAGCGTTCGTTCCGCAAGCGACGAGCGATCCGGTGGGAACCTATGAAACCAACGTCATGGGTACGGCACGTTTGATCGAATCGGTCCGCGCCGTTCCGGCATCGAATCGGCCGCGGTTCGTTTTCGTAAGTTCCTCCGAAGTGTATGGGTCGCAGATTGCCGCAGATTTGCCGATACGTGAGTCGCAACCGACCGCACCCGCAACACCATACGCTGCGAGTAAAGTCGCGGGCGAGGCGATCGTGCTCGCGTCGGCGCGGACGTATGCATTCGAAGCGATCGTCACGCGAGCGTTCAATCATATCGGTCCGGGGCAAAGCGACCGGTTCGTCGTCGCGTCGTTTGCAAAACGGCTCGCCGAGATCGCCGAGGGTGCGGGAGCGTTATTTCCGGTCGGCAATCTGACGCCATCACGCGATTTTCTCGACGTACGCGATGTCGTTCGCGCGTATGCGGATCTCGCAGAACGCGGCACGCCCGGCGAAATCTATAACGTCTGTAGCGGCGTCCCCACGAAAATTCAAGAGGTGCTCCGCCAGCTCGTCATGGCCGCGCGCGTCGGCGTCGAAATTCGCGAAGATCCCGCACTCGTTCGCGCGGTCGACGTTCCCCTCGTGTACGGAGATAATGCAAAGCTTCGCGCGGCGACGGGCTGGGAACCCGCGATGACGCTTGCAGCATCGCTACGCGACGTCTATGCAGCCGCGCGCGAGGCGCTCGCCTCCGCGTGAAGGTCGCGTATTTCGAGACGATCGGCGGTGCGAGCGGAAATATGATTTTGGGCGCGTTGCTCGATGCGGGCGTCGAAGCGTCCGCGATCGAGGCTGCGTTGCGGACGATTCCGGTCGGTCCGTGGACGCTCGAACGCACGCGAACCACGAAGCGAAATATCGCTGCGACGCACGTCGATTTCGCGATCGAACACGATGGCGCAACGGGTCACGGTCGTCATCTCGACGACGTTCTCGCGCTCGTCGATGCGAGCGGTCTTACGAGCCATCAGAAGGCGCGGTCGCGCAGCATCTACGAACGACTCGGCGCATCCGAAGCACGCGTGCATGGCACGACGGTCGCGCAGATTCACTTCCACGAAGTCGGCGCCGTGGACGCGATTCTCGACGTTGCGAGCGCGTGTATCGCGCTCGATCTTCTCGGTGTCGAGGCCGTCTATTGTTCGGCGCTGCCAGTCGGGCGTGGCGAGATCGCGATGATCCACGGCCGCTATCCCAACCCGCCACCGGCAACGGCCGATCTCTTGCGCGGCGCCCCGTGCTACGACGCCGGGTTCGACGGCGAGACCGTCACGACGACGGCCGCGGCGATTCTCGCGACGCTCGTCGAGCGCTTCGGCGTCCGACCGCCGATGATCGTCGAAGCGATCGGTTACGGTGCGGGCAGTGCCGATTTCCCCGTCCCGAACGTGCTCCGTGTTTCGATCGGAACGCTGACCCGCGACGAACCGCGTGCGAACGACCATGGATGCGTGCTCGATACCGTGGCGATTTGTGAAGCGACGATCGACGACATGTCGCCGCAACATTTCGAACTCGCGATCGAACGCGTCCTCGCGGCGGGCGCTTACGATATTTGGCTCGCGCCCGTGACGATGAAAAAACTTCGTCCCGCGGTGCTCTTCGGCGCCGTCGCGCCGCTCGAGGCGGAGGGCGCGGTCGCTCGCGCCATGCTCGCGGAGACCTCGACACTCGGCGTGCGCGTGCGCCAGGAGCGACGCTACACGCTCCCACGAACCATCGAAACGATCGAGACACCGTATGGGTCCGTGCGTGTGAAGACGGCGCGCGTCGACGGTCACGTCCGCCGCACGATCGAGTACGACGACGTCGTGCGTATCGCGCGAAACCACGCGCGACCGATCGCCGAGATCGCGGCCCGTCTCCAGGAGTTGCTACCGCCGCTATGATCGTTGTGCTTGGCGACACGCTCGTCGAAAAAGAATCGCGTTTGCGCGACCTGCTCCGCTCGTTTGCGAGCGTCGTCGTCGCGTTTTCCGGCGGCGTGGATTCCGCGCTCGTCCTTGCGATCGCGACCGAAGAACTCGGGCCGCGCGCGCACGGCGTGACGGGAAAATCGGCAAGTCTCGCCACGAGTGAACTCGATGGCGCCGTCGCTTTCGCGGGTGCGCTCGGTTCCGCGCACGCGATCGTCGAGACGCACGAAATCGCCAATCCGGAGTATCTTGCGAATCCCGCGAACCGCTGCTATTACTGCAAGGACGAACTCTACGGGAAGCTCGTAGAAATTGCGCGCGAACGCGGCGCCAAGGTCGTCGTCGATGGCTTCAACCTCGACGATGCGAGCGACTTTCGTCCGGGGCGCAAAGCTGCGGCGGAGCATGGCGTTCGCAGCCCGCTCGCCGAGTGCGGTTTCACGAAGGCCGATGTGCGCGCACTCGCACGCGAGCGCGGCCTCGACGTGTGGGAGAAGCCCGCACTCGCGTGTTTGTCGTCGCGGTTTCCGTACGGCACGCCGATTACGCTCGACCTCTTACATCAAGTCGAGGCGGCGGAAACCGCCGTGCACGCCGCCGGGATCGCGAGCTGTCGCGTGCGCCATCATGGTGACGTCGCACGGATCGAGGTGCCGATCGCGGATATCGAAACGCTCGCTTCGCCCGGTGTCCGGGAAGCGATCGTCGCGGGCGTGCGGGCGGCGGGGTACCGCTACGTTTCGCTCGATTTGGGCGGATATGTCTCCGGGAATGTGAACGGCTCGCATCATGGCACGTGACCGGTCTCCCTCGTGGCGCGACGCGTTTTTTAAAAATCGCGGCACGCTCCTCGCCCTCCCGGCGATCGCACTTACTGCGCTCGGCAAGCCGAGCCCGGCGTCGATCGGGGTCGGTGTGCCGATTGCACTTGTGGGCGAGGCTCTTCGCTGCTGGGCCGTCGGGTATTCAGGCGTGACCACGCGCGCCGATCACGTCACGGCACCCGCACTCACGACGGCCGGTCCGTACGCGTATGTGCGCAACCCCCTCTACGTCGGCAACTTCATTACCGCACTCGGTTTCTCGCTTGCCTACACGGGTGGTCTCCCGCCCGCCCGGCGCGCACTTTTGACCTTGCTCGGACTCGGCACGATGCTCGGCGTCTATGCCGCGATCGTCCCGCTCGAAGAAGCCTATCTGCGCGAGACGTTCGGCGATGCATTCGATGACTACGTCGCACGCGTTCCACGACTCGTCCCGCGCACATCGCCGTCGGATCCGCAAAGCGGCACCTACGATGCCGGCGTGATCGCTTCTGCGGAATCGCGAACGTTCGTTACGTTCGGCGCGATGCTCGCGATGCTCGCGGTCAAAGCGCGTCGCGCCGACTGACGTGGCACACGCACACGCACACGCGCACGGCCACGCACATGTCGGTCACGCGCACGGTAGCGGCGCACATGCGCCGCTCAAAACGGCACTCGCGCTCACGCTCGCGATCGCAGCGCTCGAACTCGGCGGCGGTATCGTCGCGCACAGCATCGCGCTGCTCGCCGATGCCGCACACGTGTTCATGGATGCGGTCGCCCTCGCGATCGCCGTCGCCGCTCAACTTCAGTCGCGACGTCCTGCGACCGAACACCGAAGCTTCGGCTACGCGCGCTTCGAGATACTCGCGGCGCTCGGCAACGGTGGTCTGCTCTTCGGCATCACGCTCGTCATCGTGATCGAAGCGGTTCGGCGCTTCGCCACGCCCGACGTTCCGCAAGGCGGCATCATGGCGTCGGTTGCGGCGATCGGCTTTCTCGTCAACCTCGGCATCGGGCTTTCGCTCGTCGCGGGTGCGCGCGAAGATCTCAACGTGAAAGCGGCGCTCTTTCACGTTGCGAGCGACGCGGTCGGTGCGATCGCGGTCGCAATCGGCGGGCTCGTCGTCTTACGCTGGCACGCGGTGTGGATCGATCCGGCGCTCTCGCTCGTAGTCGCGGCGATCGTTGCGGTTGGCGTCGTGCGCATCGTTCGCGAAGCAGCCGACGTGCTGCTCGAAAGCGCGCCTGCCCACGCACGTATTCCGGCGGTCCGCGATCGCATGCGCGCGCTCCCGGGCGTGGTCGACGTGCACGATCTCCACGTCTGGACGATCGGGAGCGGTTCGCACGTCCTCACAGCACACGTCCTGCTCGCGGATGCGCGCATCAGCGAAGCTTCGGTGATTTTGCGCGAACTCGAGATGCGCGTGCACGACGAATTCGACATCGATCACGTGACGATTCAGTTTGAGTGTGAGGCGTGTGAGACGAACGATCGGATCGTTTGTACGAAAACGCGGGTGGGGCCGGCGTAAGAACGACCTTGGCCGGAGCGCTTGGCGGATGGGACGCGACATGGTCCCCCAAAACGCGCAGCTCGTTTTGATTGGGCGGTTCCGCCGGTTAGCGTTTTGGGAGACCACGTCGCGTCCCACCCGGGTGATGTCTTTTTGGGAGGGTCTAGGGCCGGGGCGGTGTTGTTCGAATGTCTCGGATTATGAAAAGTAAGACCGTCGTCATCAGTACTGCTCGGACGCCGTTTGGGAAGCTTGGGGGCGCGCTTTCGTCGCTTTCGGCGACCACGCTTGGGGGCGAGGCGATTCGGGCGGCGGTGGAGCGGTCGAAGATCGATCCTTCGGAGATCGAGCATGTCATTATGGGCAATGTCGTGCAGGCGGGGGTCGGACAGGCTCCGGCGCGGCAGGCGATGTTTAAGGCGGGGCTTGCGAAGACGACGACGTTTGAGACGATCAATAAAGTATGTGCGTCGGGGCTCGTTGCCGTTGCGCAGGCGGCGCGACTGATCAATGCCGATGAGAAGAAGGTTGCCGTCGCGGGCGGTATGGAGTCGATGTCCAACGGGCCCTATGCGATGCTCAACGCACGTTTTGGCTATCGTTTTGGCGATGGGGCGCTCGTCGATCTGATGAATTACGACGCGCTCGTCGATCCGTTTTCGGGCTTGACGATGGCGCAGTCGCAGACGCGCGTGAATGCGGATCTCGGCATTACGCGCGACGTGCAAGATGAATTTGCGGCGATCTCGCACCAACGTGCGGCCGCATCGCAACGCGACGGCGCCCTCGCGCATGAAATCGTGCCGCTTCGCGTTGCGACGAAAGCGAAGGGGAAGCTCGTCGTCGATGCGTTGCCGGCACCCGCAGTCGCGCGCGTTCCCGTAACCACGGGCGCGAACGGCGCGGCA
>JAYTXC010000328.1:0-2575 GCA_043743145.1 Rhodospirillales bacterium
TGGTGCGCGAGACTGGACTCGAACCAGCACGCCCTTGCGAGCGCTAGCCCCTCAAGCTAGTGCGTCTACCAATTCCGCCACTTGCGCACGAGAGGGAGACGATGTTGCTGTGAGGCGACATCCGGAGAATAATACCGACTCGACGTCGGAAAGGCAAGCCCCAATGGTGCGGGGCTCGCCGTCACTTCATGTTCGGGTCGATCGCATCCCGCAGGCCGTCCCCAAGATAATTGATCGCAAGCACGGTGACGAGGATGCAGAGTCCGGGGAAAATCGCGACCCACGGCGCGATCGCCATATTGGACTCGGCGTTGGCGAGCATGTTGCCCCACGACGCCGTCGGCGGCTGAATGCCAAAGCCCAGAAACGAGAGCGTCGATTCGACGATGATGACCGTCGCAACCGAGAGCGTACCCTGGACGATGATCGGCGCGATCGCGTTGGGCAAGAGGTGCCGGAAAATGATCCGGACGTCGGGATTGCCGATCGCGCGCGCGGCCTCGCAGAATTCTTTTTCACGAAGACTCAAGAACGAAGCGCGCACGAGCCGCGCGACGCCCGGCCACGAGAGTCCCCCGATGATCACGACGATGACCCCAAGCCCGAGCGAAGCCTTATTCGAGGACGCCGCCACGATCGCCGTGAGTACCAGGAGCAACGGGAGTAAAGGAATCGAGAGAAAAACGTCCGTGATACGCATTAGGATGTAATCGACGAGCCCCCCGTAGTAGCCAGCGAACGCACCGATCACGGTACCAATCGTGAGCTGCAGGAAGACGGTGAAGAACGCGATCATCAGCGAGATTTGGGCGCCGTACATCAGTCGCGAAAGCAGGTCGCGACCGTTTTCATCCGTGCCCAAGATGTGGCCCGCAACGCCCGGCGCGAGCGGATAGCCCGACCAGTTGACTTGATCGATGAAATTGGGATCGGCCGGTGCGAGAAATTTCGCGAACGTCGCGATGATCGTTACCGCGAGAAGAACGAACGCACCGACGAGCGCGAGTTTGTGTTTGCGAAAGCGTTTCCAAACGCCGCGGCGCTCGAGAACGAAATCGTCGTCGGCTGAGGCAGCGGTGATCGCACCGGGAGAAAGCGTGATGGCCATGATCTTCTCCTAGTCGTATTTCACGCGCGGATCGAGGTAGGCGTACGCGACGTCGGCGACCAGATTGAAGAACACGACGAGGAACGATACGATCACGAGATAGCCCATGAGCAACGAGAAATCGAACTGTCCGAGCGCGCTAAAAAACAAACGACCCATGCCCGGCCACGCGAAGATCGTCTCCGTCACGACCGCACCAGAAAAGAGGTCGGGCAGGCCGAGCGCGATGATCGTCACGACGGGAATGAGCGCGTTCTTGAGACCGTGGTGCAAGATGATCTTCGAACGATCGAGCCCCTTTGCCGCGGCCGTGCGCATGTAATCCGTCTTCACGACTTCGAGCATCGAGCTCCGTGTAAAGCGACTCCAAACCGCAATATTGAGGAAACTCAACACGACCGTTGGCAACACGAGATGAGCGAGGCGGTCGCCGATGTCGAAGTCATCGCTTGCGGAGATGCCCGCTGATGGCAACGCAAAGTGATAGCCGAACGCCGTGATGCCGCCGACCGCGAACGCGAGTTGCAACATCAGCGCAAACCAGAAGACCGGCATCGATTGACCGAAAAATGCGAGCGTCGTCACGATGTAATCGACCGTCGAATATGGCTTGATTGCGGCGAAAATGCCGATCGAAACACCGATAACGAGCGAGAGCACGAGCGAGGTGCCGGTGAGCAACAGCGTCGCCGGGATACGCTCGACGATCGCCGTGGCGACGCTCTCACTATTCGAGTTGGAATACCCCAGATCGCCCTGCAACACCATTCCGAGCCACCGAATGTAGCGCACGGGCAGCGGTTGATCCAACCCGAAATTGTGTTTGAGTCGGGCGATGTCGGCGGCGGTGATGTGCGGATTTTGCAAATACGGCGCCAGCGGGCCACCGGGAGCGTTGCTGAGGATCCAGTACAGGATGACGGAGATCAGCAAAAGCAGCGGGATGGCTTGAAGCGAGCGACGGACGATAAAGCTAAACAGTGAGGTTGCCCCCGGGGGCGATGGGGAAAGTGCGTGCGTTACGTCGTGCCACCCACGCCCCCCTGTGAAGCGTTAATGAAAGAGCCGCCCGCAGCCGAGCCGTTGCCAGAGATTTTGTATGCGAACGAAGCCGATGCTGAATTCGGCGAGGAACAAAACCGACACCACCGCCGCAGGTGCTGGATACGCGGCGAAGAGCCCAACGCAACAGCGGAGCGGCCGATCGAGCCACCGTTCCGCCACCAGGGCGAGCGAGCCGACGACCGTTCCGAGGAGCAGGCCTCCGACGATGTCGCTCGGCCAATGGAACCCCGCGGCGATGCGATCGATCCCAGCGCAGAGACTCAGCACGACGAAAAACCAACCCGCGCGGTAATCGAGCGAGAACGCGGCGACCGTGGCAATCGCTGCGAGCGCGGCATGATCGCTCGGAAACGACCCTTGCGTGTGAAAATTCGCTTTCAATGCGGCCCACGTCTGGGCATC
>JAYTXC010000329.1:0-3204 GCA_043743145.1 Rhodospirillales bacterium
TTCGCGCCAAGCTCGTTGAGGAAGTCGCCGAACTCGAAGAAGCGCGTCGCGAAAACGATCCACGCGCGATCCGCGAAGAACTTGGCGACGTGATCTTCACGGTGGTCAATTTAGCTCGCGCGCTCGGCGTGGACGCCGAAGGCGCGATGCGCGATGCCAACGCCAAATTCTATCGGCGCTTTAGCTTCATGGAACGCCGCGCGGAGAACGAGGGCCGCAAACTCGGCGATTACTCACTCGACGAACTCGAAGAGCTATGGCAACTTGCGAAGACGCAGGCTGCGTGAGAGACGGGACGTTTGGCGGGATGCGCCCCGCTCCGCTCGATCCGAGCGACATGCCGACCGCAAATCTCCGCGTGCGGATGTCCGCGCACGACGCACATTATGGCGGCGATCTCGTCGATGGCGCGCGGATGCTCGCGCTCTTCGGTGATCTCGCAACGGAATTGTGTATTCGCGAATCCGGTGACGAGGGGCTCTTCGCGAGCTACTCGTCGGTCGAATTTCTCGCGCCTGTTCACGCGGGCGATTACATCGAGGCGGTCGGCCGGATCATCCG
The DNA here is from genome assembly GCA_043743145.1 of Rhodospirillales bacterium. Lineage (GTDB taxonomy): Bacteria > Vulcanimicrobiota > Vulcanimicrobiia > Vulcanimicrobiales > Vulcanimicrobiaceae > JANYGA01. Next base: position 562 of record JAYTXC010000329.1, read on the forward strand.
CCGTGGGACGCGGTCACGCGAGATGGCTTTCGAAGCATGGATCGTTATCGCCGCGCGTCCCGATCGCTCGCCCAGCGCCGCTGACGTGCTCGCGGGACCGGTCGCCGTGTGCCGCGCGCGCGGGACGTGTGTCCTACCGAAAGGACGCTGACGCTTCGAGACGACGGCTTGTACGAGGCGTCGATCCCGAGATAGAGTTAGAAACGATGGATAAGGAAAATTTGCCTGTCGCACGAGTTCGGACCCAGTCTGGCGTGGCGATGGTCGTCCCGCCGAGCTTCGCCGAGCGCGTTCAACCCTGGAACGGCTACCTACGACGTGACGGCCGTCCAGCACCGACCCAAGCCGAACGCGATGCGTTTTTTCGCGAAATGCGCGGCGACATCGGGGCATGACGGCTTTCATCGGCACGCACGCGGTTATGGGAACCTCATTCGTAACCCGCGATCGCGGGTTCTTCCTTCGAACGTTTCCAGAGCTGTCGATCGTAACACCGAGACCCCAATGAGAATCGATAAGTACCTTAAAGTCTCGCGCCTCGCGAAGCGCCGCAGTGAGGCGCACGAAGCGCTCGTCAATGGGCGCATCTCGATCGGTGGTCGACCGCTCAAACCCGGCTACGACGTCAAAGTCGGCGACGTGATCGAGTTGCACTATTCGCGCAAGTTTCTCACCGTGAAAATCCTCCACGTACCGCTCAAAGTGACGCCTGCGCTCAAAGATATTCCCATGTACGAGATTCTCGGCGAACGCAAAGACGAGCCCGTCGATTGGCTCGGTTAGCACGAGCGCAACGTGAGCGGTACTTCGACGCTCTCCGGTGATGCGAAAGACGCGCTCGCGCGCGAAGTCGTGACGCAAGCGCATTGCCGCGCGGCGCTGCTCGATGGATTGCTGCGTTTCGGAAGCGCCGAGGGCTCCAACGTCTTTCGTACGCAACGTTCCGCACTCGCGCGTCTCGCGTGGTCGCTGATGGACGATCGCAAAGCGCGCGAGATTCGTAAGGTACCGGGGAAGCGCCTCGTCCGCATTCCGACATACGAAATCGACACCACGCCACCATCGCCGTACCGCGTCACCGACGTCGAAACGGAGACCGGCGTGGAGTCAGCGCGCCCGCCATCGCCCCAGCCGCTACCGAAGCATCGTTGCGATCGACGCATGGAATTGCGCGGCGCATTCCTCGCCTGCGCTTCGCTCGCGTCGCCCGCGCGTGGCTATCATGTCGAATTCGTGCCGCCGAGCGCCGACCGCACGGATCGCCTCATCGCGCTCTTGCGCACCGAAGGCCTCGATCCGAAGATCGCGCCGCGTAAGGGCAAGCGCATCGTCTATTTCAAAGACATCGACGCGATCACGCAGGTCCTCGCCGTCATCGGCGCGTCGCGCGCCGTCCTCCAGCTCGAAGACATTCGCGCGCTAAAAGAAACGAAGAATCGCATCCACCGCCTCGTCAATACCGAAGCCGCCAACGTCGATCGTGCGATGAGCGCGGCTGCCGCTCAACGCGAGGCGATCGCGCACGTCGTCGAGGCCTACGGGTTACGTCGCCTCTCGAAACCACTTCGCGAAGCCGCCGAATTGCGACTCACCTATCCGACCGAAACGCTCGCCGAACTCGGACGCCGTTGCGTACCCCCCGCGAAAAAATCGACGATCAACGGGCGTATCGCGGCCCTTCTTCGCATCGCGCGAGAGCTTCCGAAACCGATCTAAAAAAGGGCTCCTGGCTGAGCGTCGGGTAACGAGTTGCTCCGCCGCCGCCCAAAAGTGGTCGTGCTTTTCATCATTTCGGAGGAGACGTTCTTGCGTATCGGGATCAACGGGTTCGGCCGCATCGGCCGTAATTTCACCAAGGCTCTCCTCGAGCGTCACCCGGGCGTCGAAATCGCCGCGATTAACGATCTCACGAGCCCGGCCGAATGCGCGCACCTCTTCAAATACGATTCGAATTACGGCACGTTCGATGGCGACGTCAAAGCGACGGCCGACGGTATTGCGATCAACGGCAAAGCGATCAAGGTCTTTGCCGAGCGCGATCCGGGCAAAATTCCGTGGAAGGCCCAGGGTGTCGATGTCGTGATCGAATCGACCGGCCTCTTCACCGATGCCGTGAAAGCCCGCGCCCACATCGATGGTGGCGGCGCGCGGAAAGTCATCATCTCCGCGCCGGCAAAGGGCGAGGACATCACGCTGGTCCTCGGTGTGAACCATCACGCCTACGATCCCGCGAAACACCACATCATCTCGAACGCTTCGTGCACGACGAATTGTCTCGCGACCGCCCTCAAGCCCATCGTCGACCAACTCGGGTGGGTGAAGGGCTTCATGAATACGATTCACTCCTATACCAACGACCAAAATATCCTCGACGCGCCGCACAAGGATCTCCGTCGCGCGCGCAACGCCGCGACCAATATCGTGCCGACCTCGACGGGCGCCGCGAAAGCGCTCTACCTCACGATGCCCGAGATCGAAGGCACCTTCGACGGCTTCGCTTTACGCGTGCCGACGCCGGTCGTCTCGATGATCTATCTCGTCGCCATCGTGAAGAAAGCGACGACCAAGGACGAACTCAACGCGATCTTGCGTGGGGCTTCGACGAGCGGCGATCTCAAAGGCATCGTCGGCTACAGCGAAGAG
>JAYTXC010000330.1:0-15615 GCA_043743145.1 Rhodospirillales bacterium
GTCGAAATAGCGAAGCGCCCACGTGATGACTTCGGAGCGCGGGCAAAATACCACGATCGATGCTTTGAGCGGCGCTTCGCCCGGGGCTTGCGGATAGTGCCAATCCATCGCTCGAGTATCGCACGATGCGAGGCCGTGGTTAAGAAGATCTCGTGAAGACGCATGCGGTTACGCGTGCTCATCGCACAATGAGTCGCAAGCCCTCCGAGCAAATGCTACGAGATGACCGTTTTTCCACGTCCGTTTCGCACGGTTGCGACCGCGCTTGCCATCGTCGCGCTCCCGCAGATGGTCTTTGCACGGCCGATGCTTCTCGATGACGAGGCCGCAATCGTTACGCTTGGCTCACCCTCGTTCTCACCCCGCGGCGACCGTATCGCGTACGTGGAAACGCATCAGGATGTCATCGCCGATGTTTCGCGTTCGTCGATTCGTGCGATCGACGTTGCGACCGGGAACGCGAGCGAACTCGTGGCCGCAGCCGAAGGGATGGGCGATCCGATGTGGTCGCCCGACGGCGCACGCGTCGCCTATCTCGCGAACGACGACAAGATGAAGCGTCAGGTTTTCGTCGTGGACGCGACGGGCGGTGCCGCGACGGCCGCGACGCACACCGCCGACGGCGTGCAACAGTTTGCCTGGCGTCCCGATGGCGCGGCACTCGCTTTCGTAACGATGAACGCACCCGAACGCGCGAAGACGGATCATCGCGATTTCTTCGAAATTGGCAACGACGATTATCTCGTGCGCAAAGTCGATCCGCCGTCGCACCTCTGGCTCGTGAAGATCGGAGGGGACGCGCGTCGCTTGACCGACGGTGCGTGGAGTCTGCCGACGGCGTTGCCGCCATCGGCGCCACCCTCGCCGATTTCGTGGTCACCCGATGGCAAACGTATCGCCTTCGTTGAGGTGCCGACGACACACTCGGGCGACCGCGGCCAAAGTGTCGTCGACGTGATCGACGTGGCATCGGGTGCGATTACGAAACGGGTGTCCTATCATGGAGACGCGGCGCCCGGTTTCCCCGTCTTCTCTCCCGACGGGACGCGTATCGCATATTCTGAGTCGCAAGCGGGCGATCCGAATAACGAAGACGATGTGATGCTCGTCGACGCGAAGGGCGCGCCGGCGGCGAGCGTCGATATCTCGAAAGCGCTCGATCGAAATATCGTCCGCAAGATCTGGATCGACGCACATCGCCTCCTCGTCGGTGGGCACATCGCGGCACGTAACGGCATGTGGATTCTTCGCGACGACGGCACGTCGACACGCGTCGAGACGGGAGACGTCGATCCAAGCGAGCCGTTCTGGCTCGATGCGGCCGTCGCGCGTACGGGCGCGATCGCATACGTGGGGAGCGAGCCCAAGCATCCGTCGGAACTCTGGTATCAGCGCTCGATCGGCGAGAAGCCGCGTCGGCTCACGCACGTCAACGATGCAATTGCGTCACTCGATCTGGCGACAACGACCGAACTCGTCTACACCGGCCCCGACGGTTTTACCGAAGATGCCGCCGTGACGTATCCGCTCGGCTTCGCACGCGACAAGACGTATCCGCTGGTGATGCTTCCGCACGGCGGTCCGACCGCCGCATCCGGCGTCGCCTTCGGCTCGCTCGCACAGCTCCTCGCATCGCACGGCTACCTCGTTTTACAACCGAACTATCGCGGCAGCGATAACTTGGGTAACGCTTACCAACGCGCGATCTACATGGATGCGGCGGCCGGACCCGGACGCGATGCGATGGCGGCGCTCGCCGCCCTCGAGGCGACGGGCAATGTCGATGCCAAGAAGATCGTCGTAAGCGGATGGAGTTATGGCGGTCTCATGACCTCGTGGCTCATGGGCCACTATCACGTGTGGCAAGCCGCGCTCAGCGGCGCCGCGGTCAACGACGCGGTCGATCAGTACGATCTCGGCGATGGCAACGTTCGACGCGCGTCGCGTTTTCACGGGTCGCCGCACGTCGGCAACAATATCGACGATTATCGCGCGCAATCGGCGATCACCGATGCCGCGCAGACGAGTTGCCCGGTGCTCATCGTGAGCGATATCGGCGACTATCGCGTGCCGATTACGCAATCGTATCGGATGTACCATCTGCTCAAAGACAACGGCAAAGATGTCCGTTTCATCGGTATTCCTGTCGACGGCCACAATCCATCGGATATCGTGCGTCGCATGGAACGCGATCGACTCTGGATCGATTGGGCCGATCGCTATTTGAAGTAACGTTTCTCAGGTTTCGCGCGCGAAAGTTCCGCTGAGTTGACGCACGGCATCGGCCATATCGCCGATGTCGACTTGCGTTTTCGCCGCGAGTGCGAGCAGCAATTGTTCTTGGAGCTCCTGATGATGGAGGAGGCGAGAGATCGAATCGTGATCGTGCTCGGCACGAAGTTCTGCATGCGAGCTGATCTGGCGCTGGCCGACGGCGAGCACGAAGATGAGCACGAGTTGGATCACGTTCGAACACGTGAGTAAGAACGCGAAGGGATACGGATCGAGCTTCGTCAGGATGCCGACCGGAATCCAAATGCACTGCACGGCGATTGCGAGGCCCAGGGCGACTGGGGAACCGGTCGATTCCGAGATTTTCTTACAGAGCCGCTCGACCGGCGAAAGCGCGTCGAGATGTTCGCGATTGAGATCGTGGACCAACGGATGATCGTTTGGGTCGATGTGCGATACCGCGCCGTTCCTTGTGCTAGCTTCCATCGTACACTCCATGCGACGTATGAGGGCGCTGGCGCTTTAAGCCATCGACCAAGAGTAAGTCTATTCGCGTAATCTTCGCACAGACGTGTTACGGTCGACCATGCGATGAGCCACATTTCAGAACGTACGACCGTCCATTGCGGCGTTAATCAAGCCGCACGGCATCTCACACGGTACTTCGCCGCGCGTGGGAATAGCGATGGCGATATCGCGCGCGTGCATCTGCGCGCCGAGGTCCCGATCCCGGGCCTTCGCGGTGGCGTTCGACTCGAACGCACCGCGATTGCGTCGCTGATTCCACGCCATGCGCTCGGAGCGATGCTGCCGACTTATTCCGTGACGTGGGTGCCCGAAAGCGCGGGTCCGTATCCGCGCTTCGCCGGGACGCTTTCCGTCGCGAGCAGTGAGGATTACGACTCGTTCGATCTCGTGCTCGACGGCGATTACGAGCCACCACTTGGTGCGGTCGGTGTCGCCTTCGACGCGGTCGTGGGGCATCGCATCGCGGAATCGACCGCGCGAAATTTGCTCGCAACGATTGCCGATTCGATCGAAGCCGACTTTTGCGAGATCGAATCCGCCAAAACCGTGCTTCGCGAAGAACAACAGCGGACGGCACCAAAAATTTAATGGCCAAACCGCAATCCCACGTCGACGAGCCGTTACCCGCGACGTTGGGCTTCGTCGGCGCGCTCGGAGTTTTCATCTTCATCGGTTGGTTTCTGATGTTCATCTTGCTCGAGGAACGGTGGTAGCGTGCACGTTCACCGGTACGAAAAAATCTGGCTGACGTTCGGGATCGCGATGCTCGCGATCTTTCTCGTAACGATTACGACGGCGGCGCTCGTGGAAGGCTTCGTGCCACCGAGTCACATCGGGAGCATCGATCCCGCGAAGGTTTCCTCGACGGCACCCTTCGATCACCCCGGGTTGCGCAAAATTAAAACCGGTGTGTACGAGGCCTACTACGTTGGTCGAATTTTCTCATGGGAGCCACGAACTTTGAAAATTCCTACGGGCGCTCGCGTGACCTTCTTCGTGACGGCGACCGATGTGGTTCATGGCTTTAGTATCCCGGAGACCGGCGTCAACACGATGGTGTCACCTGGTTGGGTGAGTACGGTCACGCACACGTTTGCGAAGGCCGGGACCTACCTCTTACTGTGCAACGAATATTGCGGTGGCGGACATCAGGCGATGGCCGCGAGCATCGACGTCCGATGACGACGTATCCTCCGTCACGCGCCGCGCAAAAGCGCGATCCTGAATTCCTCGGCCGGTATACGGTCGCGAATGAAAATCTGCTCGTGCTCGCGCAGATCTATACCGCGACCTTCGCCCTCGCGCTCGGTTCGCTCTTCGGCCTGCTCCAAACGTTTTCGCGCGCAAATTTCATCGTCATGCCGCCGGAATTCGATTACTATCGCATGCTCACGGCACATGGCGTTCTGCTCGCGCTCGTCTTCACGACGTTCTTCATCGTCGGGCTCTTCCAATTCGCGACGTATCGTACGATCGTCCGACCGGGGCGCTCGCTCAAGCTCGGCTGGTTCGGCTACGCCGTCATGCTTCTCGGAACGATCATGGCCGCGACGTCGATCCTCGGTGGCAATGCGAGCGTGCTCTACACGTTTTACGCTCCGCTCAAAGCTTCGCCATGGTTTTATTTCGGCGCGACGTTTCTCGTTCTCGGGACGTGGGTCATCGCGGCGGAAATCATCGAGAATGTCGTTTGGTTCAAGCGGCGCCACGCGAGTGAGCGGATTCCGTTGCCGGCGTTCATCGGCGCGACGACGATGGTCATGTGGGTGATCGCGACGCTCGGTGTCGTCGCGGAGATGGCGCTGCTCATCCCATGGTCGCTCGGCTGGACCTCCGGTATCGATGTCGAGCTCACACGCATCTTATTCTGGTATTTCGGTCACCCGCTCGTCTATTTCTGGATCATGGGTGCGTACATCGTGTGGTACACGATCGTGCCGACGACGTTTGGCGGTCGCGTCTTCAGCGACTCGCTCACGAGACTCGTGTTCATTTTTCTCCTCTTGCTCTCGACACCCGTGGGTCTGCACCATCAATTCCTCGATCCGGGCATCAGTGCGACGTGGAAATGGCTGCACATGGCGCTGACGTACGGCGTCGTCGTCCCGTCGTTCATGACGGCGTTCGCGCTCTTCGCAACGTTCGAGATCGCCGCGCGTCGCGCGGGAAAACGGGGGTTCGCGAGTATCGTGCGCTGGCTCCCGTGGAAGGATCCCGTCTTTAGCGGCTCGGCACTCGGGATGTTGCTCTTTATCCCCGGTGGCTTCGGGGGCATCGTCAACGCGTCGTACAGCATGGACGTGCTCGTGCACAATACGATGTGGATCGTCGGCCACTTTCATATCACGGTCGGCGGACCGGTCGCTCTCACGTTTATGGCCGCCGCGTACAAGCTCGTTCCGACGCTTACCGGTCGCAAGCTCTTCGCGCCCAAACTCGCCCTCGCGCAGACGTATGTCTTTTTCGGCGGCATGAGTTTGATGTCGCTCTCGATGCATTGGGCCGGGCTTCTGGGCTCGCCGCGCCGGTCGTCGGATGTCTCGTATGCGGGTTCCGCGGTGGCTGCGGCATGGCACCCGCATATGGTCGCATCGGCCGTCGGCGGCATCGTCGTCTTCATCAGCATCGTGATGTTCGTCATCGTTGCGGTAGGCACGCGGTTGCAAGACGAACGCGCGATCGAACCGGTCGCCTTCGCATTCGCCATGGTCGATTCCGATGCGATGCCGACGCCGCGGATTTTCGATGGTCTCGGCCGCTGGGCGGGTGCCGCGCTCGCACTCGCCGTCGTTGCCTACGCGGGTCCGCTCCACGAGTATCTCTCGCAGGCTCACTACCTCGCGCCGGGTCTCCGCACGTGGTAACGGCGGATTACACGACGCCCGGCACCGCGTACCCATCATCCGCATCGAGAATATCGAGAATTTTCGAGAGCTCCGGGCGACGTGCCATCACGGGATGCCGCTCGCGAATGAGCAGCTGGTCGCCCGGCGACATCCGCTCGACGACGAAGCTCTCGAGCTTTGCATTTAACGCGGACGCTGCCGCGCGATCGACGCGTTCGGCGAGCCACGCTTCGATCTCGCGCTCATCGGTCGCGCGCGCGACCACGTCGCGAAAGGCGTCCATCTCGAGGCCGAGCCGCTTGATGACAAATGCGCTAAAGCCCGCGTCGTGGTTGAGATACGGATCGATCGTGCCGCCGGGAAGTTCGGCGCGAAGCTTGTCGATCGTCCGCGGAATGAGATAGAACCCGAGCATCGTCGCGCGCGTGCTCCGTGGCTTGTGGGTTCGTAAATCTAAGGGCGTCACGTCGCGTGCATTCTCGACGCTCGCTCGCGTTCCGGCTTACGATCCGCGCGCCGTCTGAACCAAATAGATGATCGCCGCGAGCGAGACGACGGCCGTGACGCACCATCCGGCAAACGTGAGCGTGCCACCGAGACGTTGCTCGCCCATGATTCGGCGACTCCGTCCCACGAGCATCATCAGCCCGAGGGTGAAGGGCGTCGCGATGCCGCCCGCGATACCGCTGAAAAAGAGCAGCTTGATCGGCGAGAATCCGACGAGTGCGATCACCGCTCCGAGCGTGAGCGATGCAATGAGCGTCCAATAAAACCGATCGGCGCGCGCGAAGCTCGCGTCGAGACTTCGGCGCCAACCGAAAGCTTCGGCCATCACGTACGCACTCGTGCCCGCTAACACGGGCACGGCGATCATCGCCGATGCGAGAAGGCCGAATCCGAAAACGAAGCTCGCGTATTTTCCCGCGAAGGGCACGAGTGCGACGGCGGCATCTTGCGCGGTCTCGACCGACTTGTGATGGATGCCGAGCGTGGCTCCCGTCGCGACGACGATGAACCAAAAGACGATGCCCGCAAAGACAATACCGACGACGGCCTCCGCTTGCACGAGGCCGATGCGCCGGACCGGCTGATGCTTCTCACTCGTCGCGACCGTTTCCCAAACGTAGGCGTAACTCGTGAGCGTCGTACCCAGGAGCGCGATCGCTCCGGAGATGTACGCTTTATTGTTTTCGAAATGCGGGATGAGCGAACCGCGCACGACGGCGAGCCAGTCAGGATGCGCGAAAAACGCGGTCACGATATAGGCGAAAAAGACGATCGTCAGGTACTTGAGGATATTCGTAATCGAATCGCTCTTCCCGATGATGAGCGCGGCGGCTGCGAGCCCGGCGAATGGGACGACGAACCAACGGTAGTCGATGCCCGTGATGATCTGCAGCGCCGCTCCGCCGCCTTCGAGATCGGCTGCGAGCGTGATAATGTTGACCGCGAGGACGGCGAAGAGCGCTGCGAGCGCGAGCCCACGGCCGTAGCGCGTCCGGATGCAATCTTCGAGACCGCGTTTGCTCGCGACGCCGATCCGCGCCGCGATCGCTTGCACGACGGCGAGCATGGGAATGACCAGGAGCACGAGCCACGCGAGCCCATATACCGTCGACGCACCGACGATCGCGAGCGTTGCGACCGTGGTCGGGTCGTTATCGGAGGCTCCCGAAACGATCCCCGGTCCGAGGCGTTTGACGACGCGCCCGATCGTCACGGGTACGGGACGCTCGCTTTCGATCGAAGTGCTCACCGACGCCGTTTAACCGCATGCTCGAGATCCGAACCATTCCGCGAACGTGGTCGGGAAAAAAACGAGGACCGCGTGGCGAGCGGGTTAGTTTTTGGTTTCTTCGGCGGTTTTCGCGCGGTGGTATTGCCCGCTCGTGCCGGGGTTGGGGCCATCGCCTTGCGTGAATGCGTGGAGTGCGGCGGTATAGAGCTGGTTCTGCTGGGCCTTCGCGAGTTGCGACCATGGGAGGTCGAGACGGGGCTTGGGCGGGTGAATCGTACGTTTTGCGGCCATTTCAGCCTTTTGCGGCGGTGCGTCCCGGATTCCCCGCCGTTACGGCTGGGGCGCCCGGGCGCGAGCGCGTCGGTCGTCGACCGTGTGCAAGAAGGCTTCGTAGAGCGTTTTCGTGCTCGTGGGCAGCGTCCGATAGTAATAGGTATCGGAGACGGTCGGCCGGTCTTGGGCGGGCAAGACGACGCGTCGTTCGGCGGCAAAGGCCGTGAGTGCCGCGGCTACGGGCTTCTCCGTGCCATCGCTGCGGATGATGCCGAACGTCATCTCGTGTGGGGCGCGATCGAACGGCGGCTCGCCGCGAAGTCGCTCGTCGTAATCGGCCCAGCACCACCAATACGCACCGAGGCGGCCATCGGCGTGCAATCGGTCGAGGACGGCCGTGCAGTATGCGGCATTTTCGCTCTCGCGCAAGCATGCGTAGGTGGCGAAGATCGGATCGTCGGGCGAGACGGTGGGATTCGGCGGTTCGTCCGGAAGTGCGACGCGCTCGAACGGCGAGAGCTTTCCCGGCGGACACGTCGGATTTCCGAACTCGGTGAAGAGCACGTCTTTGAACGAGAACGCCGCCGCAAGCGACGCGAGGAACGGGACGACTTCGGGATCGAGGCGATCGCGCGAAAAATCACTGTATACGCTGTAGCCATGCATCGTTGCGAATGCGTGCGGCTCGCAGAACGTCGCAAACCGCAGATTGCGATCGCGTGTGAGATCTTCGCCATGCGTTCCCGCAACGACGGGCTGACGTGAGGTTTCGCGGAGCGCTTTCGTGAGCGTGCGGCTCCACGTGGCGGCGACGTAGGGATCGGAGGGTTCGCGCAGATTGCTGAACTCGTTCCCGAGATCCCACGCGACGATCGCCGGATGCTCGCGCAATCGCTCGCCGACAGCGCGCGCGAAAAGCACCTGGGCTTCGAGTAATGGCCCCGCGTAGAAATCGCCGATCCCGTATGGCGCTTCACCGCCGCCCGCGATCGTTCGAAAACGCCCGTGCGGAGTTGCGGGATCGAGCGTCCATGCCGGAAGCCAATTCACACCGCTCATATGGCCGCTAAAAAGCGTCGGCATCACGCGGAGATGTGCGTCGTGTGCGAGCGTGACGAAGCGCTCGAGATGCGCGAGCATCGCAGGTTCGATCGTCTGCGCGTTCGGCTGAAAATCTTCCCACGTTAAAAAGAAGCGGACCGTATCGAAGCCGAGCCCGGCAATGCGTGCGAGATCTTCGGCGATCTCGCCCGCGTCGAACGCGCGCCACATCGCCATCGCGCTCCGGCGCGGCCAGTAGTTGATGCCGAGCGAAAAGCGCGCGGGAGCCTTAGCGGTCGGCAAGCGTGCTTGTCCTTGCTGGTACGTCGATCTGCATGGGTGTGATGGACGATTCGCGCGTCGATGCACCGTTTCCGGGAAAGCTCGCGTTAGGAGATCGTCTTTATCTCTTTCATATCGATTTTCTAGGAGCTTCTACATGAAATTACGACTTCTCGCGAGTGCGGCCATATTCACCGGCGTCACGTCGGCCGCACTGCTTTTCGGGTCGCTCACGCCGCCGGCGTCGCGGGCTCCGGCGTTTGGCACATTTGCCGCGCAGGCGGCCATTGCAGGCGAAGATGGCGACCGCGGCGCTCGGGACAATCGCTCGGATGAGAATTGTATCAACCCGGCAGGCAACGAACGCGGCCGTTGCGATCGTGGAGATGGCGAAGAGAATGAAGGCCATCACAAACATCATAAGCACCACAAACACCATGGGTCCGCATCCTCTGCGACGATTAGTGGCACCGTGCTTTCCGTAAATGGAAATACGGCGCAAATTCGTCTCGACGACGGCCGCACGATCGCCGTCGACACCGCGGGCACCCAATTGGGAATCGGTCAGCATGTTTCGCTCAGCGGGTGCTATCAAAACGGCACGTTTGTGGTCAATTGCAACGGTGCGCAAAATGGGAACGGTTACGGCCAACAACAGGTGAGCGGTACGATTCTCTCCATCAACGGAAGTATCGTGACGCTCGTGGGCCTGCCACCGGTCCGCGTCGATATCAGTCGCGCACAAGCGAATAACGCGATCTCGGGACAGCTCACGATCGCACGCTCGATCACGGCGTACGGCTATTCGCAAAATGGGACGTTTTTCGCCGCGAGCATTCGCTAGCGTGTGACGGTCCGGTTGAAGGGCATCGACACGCGTCGGTGCCCTTTGGCATGCCCCATCTCGCCTGGCGGGAGAGAAAGCCGTCCGCTTTGGGAAAAGGCTCGCTCATGGCGGAGACGGTGAACCTACTCGACGGGCGGTATCGAATCGACGCGTTGCTCGGCGAAGGCGCGATGGGGACCGTCTCGCGTGGGCTCGACACCCTCCTCGCGCGTCCCGTCGCGATAAAAATTCTTAAATCGGCGTATGGTCGCGATGCCGAGAGCGTCGAGCGCTTCTATTTCGAGGCGCGGATGGCAGCGCGGATCGTCGATGCACACGTGGTCGCGATCTACGACATCGTGTCGGACGGCAGCACGCATGCAATCGTCATGGAGTGCGTCGACGGTCCGTCCCTTGCGACCGTTCTCACCGGTGGCGTGCTGGATGAAACGCGCGCGATCGGTTACGGACGGCAGATCGCCGCCGCGCTTTGCGCGGCACACGCGCACGAGCTGGTCCATCGCGACCTCAAACCGGCGAACGTCCTCATCAATGGATCGGGCATACTCAAGGTCACGGATTTTGGCCTCGCGCGCGCGTTCGGTCGGAGCGATCTCACGATCGATTCGCCCGGAACGCTCGTTGGCAGCGTCCATTATTTCTCACCCGAGCAGGCGCAGGGCCGCGCGCTCGGGCCAGCCTCCGATCTCTACAGCCTCGGCATCGTCCTCTACGAATGTTGCTTCGGCACCGTACCATTTGCCGGCGATTCCGCTGTGGCAATCGCGCTCGCGCACGTGCAGCGACCTGCGCCAACGGTATCGGATTTGGAACGCGGCATGTCGCCCGGACTCGCGCGCATCGTGGCGCGCTTGCTCCACAAGGATCCACGGGAACGGTTTGCATCGGCGAGCGACGTCGCGATCGCACTCGCGGCACTCGTCGGACCATCTGCGGCGGTAGGTGGCACGTATACGACGGACGCACCAACGCTCTTTGGCCGGGTTGCAGGCGTGCCGCCGAATCGCCTTCGCCGCAATGCAACGCTCGAAGGCTCGTCGCGCCCATCGCCGACCGCGCGAAGGTCGGCCTTGCGCGGGCGGCTCGCCGCGTTGGCGAACATCGTCGTCGCGGCGATAAGCGCAGGTGTCCTGCGGGCTGGACATGCTGCGAGCCGAGCGACGACGCGGCCGACATCGCGTGCGCGCGGGTTGCCGCTTCCTGCACGCGGTCTCGCGATCGGCTTGGGCCTCGTCGCTCTCGTCGTGCTCGCATTCGTGGTCGCGCGGCCGAAACCGATCGCGATTGCCGACGTGCGCGGTCTATCCGTCGATCGGGCACGCGCGTCGCTCGTTGCTCGTGGGTTGCATGTCGCGACGAGATCGCGAGCCGATGAACGCGCGCGTTCAGGCCTCGTCGTCGAGCAAAACCCACGGCCCGGGATGACGTCGCCCGAAGGCTCTACCGTCACGCTCACGGTGAGCTCCGGATTGCCGATGCTTGCGGTTCCTAATCTCATCGGCGCCAGCTTCGCGGCCGCTGTCGCGCGGCTCGGGCCGGTAAAGTTGCACGTGCGCTACGCGGCCGCATATGCGGATGCCGCCGCCAATTCGGTGATCGAACAAATTCCCTCGGCGGGGACACGCGTGCGAGAAGGTTCGAATGCGATCGTCGTCATCTCGACCGGCAGCATGCCGCGCTCCCCGATGACGAGTGGCGGCGACGGCGGCGACTAAACCCGCGTCTGCGGGTTTAGAGTTCGGCGATATCGAGCGTCGTCGTCGAATCGTCGAGGATTGCGAGCAGATCGAACATCGCCGCCGTCTTCGGTAATTCGTAGCGGAAGAAGTAACGACACGTCGTGATTTTTCCCGCGAAAAATGCATCGCCGGTCGTCGCTTCGGCGTGCGCGCCTGCGACGCGCGCTTGTGCGAGCCACATCCACGCGATGACGATCGTGCCGAGAGCGTCGAGATAGATCGTGGCGTTCGCGAGCGCGCGTTCGGTGCCGAGTTCGCGTTGCGCGCCGACGAGGATCGCCGTGACGACTTCCGCGCGATCCACGCTTGCAGCGAGCGCGTCCGCTTCGCTTGCGAGCTTTGCATCCGCGCGCGCGTGCGCGATCTCGGCGCGCATGCGCGCGAGCAACAGCGTGAAGCCGATCCCGCCGCCCAGTGTCACCTTGCGACCGAGAAGGTCGAGTCCTTGAATACCGGTGGTGCCTTCGTGAATCGGATTGAGGCGCTGGTCGCGAAAAAGTCGCTCGACGGGATATTCGGGTGAGTAGCCGTAGCCGCCGAGAACTTGAATCGCGAGCGAGTTTGCCTCGCAACCGTGTTCGGAGGGCCACGTTTTCACGATCGGCGTGAGCACTTCGAGCACCTGATGCGCCGCTTCGCGTTCGGCGGGATCGGGATGCGAGTGTTCGTCATCGACCAGGCGCGCACAATACGTCACGATCGCGAGACCACCTTCGACGATTGCTTTTTGTGCGAGCAACATCCGACGAACGTCGGCGTGTTCGATGATGGGAACGGGTGGTGCTGTCGGATCTTTCGCGCCCGTGCGACGGCCCTGCGGTCGCGTCTTGGCATAATCGAGCGCGTAGCGATAGGCGGCATACGCGGTACATGTCGCCCATGCGCCGATGCCGATGCGCGCCTCGTTCATCATGTGAAACATCTGGCGCATACCCGCGTGCTCTTGTCCGACGAGATAGCCGACGCACGCGCCGCGATCGCCGAGTGAGAGGGCACAATTGCTGATGCCACGCTGGCCGAGTTTATGATTGAGTCCGACGACGGTGATGTCGTTTCGAACGGTTGCGTCACCGTTCGGATCGAGGGCGTACTTCGGCACGATGAAGAGCGAGATACCCTTCACGCCCGCAGGCGCACCCGGTAGGCGCGCGAGCACGAGATTGACGATGTTGTCGGCGAGTTCGTGCTCGGAGCCCGAGATCCACATCTTATTTCCGGTGATGCGATACGTGCCGTCGGCGTGCGGTGTTGCGAGCGTTGCGACTTCGGCAAGTGAGGAGCCGGCCTGCGGTTCCGTGAGCGCCATCGTGCCGAAATAGCGGCCCTCAATCATCGGTTCGAGCCACGTTTTTTGTTGCTCGGGCGACGCGAAGACCGCAAGCAAATTTGCGGCGCCTTGCGTGAGAAACGGATATCCCGCCGCGGGGCCGTTGGCCGCGCTAAAAAT
Source organism: Rhodospirillales bacterium (assembly GCA_043743145.1). GTDB lineage: Bacteria > Vulcanimicrobiota > Vulcanimicrobiia > Vulcanimicrobiales > Vulcanimicrobiaceae > JANYGA01. The sequence goes on from JAYTXC010000330.1 coordinate 12,974, forward strand.
GAGTTGCGTCGCGACGGTCATGAGGTGCGGAAGCTGCATGCCGCCGTGTTTGGCATCGAAGCTAACGGCCATGAAACCCGCCGCAACGAATGCATCGAGTGCGCCTTTCAGCGCGGGAAGCGTGTGCACGACGCCATCGCGCAACGTCGGCTCGAAGGCATCGAGGTCGGATGCGATCGGAGCGAAACGTTCGCCCGCAAGATCGTACGCGGTATCGATAATCGACACGAACGTTTCGATGTCGTGCTCGGCATAGCGATCGCGCGAAACGAGATCACCCAGACCCTGCATCGCGAAGAGTTGGAAATCGAGATCTCGGCGGACCAGAGCGTCGAACGTCGTTGCGAGCATCTCCGCGACTTATGCGGACGCCATTGTCAGTCATGCCGACCGACGCAAATCCGGGACGACGCGCGCGCGAGCAAAAAAAAACGAGACGACCGCGATGGTCGCCTCGTCTTTGGTACATCTCCGCCCGCGACGCGGACGGGAGCGAAGTCTAGAACATGTTCCAGAGAAACTGATTGTACACTTCGTGATGGTACTGCACTTCCTGCGCTTTGACGAACGTGCCGAGTAAGCGCGGGCACCGATCGGCACTCGCCTGCTTGAGCTCCGCATAGCGCTCTTTGACATCGGCTCCGAAGAGCTCGGTCGTCCATGCGGACTCCCGGAAGTGCGTGATGGCATCGTAAATGTTGTCGGGAAGAAAACGCGCGGCCTGACGGATATTTGGGTCGCTCGAAATCGTACCGTGCAGCCCTGTCTTGAAGACGGAGAGTAGCGCCATGTAGGGATTGGCATCGGGTGCGACCGAGCGTACTTCGACACGCGCGCTACGCTCGTTGCCGAATGGCACGCGGATCATCGAACCACGATCGATCGCCGAGGCTTTGATTTGATTCGGTGCTTCGAAGTGCGGATCGAGGCGACGGTAGGCGTTCACGCTGGAGTTGAGCGCGAGGCAGATGTCGTCGCCGTGCGTGAGGATCCGATCGATGAAATCCCAGCCGAACTTCGAGAGTCGCTCCTCACCGTTGGCATCCCAGAAAATATTCTTGCCGTCTTTCATCACGGAAACGTTCGTGTGCATACCGTTGCCGTTGACACCAACGACGGGCTTGGGTAAGAAGCTGACCGACATCCCGAGACGCGTCGCGACTTGGCGGCAGATCAATTTGTAGAGTTGGATCGTGTCGGCAGCCGCGACGACTTCACCATAGGTGTAGTTAATTTCGAACTGCGACGGTGCGACCTCGGGGTGATCCTTTTCGTTTTCGAAGCCCATCGCGCGTTGCACTTCGGCGACGGTGTCGATGAACGTGCGTAGCGGATCGCCGGGAAGCGAGTGATAGTAACCGCCGGTGTTGACGTACTCGAACTTACCCGTCTCGTGAAAGTGGCGTTCGGCATCGAGGCCGGCGAAAACGAAGCCTTCGATTTCGTTTGCGGCGTTGAGCGTGAAGCCGTCTTTCTCGAACGCTTCGGTCGAGAGTGTCTTGAGCGTGCCGCGTATGTCGCCGGCGAACGGTTTGCCGTCGCGGCCGAGGACGTCACCGAAAACCAGCACCTTCCCGGGCCCGAAGATATCGCCCGGGGCCCAATAGAAGGCCGCCCAGTCGATCGCGAGCCGGAGATCGCTCTCTTTTTGCGCCGTGAATCCGCGGATCGACGAACCGTCGAAGGTGAGGTTGTCGAACGATTTCAACAAGAACTTCTTGTCGTAATCGAGCATGTGCAGGCGGCCCTCGAGATCGCTAAAGAGGACGGTGACGGCCTTGATTCGCGTCTCATCCGTCAAATATTTGAGGCGCTTCGCTTGGATTTGCGCGGCTGGAAGGCGTTTGCTACGATCTTCTTTCGCGGCGAGATTGAGGGATTCGAGCTCGCTGTAGGAGAGCATCAGAAAATCTCGGAGTTCGGTCGACATCGGTGGTATTGCGCTCCTTGAATGGCCACGAAAAGAACGGCCCGCGCTTGCACGCCAGGCGACGTTCAAAAGATGCCGCTCAAAGGGAGCGGAATCTTTCGGCCATTTGTTACAAGGAGCTAGACCATCTTATTGGCAGCGTTGTTGAGCGTGCTGTCGGTTTTCGTCCGAACGGCCCCAAGGCCGACGATCGCGACGACGGCGATCAGCGCGAGGATGAGAGCATATTCGACGAGTCCCTGACCGCACTCGTCGAGCATGAGGGTCCGAAATGCAGTCACGATGGATCTCCGTCTGGAAAATTCGAGCGAGAGTGTTCTTATCGGACCATCGGAGCTTTTGGTCGCCGTCGCGAGGAATCGGGCCCGAGGGGCCGAGTCGTGCGCGCGATTGAGAAGGGGCTCACATCTTCGCATTTCGATGCCGCTGGAGACCGTGTCATCCGTCCGCTCGAAACGGCTTAATTGCTGAGCGAACCGGCCGCATTGTTGAGCGTGTTGTTTGCCTTCCCACCGAGCAACGTGAGGCCGGCGATCGCGACGATCGAGACGAGGGCGATGATGAGCGCGTACTCGACGAGGCCTTGCCCACGATCGTCGATGAGGAACTTCCGAAATACTACCATGGTGAAAACCATAGCCTCCTGATAGATTGATGAGATGAACGAACGATCGGCGCGGTGGGCGCTGCGCCGTATGTCGTTCCACGAAGG
>JAYTXC010000331.1:0-4579 GCA_043743145.1 Rhodospirillales bacterium
CGCGCGATTCGCATCGATCATCTGCGCTGCGCGGGATTGCGCGGCGGCACTTCACACGAAGAACCGAAGGGAACGCATGCCCCAGTCGCTGTTTGAGAAAGTCTGGAACGCGCACGTCGTCGAGGCGTTGCCGGGTGATAACGCGCTCGTCTTTGTCGATCGCGTCGTCGCGCACGAGATCACGACGCCGCAGGGCGCGCTCGAAATCGAGCGCGAGTACGGCGACGTGCTCTACAATCCGGATCGCATCGTCGCGATCAACGATCACGTCTCGCCCGCAAAAGATATGGAGACGGCGATTCAAGCGAAGGTGCTACGCGATTGGGCGAAGCGTCACAAAATCGCGCTGTTCGATATCGGGCAAAACGGCATCTGTCACGTCGTGACACCCGAACGCGGCTACGTCGAACCCGGGATGACGCTCGCATGCGGCGATAGCCACACGTGTACGCTCGGTGCCTTCGGCGCCTTCGCCCTCGGCGTCGGCTCGACGGCACAGGGCGGCGCGATGCTCGCGCAGACGCTCGTTTTGCAACGCCCGAAGGTCATGCGCGTTACCGTCAATGGCCGACTCCAAGGTGGTGCGACCGCGAAGGATCTGGCGCTCCACGTGATCGCGACACTCGGCTTCAAGGGCGGCACGGGCTACGTGCTCGAGTACGCCGGGCCCGCAATCGACGCGCTCTCGATGGACGAGCGGATGACGCTGTGCAACATGGCGATCGAAGCGGGCGCGACGACGGGCATGTGCCCACCCGACGAAACGACGTTTTCATATTTGCGCGGTCGTGAAAACCAGCCGACGGGCGATGCGTTCGAAGCGAAGGTCGCGTACTGGCGCACGCTTCGTGCAGACGTGGGCGCGACGTACGATCGCGACGTCGTCCTCGATATCGACGCCTTGCGACCGATGGTCACCTGGGGCACGAACCCCGGCGAAGCGATTCCGCTCGGGTCGCGTATTCCCGCCGATGCCGAAGCTTCGTCACTGAAGTACATGGGCGTGGAAGCGGGCGGCGATCTGCGCACGCTCGACCTCGACCAGGCATTTATCGGGTCCTGTACCAATTCGCGGCTCTCGGATCTGCGCGCCGCAGCCGACGTGCTGCGTGGCCGTACGGTCACGATTCCCACGATCGTCACGCCGGGTTCGCAGGCCGTCAAACGTGCCGCCGAACGCGAGGGCTTGCACGATGTCTTCCAAGATGCGGGATGCCTGTGGACGCACTCGTCGTGCGGGCCGTGCTTGGGCATGTCGATGGGCGTGCTCGCTCCCGGCGGGCGTTGCATCTCTTCGACAAATCGCAACTTTCCGGGCCGCATGGGCACGGGTGGTCGCGTTCATCTCGCGTCGCCCGCCGTCGTTGCCGCGAGTGCGGTGCTCGGGCGCATCGCGAATCCGAGCGAACTCGGGCCCGTCGATGCCACGGCGATGGCGACCGAGGTGCGCGCGTGATCGTCGCAGGCACCATTCTTCCGCTCGATCGCGCGAACGTGGATACGGATCAGATTATCCCCGCGCATAACCTCACGGGCATCGAAAAAACCGGCCTCGGGAAGCATCTCTTCACCGGCATGACGGGTGGGGCCGAACTCCTCGCGCGGCACAGCGAAGCGGCGATTCTCGTCGCTCGCGAAAATTTCGGGTGCGGCAGTTCGCGCGAGCACGCGGCGTGGTCGCTTGTCGATCGCGGCTTTCGCGCGGTGATCGCGCCGAGTTTCGCGCGGATCTTCTACGAGAATGCCTATAACAACGGGATCGCGCCGATCATCGTCGATGCATCGGAGATCGATGCGCTTTTGGAATCGATCTTCGCGAGCATCGATCTCGACCGCGAAGTGCTCACGCGCGACGATGGCGGCGAGGTGAAATTTACGCTCGATCCGCTCCGCAAGCAGTTCTTACTCTCGGGTGGCTATATGAAGTTTCTCGCGAGTAAAATCGGCGCGGTTCGTGCGTGGGACGCCGCGCGCATCCACTAGCGGAATTCGTAGACCATGCGATAGCGCTCCGTTGCCGGACGTCCTTCGATGAGCGGCGGAAGATAGGTACTATACCGAGCGGCGCGTCGCGCAGCGGCATCGATCTCCATATAGCCACTCGACTTTTCGATCTCGGCCTTCACGAGATTTCCCGTCGGGCCGATCGTCACGAGCACGACGGTCGTCACCTTGAGGCCAATCAGATTCGGATCGGCGGGGAATTCCGGTTGCACGGCCGTGCGGACACGCGCTTCGACGATACGCTCCGGGGCGAAGACGGGCGCGGGTTGGGCGGTCGCAATTGGCGCGAGCGCGATGGCTGCAGGCGTTGCGCTCGCGACGGGTTCGGCCGTCGCCGCCGTGTTCGTGAGACTCGCGAACGACGCAATCGTCGCGGTTGGCGCGAGCGTGGCGGGCGGTGCCAATCGCTTTTGCGGCTTCTCGGCGATCGTTTTCGTCGGGGTTGAACCGACAGGTTTGCTCGGCAGCGCCGCGTGAGGTTTCGGAGAAGCGCGCGGCGTCGGTTTTGCCGACGCGCTTGCCGCGGGAGTCGGGCTCGCGGTTGCGCGTGGCGTCGCTGCAACGACCGCACGTGCGACGACGATCGGTCGTTCGCGCTCGGGCTTGCTGGTGCGTGGCTGCGATTCGTGCGACGCGCGGGGCTCCGTGACGTGCGTTGCGGCGACGACGTATGGCTGCGTCGCCGTAATATTTGAGATCGTGGCGTACGCGAGAAATCCAAACGCACCGATGATGACGACGGCGATGACGGCGTAAGGCGGGCGGTCCTCTCGCACGGATATTCTCCTAACCGAAATTTTACCGAGTTAGGCAGTACATCGGCACGTTGGCTGCCGATAAACGCGTTTTTCATCGGTGTCAGACGATCGCGTGCGGTAGCTCACAGCGGCGGAGAGCCCGGGCGCGCGTCGTATGCTCGCAGGATGGCGCTACCGGTCGTGTTCGCGGATATCGAAGCAGCAGCAGAGCGGATCGCGACGTCGATCGTCCGTACGCCGAGCCTGCCGGCCCCGGCGCTGAGCGAGCGATCGGGCGCGATCGTCTTTCTTAAGCTCGAAACGCGCCAACGAACGGGCGCCTTTAAAGATCGTGGTGCGGCGAACCGTCTCTTACAACTGACCGCACGCGAACGCGCCGGCGGTGTGATCGCGATGTCGGCCGGCAATCACGCGCAGGCCGTCGCCTATCAAGCGGAGCGGCTCGGAATCGCGGCGACGATCGTGATGCCGCAGAGTACGCCGTTCACGAAGATCCGGCGCACGCGTGGCTTTGGCGCACGCGTCGTCCTCGCCGGCGACGCGCTCGCCGATGCGGCCGAACGCGCGCTCACGATCGCATCCGAGGAAGGCCTGACGCTGGTCCATCCCTACGACGACGCTCGCATCGTTGCGGGCCAGGGGACGGCCGGGCTCGAGTTTCTTTGCGATGTCCCCGATCTCGACGTGCTCATCGTGCCGATCGGGGGCGGCGGTCTCATTGCGGGCGTCGCGGTAGCAGCCAAAGCGCTTCGACCGGGAATCGAAATCATCGGCGTGCAGACGGCGGTCTATCCCTCATATTATCAAATCGCGAACGATCTGCCGCGCACGCATGGCGGGCAAACCGTGGCCGAAGGCATCGCGGTGCAATCGATCGGCGATATTCCGCTCGCGATTGCCCGGGCGCTCGTCGACGATGTCGTGATCGTCTCGGAACGCGCGATCGAACGTGCCATCCACATCTTTCTCGAAGACGAGAAACTGCTCGCCGAGGGCGCGGCTGCTGCCGGACTCGCAGCACTTCTGGACGATCCGGATCGTTTCGCGAACCGGCGCGTCGGGCTCGTGGTCTGCGGCGGAAATATCGATACGGGCCTGCTCGCCAACGTCATCTCACGCGTGCGTTTGAGTGAGGGACGCGTGGTGCGCTTGCGCGTCGAAATCGTCGATCGTCCGGGCGTGCTCGCCGATGTCGCGCGCTTGATCGGCGAGTGCGGTGCGAATATCCTCGACGTCACCCACCAACGGCTCTTCAGCGACGTGACGTCGAAAAATGCGGAGCTCGACATTACCGTCGAGACGCGAGCGCCCGAAGATCTCGAGCGCATACTCGCGCAACTTCACGAAGCGAAGTACTTTCCGCACGTGCTGATGTCGACGGCCGATGCCTTGCGCCACGAGTCATATGCGCGCTAGCAGCGCGAGGTCGTGCGCGAAATCGTTCGCCGTGGTATCGGGTGGGTAGACGACGCGCGCGCTCGCGTCGGCATCGACTTCGAAGACGGTCGTGCCGTGCGAGATTTCGTGCGTGCGAGCATCGATGCGAACGCCGAAGGCATCGCGCAGTCGTGAGAGCGTCGCGGCATCGCCCGTAAGTCCGACGATATGTGGATCGAAGGCACGCGTGTAGCGCGCGACGACGTTCGGCGTATCGCGCGCGGGGTCGACCGTCACGAAAACGATGCGCGTTCGCGCGCGTGCTTGAGGCGAAAGCTGCCGGTAGGCCCGTCCGAGCGATGCCAGCGCGAGCGGACACATGTCGGGACAATGCGTGTAGCCAAAAAATACCATCGTGGTCGGCGTCACGCCATCGATGA
>JAYTXC010000332.1:0-32360 GCA_043743145.1 Rhodospirillales bacterium
ATAAGAGGAGCGCGACGGCGGACGCAAGACGCGCCGGCACGATCGAGCGGTCGGACATGCGCGATGTCGTTCAACACCAACGTCGCGCGTGCCGCTTCCCTAACCGTCGTTACACGTGGAGGCCGCCCGTCACGAAGAGGACGACGAGAACGAGCACGAGGAGGCCCGCAACGCTGAAGCCGCCGGTGCGATAGCGTCCGCCGTTGTAGTAGTGGCCGCCGCCGCCGAAGAGGAGCACGAAGAGCAGGACTACGATCAGTAAGGTCATGCACCGTTCTTGCCCGCTCGTGCGTAAAAACTAAACGCGCGAACCTTTCGCGCTTTTCGGCGCGATGCGACCGCCGATGCGAAACGGCACGAGCATCGTGGTTTCGCGCCCCGCGTCGCTGCGCGCAACGACGTGGAGAGCATACGGCCGAACGAGAAACGCCGGCAGATCGTAGACGCGCACGTCGAAATGAAACCGACCGACGGCGACGCGTTTGGCGGCGATATCGAAGAGATTGGTGTGTAAGACGACGCCCTGGGTGTTGGTCGAAGTGATGACGTCGCCACTCCACATGTCGCCGAGCGGAATGTCGAGACTCGAAAAGCGCGCCGCGACGATCGTGGGATCTTCGTCTCGTGCCCGTGCCTGCGGCGTCGGCCACGTCGCCGGAACGCGCGATGCGACGACGACGCTCGGCGGTATCGGTGGTTTTTCGCCGCTACATCCTGCGACCAACGTCGCAATCGCTGCGAACATCGCAAGCTCGCGTGCGCGACGCCCATAGGATGCTACAGCTTCGAACCGGTAGGTTGCGGTCATGTCAGTACTTCCACCGCGGAGCGCGAAGCTCGATCTCGCGGTCGGGTTCATCGGCCTGTGGCTTTCCGCCGGGTTTTTGTGGGACAGCTGGGCGCATCTCCACGTCGGTGTCGAGAGCTTTTTCACGCCGTACCATGGGGCGTTCTACGCAGCGATGCTCGCGGGTGCCATCATCGTTGCGGGAACGTCGCTGCGTAATCGCGCGCGCGGGTACACGGGTTGGGCGCTGCCACCATGTTACGCACGCGCGCTCATCGGGATCCCCATCTTCTTTTTGGGAGGGCTCGGAGATCTCGTCTGGCATACATTTTTTGGCGTCGAGAATCGTATCGAAGCGGTCACGAGCCCGACGCATCTCATCATCGGTTGCGGCGTGGTGCTCGTGCTCGCGGCGCCGATCCGATCCGCACTCGGCGCGCGCGACTCGTTGCGCAACCTCGGCGCGCAACTGCCGTTGCTCTTGGCGCTCGCCGCTTGTCTCGAATTCGTTCATCTGGGCACGAGTTACGCCTTTGACGCATCGGCGGCCCGCATCGACGCACCGCCGCCGGCGCTTGCGGGATCGCTCGATTATTTTACCGCGACCGCAATCGAGCTCTACAAAACCGGCACGGGCGTGATGATCGTGCTCTTGCAAGCGCTCATCGAGATGATCTTCGTCGTGTGGCTCGTCTCGCGTTTCCGCCTCGCACCGGGCGCGCTGACGGTCTTCCTCGTTTTAGGCGACGGCATGATGGCGGCTGCCCTCACGAACGACCGGCCGATGCTCGTGATTCACCTTGCGATGGCGATCGTGGCGGGGATCGTCGGCGATGTGTTGATCGCGCGTTCGCGCGGCTTGATGCGCGGCGGTGTGCTCCAGCGTTTCGGTTTCCTGGTTCCGCTCGCGTATTTCGGCACGTACTTCGCGCTCACGATCGCCTTGCAAGGAACGTGGTGGAATTGGAGTCTCGTCGGCGGCGTACTCGTCTGGAGCGCGCTCGCAGGCGCGGCACTCGGCACGCTCGTCTCCGCGCCGGGACGTGTCGACGTGCTCGCAGTTCCCGTGCCCCGAAGCCTCCTCGAGGAGCAACGACTCGAACCAACGGCGCGCTAAGGTCCCTTCCCGGGCGACCCGAGCGTGCCATACTGGTGGCACGCTCGTCTGAGACGATACGGGGGTGTTGGCTCGCGAACGCCCGAGATATGCCGTCATCGACGTCGAGACGACGGGGTTCAATCCCCGTGTCGATCGCGTGGTCGAGATGGCGTGCGTGATCGTCGAAGGCGACGCGGTCATCGAGACGTGGCGTACGTTCGTCGATCCCGAGCGTCCGATTCCCGCCCATGCCACGCGCGTTCACGGGATCACCGATCGCGATGTCGCGGGCGCCCCGAACTTCGCGTTCGCACAATGGCACCTCGGCGAACGGTGTTGGGGTGCGACCGTCGCCGCACATAACGCCTCGTTCGATTTGGGATTTCTGCCCCGTCTCCGGGTGCATCCCGTCATCTGCACGCTCGAACTCGCACGGCGCGCGTTTCCCGATGCGCCGAATTTCAAGAATCAAACCCTGCGCGAGTATCTCGAGATTGAGATCGTCCGCGTAGGCGGGCTCGTCGCGCATCGCGCCCTCGACGACGCACTCGTCACCGCGCATGTTCTCATACGTTGCCTCGAACGTCTCGCCGCGTGACGTGAGCCTATCGGCGTGTGAAGCGCGCGTAAATTCCCGCTCCGAGCCCTGCAACGATACCGAAGCCGAGCACGGTCGCCGCCGTCGCGCGCGCGATATCGAGCGGTTGCGGTGCGTGAAAGCGGCGCACGCCCATGCGCTCGTTCAACGATCGCCGGCCGCGCGACACGAGTCGCGGATGGCGGTCGCTGCGCAGACCGAGTCGCACATCGCTCCCTTCGCGCAGGAGTGCGTCGACGCGCTTGGGGTCGCGTAACTCGACGCCGAGTTCGGCGAGCGGCAAGACGACGGTCGCACCCGCACGCGTTCGCAGTGTCGCGATATTCAACGCGTCGTTGCGCGATTCGACGCGACCCTCGAAAACGGATCCGGGAACGAGCGACACCGACCGGCCATCGACGACGAGCGTGATCTCGGCGCCGGCGGCTTCGGCTTCGGCCGGAAAACGGATGCGCTTGGCGATCTCTTCCGGTGGCTCGGTATGCGTCGTCGGGATACCGTGGGCGCGCGCATCGTCGGGAGCAAAGAGTTTACGACCAAAGCGATCGAGACCGATCTTCGTGCCATCGGGGAGCGTGGCGCTGCCGTACGGGTCGCCTCCGACAACCGCGTATCGAATATCGCCACTTTCGTCGTGATACGCGACTTCGGCCGTTCCAGGCCCAAGCGATGTCGGAACGCCGAGATACGCGCCGAAATTCGCGCGATGGACGGGATCTTCCATCCCCGGATATCCGGTCCACTCCGTACGCAACGTCGTGCGTAACTCCGGTAACGCGCGCGCATCGACGCCACATGCGGCAAGGACCCCGACGGCGTACGAGTTGGAATCGCGCCCGATCCGAAAGAACGGAATTTCGACTGCGAGGTAGCGTTGATTGCCATCGTAGGCCCGATGCGTGCGTCGGACGAGATCGGCAAAAAACTCTCGCGAGAATCCGTTCGGTGGATCGATCACGAGCGGATCGAAATCCACGACGTGTTCGGTCACGAAGTCGTCTTCGGGATAACAGAAGGGTACGAGCGCGCCCGAGCCGTCGGGATTGACCGGGCCCGCTTCGATGACGCTCGCGTGTCGGCCGTCGCTCGAAACGACGATGACGAAGAGATGGCCGCCGAAATCCTGTTCGAATGTATGGTGAAACGATGGAATCGTTGCGAAACCGAGCGAAATTTTCGGCGTCTCGATTTCGACGATCGACCAGACAGCCGGTCGCCCGACCAGTGCGACGGTATCGGCCGCGAGCGCCCAACGATTGGGGATCGTCACGTCGCGTCCGTCGAGGACCGGCGTCTGCGCGGCCGTCGCGGCGCTGACGGTCGACGTGATGAAACGTGGGATACGGATCTGAAATTTCACGACGCTCCGCGCTTTACGCCCGAGTGGGCGCGTTCCCGCTTAGATGGATTCGGTCGCCGGAGCGGGTCGCAAGAGTGCCGCGATATCTTCGTCACGAATCGAAACGACGTCGGTGCCCTTGCGACGGACGACGAAAGCATCGCCGTGCACGTGATGTCGCCCTACGGAAAAGTTGTACGCGTATTCGACATCGCTTCGCGATTCGTCGCAAAAAAGCGAGAGATGCGGACCGAGATCGATCACGTCGAGTTGACCCTCACCGACGAGTTCGAAGAGCGACGTGAGATCGTTTGCGATTTCGCGAATACCCGCACGTCCGTTCGCCGGGATATACAGGATACTCACGGGCGGGCGAATCGGCGTCATCCGACCCGTCCGAAATCGCGTTGTAAACGCTCCGACAGACTCACGCGCGCGATCGTTCTCGCGCCGGCTTCGAATCCGGGTGTCGTGGTTTGCACGGTCACCTTCGATGCCACGTGCTCGTCACGCACGGCGTTCGATGAGACTTGACTCAAGCGTCGCTCGATTTCTTCGCGTTCGGATGCGAGCTTGATTTCGAGACTACGGATGCGTGCGAGTTCAGCCTGTAAGCGCGTGGTTTCGTATCGCGAACGAATGGTCGCGAGTCGCGCCTCGGCGGTGGATTGTTCGCGGTCGAGGGTCTGCGCGATATCCACGAATTGTGCCGAGCGTGCTTCGGCGAGCGCCGTTTCCGCCGCGGCCGCCTCGAGTCGTCCTTGGAGGTCGCGCGCCGTTCGCTGCGTCTCCTCATTTTGGTCGCGTGCGATCGACTCTGCAGATTGCGCTTCAGCCGCGCGATGTGCCGCGAGGACGCGTTCGGATTCGATGCGTTCGTGTCGCTCGCGCGCGTCCGCGAGACGGGCGGCGATCATCTCGACTTCGGCTGCCGTCTCGCTCGCCGCGACGGCGATGCGTTCGAGGTCGGTCGCGGCCACATCACGATCGCGCTTCGCGCCTTCACGTGCGCTATCACGCTCGCTTCCGAGCAGGCCGAGTTCGCGGTGCAGTTCGGCAAGCCCGTCGCGAACGGTCGCGGCTCGCGCGGCGTTGCGCAAGTGCTCGTCACGTTCGGCTTCGAGTTGTGTTCGAGCGAGTCGGAGTTCCGCGACCTTGCGCTCGAGCTCCTCGATCTCGCCGGCCGATCCGGTATCGTGCCTCTCGTGGGTCGTCATCTTATCCTGCAAATTCGGCGTTCGCGCGGGTAAATGTTAGGTGGGAATATTTTTAGCGCGCGCCGCGCTCTGATGAGACTCACACGCGTGCGTGGAATCACACCCTCTGTCAGCGACAGCATCGATCTCTTTACGAAAAACGTGATCTGCTTTGTTCGTTTTCATCCGATGGGTAAAGATGGGTCAATCTTTTTTGGCCACGCGGAGGTCGATTCGGTCATGCATGCGGTTCCCGACCTCGATTCGCGCGAAGCTTGGCTCGCGATGGCGAACGTGATTCCCGTTTTGGCGTATCGTCTCGATATCGATGGTTTCGTCGATCTTCTCAACGATCGGTGGTTCGAAGAGCTCGGCTTGAGCACGTCGCAGTTGCATTTCGGTTACCGCGATGCAATCCACCCCGGTGACATCGACCGGGTTACTCGCCGACTGCAATCGTCGCTCGCATCGGGCGAACCTTATGAAGACGAGCTTCGGTTGCGCGTCGCCTCCGGAGCCTATCGGACGTTTCGCAGCAAGGCGCGCGCGACGCGCGACGAGCGGGGGACGATCGTCGCGTGGCATGGCGTTGCGATCGATATCGAGGAGAGCATCGCCGCTCGGCGCTCGCAGGCTGATGCCGATACGCGCCTGCGAGCATTTCTGCAGGCGATTCCCCAGATCGTCTGGACCGCCGATGTGACGGGTTGGATCGATTGGTATAACGATCGTTGGTTCGAATACACGGGGCAAACGCTGGCCGAAGCGCGAGGGTGGGGCTGGCAAAGCGCGCACCATCCCGACGATTTTTTGCGCGTCATGGATCTCTGGCCGCGCAGTATCGAAACGGGCGAACGTTTCGAACTCGAATTCCGCTTGCGCGGTCGCGATGGAACGTATCACTGGTTTCTCACGCGTTGCGAACCTCTTCGCAACGACGCGGGCGAGATCGTGCGCTGGTACGGTTCGAATACCGATATCGAAGAACAGAAGCGAGCCCACGAGCGCAGCACGCACATCGCCGAAACGCTGCAGCAAGCGTTCTTGCCCGAGCATCTTCCGATGCATCAGCACCTGCGCTTCGACGGCTTGTACAAGCCGGCAGAATCGGAGGCGCGCGTCGGCGGCGATTGGTACGATGCGATCGAATTACCCGATGGTCGCATCCTCATTTCGTGCGGCGACGTGGCGGGTCATGGCGTTGCGGCGTCGGTGAGCGTCGGTCGCTTGCGGCAATCGATCTTACTCTCGGCACTCGAATACACCGATCCCAGTGCCATTCTCGAGCGCGTCAATGCCGTCGTGGGATTTCAAGGAGCGAGCGCCGCGTCGTGCATCGTGGCGATCCTCGAACCGCGCTCCCTCGAGCTGCGCTACGCGCTCGCCGGACATCCGCCGCCGGTCGTCGCGCTCGAACGCGATGCCGCGTTTTCCTTGCCCTACGCGCAAGCGCCGCCACTCGGCATCGTAAGCGAACTTCGCGCCGTTACGCATGCGGTCACGCTGGCGCGCGACGCGGTCGTCGTCTTTTACAGCGACGGTCTCACGGAATTCGCACGTGAAATCGATGCGGCCGAGGCGCGATTGTGCGACGCCGTCGGGGCGCTCGTCGGTGACACATCCGATCCCCATCCGGCACGTGCGATCGCGCTCGCCGTTATGGGCGAAGCCTCATCACCGGACGACGTCGCGCTCTTCGTCTTGCAGTGCTCGCACGCGGCCACGAGACCGGTCGCGACGCATACGACGACCCCGCTCGTCAAACGCTGGCGCCTTCACTCAAGTGACGCACCGACGGCGCATGCGTCGCGCAAGGAGGTGATGACGTTTTTAAGTGCCCTCGCTGCGCACGACGCCGACCTCTTTGCAGCCGAGCTTATCCTCGGCGAGATTCTCGCAAACACCGTCGAGCACGCGCCGGGTCTCGTTGAAATCATGATCGACTGGACTGCGACGCGCCCGTTGCTCACCGTCCGCGACAGGGGACCCGGTCTGCCCGCGGGCGTGCACGCCTATCCCAGCGAACCGCTGGATCTCCTTGACGAAAGCGGTCGTGGTTTTTTTCTCATCGCGGCGCTCGCGTGCGACGTGCGCCTCGAATCACCAATCGATGGCGGCACGCGCGTTATTGCGACGTTGCCGCTCGAGCGCAGTGGCGTTACGAGCGCGGCCGTTCCGTGAGATCGCGCAAGCGTATGTCAGCGTCGCGCGCATCGCCATCACGTAGCGTGTGCAATGTCGCGCGCGTGCGCCCCGGCTGCGCGAGGGTGTCGCGGAGTGTCGGCACATCGCTTGCAACGATCTCCGTACCGTCGACCGCGATGACGAAATCGCCCGCGCGCACGCCGGCTTCCTCTGCGGGCGACCCCGGACGAACGTCGAGCACGGCGATGCCTCCCGCATCCGTTCCCACCAAGAATAGGCCCGAGCGGTCGGTACGATCGGGAAACGAGAAGGTGGCGTTCGCACGAAGTGCGAGCCTGCGCCCACGATAGTCGATCGTCACGCGAAAGCGCCGAAGAATCGCTCCGCCGAGATTTGCTGCCGTCGCGGGATCGGCGAATGCGCCTTCGCGCTGCGTGCTGTAGTCGCACGTGAGATCCCGTAACACGAAGCCGCCAAAGGCGAGCTTGCGCAGCCGCGCGAGTCGGCCGTACGCCGCGCCTCCGAGACCGAAGCCATCGATGCCGATCGCGCTCGGATGTGCGGGAGCGAGTGCCGGATGCCGCGCGACGAATGGCGCGAAGATGGTCGCACCGAGACGACTACCGGTATCGATCGTGCAACGGCCGGGTGTGCGATCGAGGCGACACGCAACCTGCGGCAACCCGTCGTGAAACGCGATCGGTACCGCGTGCGAACCGCCCCGCATGGCATCCGAAAAATCGTCATCGAGAACGACGATGCCGAGCGCGTAATCGATGGTCGTCACGATCGTCTCGAGGAGATTGCGACCGATGACGCCGTCGAGAACGCGGCCCTCCGCGGCGCCGACCGTCTCGCGAAGTGGCGTGACGATAAACGCCCGATCGGGGAGTTCGCGGCCGCCGATCGTTACCGAGGTGAGGGTCGCCTCGCCGGCCGGTGAGGTTCGATTGCCGACGCCGCCGATCGGAGCGTGACGTTTGATGTCGAGTCCGAGTTCGGTCGCGACCACGCGATCGAGTAAGCCATATGGCGCTCCGGAATCGAGAACGAAATGATATGGCCCTTTACCATCGAGCACGACGTCGATGTACACGTGATTGTTGACCAGCGTCATCGGCACGGCCGTCGGCGCGATGGCTGCGGGTCGTGCGGCAAACGCGGCGCCAGGGAAGGCGAGAAGTGCGGCGAGCGCGAGACACGCGCGTCGCATCAACCGCTCGCGCGCCCGAAACCGAGGCTGGCGGCGAATTGTTCGGCGAAGACGTGCGGATCGAGCGCGGTCGTCGCGCTGAGCGCGGAGAGGCGCGGTTCGACGAGATCGTTCGCTTCCAAACGAATCATGTACGTGCGGGCGACCTCGTACGATTCGGTCGTTACGTCGACGAGTCGCACGCGAATGCGCCCGGTCGTGGGATCGAGGAGATCGTCGAGCGTGACGGGTGCGACGCGTCCACCCGAGAGCGCAACGAGCGCACCGCTCCCGCCGCCGAGGAGATAGCGAACGGCCCCGTAGCCGAGCGTCCGCGTGTATTCCGCGTCGAACGGGACGGGTTTGGCGCACCGCAACTCGTAGCCGATGTCTTTCGTGACGACCGACATCTCGATGCCGAGTTCGTCGAGTCGTTTGCCGACCGCTTCACGCAAGACCATGCCGATGGGAATGTCGGCGAGACGTGCGTGACCGTACGCATCGCGCGGCACGTTTTGGAGATCGGCGAAGTGCCGCGTGCCGAGTCGCTCCACGATGCCTTCGGCCACGACCGCGACACCGTGGGGATGCCCCGATGCCAGACGTTTGATGATCGATCCGACGATCGTATCGACGACACGCGCGAGATCGATCTCGCCGCCCGGAAATTCTTCGGGAATGATCGCGAGTGTTGCGCCCGCCGCCTTGCAGATGCCGAGCGAAAGCGCACCAGATTTGCGCCCCATCGTGACCGCGACGTACCAGCGCGATGAGGTCCGCGCGTCTTCCATCAAGTTCTCGACGATCGTCGTCCCGACCGCGCGCGCCGTCTCGAAGCCGAAGGTGGGCGCGTTATCGGGCAGAGGCAGATCGTTGTCGATCGTCTTGGGCACGGTTACGACCCCGATACGGCCGCGCGTTTTCGCCGCGATGCGCGATGCGCCGTACGTCGTGTCGTCGCCGCCGATACAGACGAGGTAGCGAACGCCAAGTTCGTCCAGCGACGCGATACATCGTTCGAGCGTCGCATCATCTTTGCCGGGGTTCGTGCGCGACGTTCGCAAGAGCGAGCCGCCCGTAAAATGGATGCGCGAGACATCTTCGATCGAGAGCTCCGTCACGTGCGAGAGATCGCCGCGTGCGATGTGCCGATACCCATCGTAGAGCCCGAGAACGCGTAAGCCGGCATTTTTGGCTTCGATCGTCGCAGACGCGATGACCCCATTAATGCCGGGCGCAGGACCGCCCCCGACTAAGATTGCGAGCGTTCCGTCAACCATGCTGTCACCGTTCCTCGAAATTGTGTTCCAAACCCGTTGCATCTGCAGGATGAACGGGGTACGCTACCAGAGGCCTTATCCAATTGGATAAAGCACGGAGACTTATTATGACTTTTGATCAATGGATCGATGCCGTTAATGCCCAGGTTCATGCGCAGCTTGGGGATGACGTTCGTACCGAAGAACTTTCTTGGGATTCCGCGATGTGGGCGAGACAGCAGAGCACGGTCGTCGCAACGCTTGATAACGACGAACGTACCGCGAAGCTCCTTTTCGATGGCGGCGACCGGATGTCGTTCGCGTTCACCGACGCGTCGGCGTCGCCCGATTCGATCGGGAAGACCATCGTGGAGCACCTCGTCCGCTAAACGCGACGACCAGGTGGACATGTGACCCGCCTTTGACGGGCCACATGTCGAGTGTTCCGAGGCGGTCGTTGCGTTATTCTCCTCGCATGGAGAATACTCGCATCGCAGCGCCCGCGGCGTTTGCTCCCCTCGTCGAACACTTCGGACGCGATCTCGCATATTCGCGCGACGGTTCCGCGGTGTCGTGGTCGCTCGACGGGCAGATGGCTTCGGTCGTCGCCCGAACCGATGGGTCGCTCGGCGTCGTGTTTCTCGACCGACCCGCGCTCGACGCGTGTCGGTCAGTTTCCGTTTCGGCGGCCTATCGCCCAAACGGCAGCGGATATGCTCTCGCCGCGCATGGCGTCGCGCGCATGGTAGACGATTTAATCGCGTTTTTCGGTGGCGTCCGCGAGCCGCGTTTCGCATTCTGCGGGATCGAGGATCGTCGCGACCTGAGTCGTTAACGACAAACTTCACCGAATCTTCATGTCCCCACGCGGTTTCGCGCATAGCATGACAAGGCCGAACCTTTGGCTGAGGAGGTCGCGTGAAGCAGGCGCCCGTCGCAATCGACGACGACCGTCGACTGGTGGCACTACGAAGCTACGAAATCGTCGGTACGCCTCCGGAAGCCGCGTACGACGCGATCGTGCGTCTCGTCGCGGAGTTGTGCGGCATGCCGGTCGCTTTGGTAACGCTCGTCGACGAAACGAGTCTTTGGGTGAAATCGCGCGTCGGGCATTTCCCTTACGTCCCGGAACGAGCGACGTCGTTTTGCGGCCATACCGTCGCCGAGTCCTCGGATCTCTTCGTCGTGGAAGATGCAAGCGAGGATCTGCGTTTTCACGATAATCCGTTCGTCATTGGCGAACCGTTCATTCGTTGTTATGCGTCGGCTCCTATCGTCCCATCAGAGGGGTGGGCGCTCGGCGCACTCTGCGTGATCGATTTCGTGCCGCGCGTCGTCAGCGAGCACGATCGCCTCGTGCTCGCTCTCGGCGCGCGCGCGATTGCCGCTCTCCTTGACGAGCACCGCGTGACGCGCCGGCTCGATCGTGCGATCGCAGAGCGTCGGACACTTGCTTTCGCCGCCCACCACGACGCGCTGACCAAATTGCCGAATCGCGCGTACGTTATCGGCCTCCTCGATGCACGTTTGCGACAGATCGATGCGCGACCACGTGTGCCGTTCGCCGTCATGTTCCTCGATGTCGACGGCTTCAAGGCGGTCAACGATACCTACGGACACGTGCGCGGCGATGAGGTCTTAATCGCGATTTCCAAGCGGCTCGCGCGAATCGTGCGCGGGAGCGATGTCGTCGCGCGCATCGGCGGCGATGAATTTATCGTGCTCGTCGATCACGCGACCGATCTCATGTCGCTGAGCCGTCTTGCCGATCGTTTCGTTCGCGCCATCGCCGTCCCGTTTCATCTCGGCGAGATCGAACTCGCGATGACGATGAGTGTCGGCATCGTCGTTGCAACCGAAAAATACGATCGCGTCGAAGATCTCATCGCCGAGGCCGATGCCGCAATGTTCGCAGCGAAGGCTGCGGGACGCAATCGTTTCGAGTTTTCCCGGAGCGATGGACGCGCACGCGCGCCTTCCCGCCATACGAAACGCTTCTAGCGACGAACGCAAGTGTTGCCGGTCGCGCGTGCCGAAAGGTGGCGCATGAGTCACGCAACTTATGTCCTGAGTCCTTGGTCGGCGCAAAGCGGATTATCGATGCCGTCGATCGAGCGCGCGCAGGGCGTGTACCTCTACGATACCGACGGCAAACGCTATCTCGATCTTGCCTCCGGCCTCGTCGCCGTCAATCTCGGCCACGGACATCCCGCCGTCGTCGCGGCAATTGCCGAACAAGCGGGGCGGCTGTGTTACTCGTCACCCGCGTTGTTCCATCCCGGGCGCGCGCAGCTCGCCGAAACGCTTTCGGCGATCTCGCCATGGCACGAAGGCTGTCGCACATTTTTCACGACCAACGGCGCCCAGGCGAACGAAGACGCGCTCAAGATGGCGCGCATCATAACCGGGCGCCACAAGGTCCTCGCCGCGTATCGTTCGTTTCACGGGTCGACTCCGGGATCGGGCGCGCTTTCGGGTGAAAATCGGCGCTGGCCGAACGAACCATCCGCCATGCCCAATGTCGTGCATTTCTTCGCGCCTAATCCGTACCGCAGTCCCTTCGATACGACCGATCCCGCAACGGAATGCACGCGCGCGCTCGAGCATTTGCAACTCGTGCTCGAGTATGAAAATCCCGAGAGCGTCGCGGCGATTTTCATCGAGCCCGTCGTTGGCAGTAATGGTGTCATCGTCTATCCGCAAGGCTATCTCGCGGGGATGCGCGTGCTCTGCGATCGGTACGGCATCTTGCTCGTGTTCGATGAAGTGATGACCGGATTCGGGCGTACGGGCGAGACCTTCGCGAGCATCACCTTTGGCGTCAATCCCGATCTTATTACGTTCGCGAAAGGGATCACGTCGGCGTACGTGCCGCTCGGTGGCGTCATGGTGCGCGAATCTCTCGCAAAATATTTCGACGATCACGTGCTTGGGGCGGGGCACACGTACAGCGGTCATCCGCTCGCTGTCGCCGCGGGGAACGCCGCAATTGCCGCTTACCGGAGTGACAATCTTTTCACGCGCGCGCGAGAGATCGAATCGTGGCTCCGCGCTGGGCTCGGTGAACTGCGCGAACGCCTCCCGATGATCGGTGACGTTCGCGGCGTCGGCGCATTTTTCGCAATCGAACTCGTTCGCGATAAAGCGACGCGTGAGCCGCTGGTGCCATGGCAAGGCAAGAGCGCGGCGCCGCTCGTCGCGCTCTTGCGGCGATTGCGTGAACTGGGCATCTACACGTATGGCCGATATAACTGCGTCATGGTCACGCCGCCACTCGTCATCACCAAAGCCGAACTCGACGAGGGTCTCGCAGCGCTCGGTACGGCGCTTGAAGAGTCGCTCGTCCACTAATTGGAGTCTGCATGCAACGCGTCGATAAAACCAACGCCGAATGGCGAACCGAACTCGATCCCGAGCGCTACGCCGTGTTACGGGAAGCGGCGACCGAGCCGCCCTTTAGCGGCGCGCTGTATCGGAATCACGCCGACGGTACGTATCGCTGCGGCGCCTGCGGCGTCGCGCTTTTTGCGTCGACCGCCAAATTCGAGAGTGGGAGCGGTTGGCCGAGTTTCTTCGAGCCCGCCGACGCGGCGAACGTCGCACTCGTTGAAGATCGGTCCCACGGGATGATCCGCACGGAGGCCGTCTGCGCTGCGTGTCGGTCGCATCTCGGCCACGTTTTCGAAGATGGCCCGGAGCCCACGGGTCAGCGGTATTGCATCAATGCGCTCGCGCTCGATTTTATCGCAACACCGAAGACGTAGTTTCGGACGCGACCGCGCGACCGAAGCGCAAGGTGAATCAAAAAAAGAGCCGCTCTCGATTCGAGAGCGACCCTTTTTTTTGTTGCAGCGCTAAAGTTTAGCGGTACGACTGACGTGGCGTGAAGCAGTCGCGTCAATAGACGGGCTTGTCGCCACGCGGTTGGAACGGCACTTGAGCCGTTTTGCCGCAGGTGCTGCAGATCGCGTCGAACATTTCGCGCGCTCCGCCGCCGCCACCGCCGCCGCCGCCACCGCGGCTGTAGTTACCGCCGCCGCCGCCTTCACCGCGCTGCGCTTTACGCGCGGCACGACAGTCGGGGCATCGGCTGGGCTTATTCGTGAAGCCCTTTGAGGCGAAGAATTCTTGTTCGCTCGCCGTGAAAGAGAAGGGGGCGCTGCAATCAACGCAGCTTAGTTTTTCGTCGCGGTACATCTGGTACTCCGTGCGTCGTGTGAGTGAATCGTGCGATGTACCTGATCGAAGAACGCCGGAGCGCCGAAACCGCGGGACATGACTCGTTCGATTTCCCGTGTTGCGACGCGGCAGGCACGGTAGTCAGACGCTACAATCCGGGCCTGAGCCGGAAAGTTGCAGCGCTTGTCGTTGGCATTACCGGATACTTGTCGTAATCCTTCGGTCCCACAGCATTTTTCACGAGGCTTCGGCGAAGCAGCGATTTGCAAAATCCGTAATCGTGCGGTACGCGGCGTGCGCTTCGGGCAGAAGCGGAAAGATCGGCCATGCGTGGGGGAGTCCGGCCTGTTGGATCAAGGTCGCGACGCCGCCTTGCGCGCGAACCCGCGCGACGAGCGCGCGTGCGTCGTCGAGGAGCATCTCACTCGCACTGGCAAACGCGAGCAACGGTGGCCCGCCCGTATACGAACCCAAGACGGGTGAAACCAGCGGATCGCCCCACGTTGCTTCGGGCGCATAGGCGTGCGCCAAGCTCACCCCAGGAAATCGCGGCGCAACGAGGATATCGTCGGATTTTTCGTTCCTGGAAATCGACGCGCCGGTCCCTGCAAGATCGGTCCACGGTGAGATTGCGACGATCCCGGCAACCGGACGCGGCGTGGCATCGCGATCGCGTAGCGCGAGGAGTGCGGCGAGGGCGAGATTGCCGCCCGCACTATCGCCCGCGATGATGATGCCATTCGCGGGTATTTGCGCGCGCATCGCGTCGTACGCCGCGAGCGTATCGTCGAGCGCTGCGGGATAGGGGTGCTCGGGTGCGAGACGATAATCGACGGCGAAAACGGGGATGCCGAGCCGTCGAGCGAGCGCGGTCGTGATCGTGCGATACTGCGGTGGATGGCACGCGACCATGCCGCCGCCGTGCACGTACAGCATCGCGCGAGCATCGACCGTCACGTCGCGACGGATGAGCCACTCGCCGCGGACTTTGCCGGAATCGACCGGCACGATACGGATATCGGTCGGCCGAATCGGCGCGAGCGCGCCGAGTTCGAACGCCCGCCGCGTCGCTTTGACGAACGCCCCGAGGTCGTGACGATTTTCGGCGAGTTGGCGCCGGACGAGCACGCGAAGCGCACCACGAAAAAGCGTGGCCTGCAGGCTCGCCACTTATGACGCCTCGACCTTGCGTGCGAACTTGCCCGTGGGGTCGATAAGCGGCGCCAGCACGTTGAAATAACGCGCGGGAAAGAAGCGCGCGACGATCTCGACAAGGCGTGCGTCTTTCCCGAGCACGAGACGCGGCTTGTCGCGCAGAATCGCTTCTGCAATAGCGCGCGCAGCTTTTGGCGGCGGCATAACGAGTGATTTTCCGAACGCTTTCGAGTCGCGCTTGTGCCGCTCGGCGTCGGCGCCCGCACCGCGTCGCGACGATTGCGCAATGCGCGTGTCGATGCCGCCGGGATGGACGACGGTCATGCGCACACGCGTCGCGCCGAGTTCGTGTCGCAGCGACTCCGCGAATCCACGCACCGCAAATTTACTCGCGCAATAGCCGATCTGGAGGGGCGGTGCGATGAGGCCGAAGAGACTCGAAATCGTGACGACGTTTGCCGCTTCTTCGCACAAGAGCATCGGCAAGAAGAGCTTCGTGCCGTACACCGCACCCCAAAAATTGATGCCCATGATCCACTCGAGATCGCTCGTCGAAACTTCATCGAACGAGCCGTAGAGCGACACGCCCGCGTTGTTGATCAGGATCGACGCGCGTCCGAAGTCTCGCGCGACTTCGTCGCGTAAGCGCGTCATATCGTCGAGTTTCGCGACATCGACATGCGATGTGGTGACGCGGCGACCGGCGGCGATGCCTGCGAGCGTCTGCGCGAGGCCCGTGTCGTCGATGTCGCAGAGGGCGAGATCGCATCCGCGCATCGCAAGTTCGACTGCGAGCGCTCGGCCGATCCCCGACCCCGCGCCCGTGATGACGGCAACGGCTCCATCAAAGGTTTTCATCGGCCACGCTCGTTCGCGTAGCCATCGCGCCGACCCGCTGGCCGAAGCTCGAGACCGTTATCCTCGGCGGCTCGATCGCGAGCGATTTGCAACGACGGTCACCATCGCACGAACCGGGGTGGCGATGAGCGCACCGATGACGCCAGATGCGAGGAGTGCGATGAAGTCGAGGTCATGGAGAGCGATCATACGGGAGGTATCGGCCCGAGTTGCAAGCGACATTGGCGATGCTCTGTTAAGACTTCCACGCGCGATTGTAAGCGGGTGATTTGCCGAGGAAATGGGTAGCGACCACCATGCGCGATCGTGAGTTCGGACGTACTGGCTTATGCGTCTCCGCCATGGGCCTCGGATGTATGGGCATGTCGGAATTTTACGGTGCGACCGACGATGCGGAATCGATGGCGACGATCCACCGCGCACTCGATTTGGGAATTTCGTTTCTCGATACCGCCGATATGTACGGTGTCGGCCGCAACGAGGAACTCGTCGGTCGGGCGATCGCGGGACAACGCGAGCGGGTCGTGTTGGCAACGAAATTCGGCAACGTCCGCGGGCCGAACGGTGAGTTTGCGGGCGTCGACGGCTCGCCCGCCTACGTCCGAGCGGCCTGCGAGGCGAGCTTGCGCCGCTTGGGCGTCGAAACGATCGACCTCTATTATCAGCATCGGGTCGATCCGAAGGTACCGATTGAAGAGACGGTCGGCGCGATGAGCGAACTCGTGACGGCGGGAAAAGTTCGGTTTCTCGGCCTCTCCGAGGCGAGCGTGGCGACGATTCGGCGCGCGCACGACGTTCATCCGATCGCTGCCCTGCAAACCGAATATTCGCTCTGGACGCGCGACGTCGAAACGGAAATTCTGCCGGCCGTCCGCGAGCTTGGCATCGGATTCGTCGCCTACAGTCCGCTCGGACGCGGCTTTTTGACCGGGACGTATGCATCGTTCGACGATATTCCCGAAGGCGATTATCGCCGAAACGCCCCGCGCTTCCAAGGGGAGAACTTCGCAAAAAATCTCGATTTAGTTTCCACGGTTGTGCGCATCGCGCGCGCGAAAAATGCGACGCCGGCCCAGGTCGCCCTCGCTTGGGTACTCGCACAGGGCGACGACATCGTGCCGATTCCCGGCACCAAGCGCGTCGGATATCTCGAAGAAAACGCCCGTGCACTCGAGATTACGCTCGATGCGTCGGATCGCGCCGAAATCGAGGCGGCTTTTCCCCACGGTGCGGCCGCGGGGACGCGCTATCCCGCGGCCGGCATGGCGGGTGTCAATCGCTAAAACGTATCGCGGCGGCGCTCGCACTCGGCGTCTTACTCGGCGCGTCGCTCCCGCCGAATATCCGCATCTCGGCGACGAATCGCTCGCTCGTTTTCGATAGTGACGGGACGATCGTCTCGACGGCGCTCCTCTGTCCGGGGTACACCTTCGACGCGTTCGGAAAGGGGGGCCCCCGGCTCTCTCCCGATCAGCACTGGGCGCTCGTCGACGTTCGCGGACCGTACGAACCCGGAAATATTGCCCGAGCCCATGTCCTCGCGTACGTGCGCTCCGGGATCATCGTCTTCAGCAACGACTTTCCGAGCGCCGTCGGCATACCGACGCCGACCGATGGGATCGATTGGTCGAGCGGAGAGCGCGCGACGTTGCGGTATAAAGACGGAAGGACATTCGCGCTCATCGATCCGCCGCGTGGCGTTAAGCCGGAGCGCTGTCCGATCGTACTTCGAGAGAAGTAGCGTAAGAAGGAGCTCGAAATGGTCGTTCGCGATACCGTTCGTTTCCTGGTCATCTCCGCATCGCTCGCCGTCATCGCCGCGAGCACGTCCGCGCCCGCACGGGCACTCAATCCGCAGCCCGAACCGCCGGGTGAGCGCATCGTCGTCGGGCGCATCCCCGTCTCGCTCGACGCAACGCTCAAGCCCGGAGCGACCGTCGAATTGAATCCGCAGCCGATTCCACCAGGTCGTCAGTCGTCGGCGATGTGGCGCGACGGCGGCATCGCCCACGTCGCCCTCAATCCGCAACCGCTTCCTCCAGAACCCGGCGACGGCCATCATATCGTGTCGAAGCATCTGGATTCGGCGCAGTCGCGCGTCGGCAATCGAAGGCACGCGGCATGTTCGGATTTGGTCGTGACGCTCGCGATGGCCGACGGTTCGACGCACGCCGCGCACGCGACGGGCGATCCCGCGAGCGGGTATTGTGATTTCGCGATCTCGTTCGATAACGCACCACACGGCGTCCGCGGGAATCTGACCCTCGCGTCGGCCTCGCAGCGTTTTGCATCGTCGTCGGCTGTACAGGGCATTCTCATCGGTTTGCTCTTGCCCGCGGTCCAGTTGCCCGCGGTCCAGTTGCCTGCGGTGCAGCGCGCGAACGGC
Organism: Rhodospirillales bacterium; assembly: GCA_043743145.1. Taxonomy (GTDB): domain Bacteria; phylum Vulcanimicrobiota; class Vulcanimicrobiia; order Vulcanimicrobiales; family Vulcanimicrobiaceae; genus JANYGA01. The sequence continues at coordinate 18,194 of JAYTXC010000332.1, forward strand.
GAACTTCCCGCCGTGCAACAACCCGGCGTCGTCAAGCACTAACGCGCATCGTCCCGCACATGCGCATCGGTATCGATCTCGGCGGGACGAAAATCGAAATCATCGCACTCGACGACGCGGGCACCGTGCGCGCGCGCCGTCGCGTTGCGACGCCCGCGGAAGATTACGATGGCATCGTCGCGGCGATCGGCGGGCTCGTTCGCGGCGTTGAGGCGGAACTCGCGACGACGGCGAGCGTCGGTGTTGGGATGCCTGGCGCGATTTCGCTTGCGACGGGTCTCGTCAAGAACGCAAATAGTACGGTCCTTATCGGTCGTCGCTTCCCCGCCGACCTCGAAGCCGAGCTCGCGCGTGAAATTCGTGTCGAAAACGATGCGAATTGTTTCGCGTTATCGGAGGCGAGCGATGGCGCGGGCGCGGATGCCGCAACGGTGTTCGGCGTCATCTTGGGCACCGGTGCCGGTGGCGGCATCGTGATCGACGGCCGCATCGTACGTGGCCGCAGCGCGATTGCGGGCGAGTGGGGCCACAACCCGCTTCCCTGGGCGCGCGCGGACGAACTCCCGGGGCCCGCGTGTTTCTGTGGAAAGAGCGGGTGCATCGAAACGTTCGTCTCGGGAACGGGCCTGCATGCCGATCATTGCCGTCATGGCGGCACGGAGGCGAGCGCACGCGATCTCGCCGCGGCAGCGCTCACCGGTGACGGTATCTCGAAGGCGACGCTCGCGCGCTACGAAGATCGGCTCGCGCGTGCGCTCGCAAGCGTCGTCAACGTACTCGACCCGCACGCGATCGTTCTCGGCGGCGGCGTCTCCAATCTTCCGGGGCTCGCACCCGCCGTCGCTGCGCGGATGGGTACGTACATCTTCTCCGATGCCTTCGAGACGCCGATTCGCGTGGCGCAGCACGGCGATTCGAGTGGCGTGCGCGGTGCTGCGTGGTTGTGGCCGATCGGCGTGGAAGGCGAGAGCGCAGAGGATGCGAAGCGCCCCGCATGATCGCAATCGAAGAAACGCATCGGCTCCCATCACCCGCGCCCAAACCGCAGTCGCTGGCCTTCGATGGCACGACGCTTTGGATGGGCTCGCGCGAGACGCGACGGCTCTATGCGATCGATCCCGTGTCGTGGACGGTGCGTGAAGAAACCGAAGCGCCAGGCACGCCGTGGGGCATGACGGTCGTCGGGGACGAGTTGCGCGTTCTCACGGGCGAGGCTCCCGATGATAATCGGTTCATCCGCCGTTTCGTTCCGGGCCACGGCTTCAAATCGAACGATCGCATCGCATGTCCCGATGACACGGGCTCCCAACTGAGCTTCGATGGCGATCGGCTCTACGTCAGCCAGTGGTACAACAAAAAAATTCTCTCACTCGACGATCGTGGTGCGGTCGGCACGACGATCGAGTTGCCGCGCGGTATTTGCGGTCAGGTCATCGTCGACGGGCGATTTTACGTCCTGACCACCGACGATGAAGAGACGGAGACGTATTACGTTACGCGCGTCGACGCACGAAACGGGACGCCGACGATCGAAGACATCGCGCGCGTTGGATTCGCGGCGCGCGCACTGGCATACGACGGCGAGCGCTTCTGGACGAATCATCGCGAAGCCGACGAAATCGTGGCATTCAAACTCGCGCTCACACCCTAGAACCGCTCGAGGTCGGCGGCGATTGCGCGGTGGACGAACGATCCGGACGCTTTTCGGACGCCACACACTTTACGGTAAGCGTGTGAATACACAAAAACACGTTATCGTCGCCGGCGCCGCGATCGCGATATCTGGATCCCTCTGCGGTGCTGCTTCAGCGGCACGGGATGCGTGCACCGTCTTGCCTCCGGAAGTTTTTAGCAAAATCGTGGGCCACGAGGTCAAGAAGGACATCCACGCGTCGGGTCGAGCGCTCTGCACCTATATAATCGGGAGCAAGTTCGGCGGTTATTTTATGGTATTGGAGGGCGTGTTACCGCCGGGCCCACAACCTAAATATCCGGAAGGCTCTGCAGGCGGAAGGTATTCGCAAGGCAACGTTGTCTTTTCGTTCACGATCAACTCGACGGATAAGACGAAATTGCCGGCCCTCGTGGCCGAGGTCAGAAGCAAACTCAAGAATTGATCGACACGAGACCCGCTAGCTCGCGGTGGCCCTGCGGCGAGGAAACCTAATCGCGAAAGCTCGGATCCTTGCGGTCGAGCATGCGCACGAGCGGAGTCCACGCGAGCGTCGCCATGCTCCCTTGACCGAACTTCGCCTGTCGATCCACGAGGGCGCGAACCGCATCGCTCGGCATCGTAAGTGCGACGCCGCCTGCGAGCGATGCGATCTGCATCGCACACGCGCGTTCGAGTAAATACATGGTCAAGAACGCCGATGCAATCGACGGCCCAACGGTGAGCGTTCCGTGATTACGCAGGAGCATCGCGGCGTTCTCACCGAGATCGGCGACGAGTCGCGGCCGCTCGGCGAGATCGAGTGCGATACCTTCGTAGTCGTGGTAGGCGAGGCTGCCGCACACGGTCATCGCCGTTTGATTGAGCGGTAGTAAACCTTCGGCTTGTGCCGAGACGCCGACGCCCGCGATCGTGTGCAGATGCAAGACGCAATGCGCGTCTTCGCGCGCCGCGTGGATGGCGCTATGAATCGTGAAGCCCGCAGCGTTGACGCCGTAGGGCGATGGCTCGAGGATCTTGCCGTCGAGATCGACCTTGATGAGGCTCGAGGCGGTGATCTCGTCGAACATCAAACCGTAGGGATTGATGAGAAAGTGGTGACCCGGGCCCGGGACTCGCGCCGAGATATGCGTGAAAATCAGATCGTCCCACCCGTAGTGCGCCACGAGGCGATAGGCGGCGGCGAGATCGACGCGCGTTTGCCACTCTTCGGCAGAACAGCGATCGCGCAACGTCGTGGGTTCGGCGGTAACGCTCATGTCGTACTCCTTCGAGCCATCTAGCTAGGCACCCGTAGTTCTATCCTACGTCTACCCCGACTGTCTCGTCGAGTCCATGCTCGCGTGCCGCAGCGACCATCTCGCGCATCCGTGGATGATCGCCCTTGATCGTCGTCTCCCATTTCTCGAACCGGGGCACGGCTTCGCCCGCGCGAAAGACGAGATAATACACCGAGAGCTCACCGAGAAAGGCGAACCGCGCGCGCAGATCGCGGCTGAGTTCCTCATAGGTCGCAAACGACCGCAGATACATCGACAGCGTCATCGTCCGCTCGATCTCGACGAGCGCGCGCGCGTTCGCGATGGTCGCGACGATTTTTTTGCGCGAGCGAACGATGCCACCATCTGCGATGATGCGCTCGATATCGTCTTCGCCATACGCCGCCACGAGCGTCGGATCAAAATTTTCGAAGAGCCGCACGAACGCGTCCCACTGCGACGCGATGAGCTTCCACGACAGGCCTGCCTGAAAGATCGCTTGCGTGATGATCGCGAGATACTCGCCGCTTCGCTTGGGTCGCGTACGCTCGGGGATCGTCATCCGCGCGAGAGCTCGCGGACGCGATGTTCTAATTCGGCCAACACCTCGGCACGCGGTCGCGTCGTCGCATTGCGCAGCGGAGGCCCGAGGCGAAGCGTCACGCGCGTCCGTGAGCCTTCGCGCGCATATGCAAGCCCCGCGGGAACGATCGGAATCGGCGGCGCGCCTGCGCGTTCGGCGCGAGCGGCGATGGCGAGAAGCCCCGGTCGAAACGGGAGATATTCATCGTCGCGTGTTTTGGGCGAGCCGGCCGGGTCGATCGTCGGATAGCCTTCCGGAAAGATTCCGAGCACTTCGCCACGACACAAAAGTTCGGCACCGTAAGAAATCGCGCGGCGCATGTACGCGCGCGTCTCGCTTCGCGCGAAGGCGCTTGCGGCCGTCGTGTCGTCATCCGAAAATCGTTCGCTGCGAATCGCGACGGGCCATTGCGCGAGCCGACACGCGCGTTCCATCGTCTCGCGCGCGAACGCCGAATTCGTCCAATCGAGTGCGACGAAGAGATGTGGTTGCCGCGCGAGCCCGTGCACGAGCGCCGAACCGTCGTAGGCGTGATGGTAGTGACGCGCCGCAACGATCGCGGGCCCCGTGGCCGGAAGATACTTCGCGCCGCCGACGTAGAGGTTCATGTACCGCACGACATTATAAATCGCAATCGCGCGCGGCCCAAGCGCAAACGGATTCACTGGTTCACGCCGGGATGAGTGTGCTCCGGGTTGGCCCGCGCAGCGCGATCGCTGCGGGAAGGAGGCTCAGAAACATTGCGGCGATCGCTGTGGGCCACAGACCCACCGAGAGGCTCAGCGCCATCGCCCACACGACGTTGACGCCATAGACGGCGAAGGGAAACCACGCGACCATTGATCGCGCATCGAACGAACGCATCCAAATGATGCGGCCCGCGGCGATGAAAGCGAGGCCCGTGCCGAGCCAACCCGCGAGATTGCGCAGCGGCATGCCGAAATAGGCGCCGTGCTCTTTCCAAATCCAGAAGTGCATGACCGTCATTTTATCGCTCGCCATCGCGGGATCGAGCACGAGATCCCATGCCATCAGCAGCCACGCGCCGAGGACGACCGACCAAAACGATTCATTTTTGATCTTCGTCTGCTGAATGATTTTCGAGGCGAGTAAGAACGATGCGAAGCCCATGTAGAACCACGAGAGCGGCACCGTGTAGGGCACGCGGCCCAAAAGCTGCCAGCCGAGAAAGCCCGTGTACTCGTATCCGCCGAAGGGGAAGCCCGTCTTGGTTCCCGTGAGTTCCGCCGTCGCCGAGATCAGAACCGCGGCGAGGAAGAAGAGGACGGTGCGTCGCGTGCCGACGCTCGCGACGCCGAACGCGATCATCGCGAAGGCGCCAGTGAGGATATCGACCGTCCCGACATTTTGGATCGCCCACGAATAGAAGGCGATCGCGTACGGGTTTCCGGCAAATTGCGCGACGTTTGGAACGGCGGAGAGCAGCCCGAACATCCCGAGTGCGAGCGCGCACGCGTGGAGCACGAGAAATCCGATGGCGATTCGTATCACGGGTGGGTTCCTTCGGAAACGAGCGTTCGGCCGCGCCAGGTGTGGGTTCGAGCGTAGGTGGCCCAGACGAGCCGAAGCGCACATGGCAGGTCGGCAAGCGCGGCAAGCCAGTATGTCGCTCTGACGTTCCCATATGCGCGGCGTGTTCCGGCAAGGACGCCGAGTCGCCCGAGCGCGAGCCCGAGATTGATCCGAAAAAAGAGCGAATCGCGGTCGATGCCGCTCCCGAGCGCTGCGAAGACGAGCGCGAGTGGCAGGGCTTGAACGAGCAAAATCGTCGCCAGATCGTCGATGAGGGCGAGCGTTGTTGTCGAGGCGTCGCGTAGTGGAAGCGATCGCGGCCAATTTCGCCAGGCATCTTGCGCGCTTGCGTACATCCGTACGGACGAAAGTGCCGAGCCCTCGTAAAAGCCGAGCCGCGCGCCGGCCCGCACCAAATGTCGCGCGATCGTCACGTCGTCGCAGCGCGAATCGCGCGCGACCGTGAACGCATCGGTTCGCACGAGCAGCTCTCGACGTGCGAGAAAACATTGCCCGTTCGCTTGCACGTCGCGGGCCTTGTGCGCGATCGCACCGGGGAGGCCGTAACGGTAGACCAGCGTCGCGAGAAACGCCGGATGCACGATCGCTTCGAGCGCACCGGAAAGCTCGAGGAGCGGCGCCGCACTAAACGCATCGAGGGCGTTTGCGGCTGCGTGTGCGAGAAGTGAGGCGATCAGCGACGCTCGCGGCCGGACGTCGGCATCGATGGTGAGGATCCACGTCGCATTGGGGTCGCTCGCAGCGAGCCCGCGCGCGAGGTTCCAAGCCTTGCCATTCCAATTTGGCGGCACGGGGCTCGCATCGACGACGACGATGCGCGCATCGCGTGCGGCAAAGGCCCGAACGAGCGCTTGCGTTCCGTCGGTCGAGCCGCCATCGACGACGACGATCTGGGTGAGCGCGCTCGGCGCGGCGATCAAGCCTTCAAGGCAAGGACCGAGGCGCTCGCATTCATCGAGGACGGGCACGATTGCGGCAATCGTTCCAGCGCCCGGAGCGATCGCGTCGGTTACCGCCACGGCGCGCCCGCCGCGTGTTGCGGCCATGCGCCCGTAGGTTCGCGCACCAAGCAATCCTTGCACGATGGCGAATGCGTCGAGAGTGGATATCACGAGTTCCGCGGGTTTCGTATCACACGATTCGATCCTTTTGACCCACGGCTACACAACGCCGCGCGTCTTCGTGTTGCTACACGGGCTCACGGCAAGCCCGCGCCAATTTGCCGAATTTGGCGCGATGCTTTTCGCGCGTGGGTCGAACGTCGTTATTCCGCGCTTGCCGCGTCACGGTCTCGCCGATCGGTTGACGACCGAACTCGAAGGGCTCACCGCCGATGAATTGCGCGCGTTTGCGCGCGAGACCGTGGAGATGGCGCAAACGCTCGGCGAAGCGATCGTCGTTGTCGGATTTTCCGTCGGAGGGCTACTGGCGGCGTGGATCGGCCAGCACGTCGCAATCGAACGCGCGACGTGCATCGCGCCTTTCCTCGGCGTCGCGTGGATCCCGCACGGCCTTACCGCGCGAGCCGCGCGCGCGACGCTCGCAATGCCGAATCAGTTTTGGTGGTGGAATCCGCTCGTGCGAGAACGGATGTTACCCGCGCATGGATACCCACGTTTCGCGACGCACGCCGTCGCCCAGGCCGCGCGCCTCGCCGGCGAATTGCTCGCATCGGCACGCGCCGACGGCCCCGCCGCGCGCGACGTGCAGATCGTGCTCAATGCCAGTGAATCGACGGTGAGTAACGGGGCGGCACGCGATCTCGCGCGACGTTGGCAAGCACGGCGCTCGGATGGGATCGTCTTGCATCAGTTACATGGCTTGCCGCCCTCGCACGATATCATCGAGCCTGGAGGCAATTCCGCGCTCGCGAATCGCGTCTACCCGACACTGGTGCAGCTTGTCGATCGCTAAGGTTCCGCCCGCACGTCCCGAGCACGATCTCGTGGGCGCGCGCGAACGCTTCGCCGCGCTCGCGGCGCGCGACGACGCATCGATCGCGCAGACGGGCCGATCGCGCTTCTTTGCGGGCGACGTGCGTGCGCCGCGCGCGGTCGTGCTCCTTCATGGCCTTACCAATTGCCCGCAGCAATGGGTTCCCTTCGCCGAGATGCTCGCAGCTCGGGGATCTGCCGTCGTGATTCCGCGCTTGCCGGGTCATGGCGCGCGCGATCGTCGCGGGCTCGCGCTCGCAGAGATCACGCCATCGCAGGTTCTCGAAACCGCGAACGAAGCGATCGACATCGCCGCGGGCGCAAGCGATTACATCGTGGTTTGCGGCCTCTCGATCGGTTCGGCGATCGGATCGTGGTTGGCGTTCGCTCGTGACGATATCGCGCGCAATATCGCCGCGGTGCCATTCTTTGGGTTGAACGGATTTCCGGTGATCGCCGATCGTTTCGCCGCAAGCATGCTCTCGACGTTTCCCAATCTTTTCGTTGCGTGGGACCCGCGGGGTGATGGAAGTCAGATTCCGCCGTATGCGTACCCACGTTTTGCGACACGCGGGCTTGCGGCGATGCTGCACGTGGGTCTCGAGGCCGTCGCGCGCGGACGCAAACGCGTGCCGGCCGGTGAGACGGTCGTGTTCCTCAATGCGCGCGAGCCCGCGATCGATAACGCCCTCGCACGGGATTTCGCCAAGAGACTCGAGTGCATGCGACCGGGAGCGGCACGCGTGATCACGTGGACGGATCTGCCGGCCAACCACGATATCATTGACCCGACGAATTCCCTATCGCGCGTCGATCTGGTCTATCCGCGTGTGCTCGCAGAAATCGAGCGGTAGCGAGCCGCTCGATTCAGACGTGCTCGTCGCGTTCGGCGTGGTTGAGATCTCGGCGATCGTCGGCATTGGGATCGAGCGACGAATCACCATAGACGATCATGCCCGGGACGATACCGGCGACCTCGGCCTCACGACGCGAGAGAGCGCGGATGTTGTCGGCTTGCGTGGTGAGTTCCGCGGGATTATCGAGGTCGGCTTCAGGGCGTGGCGTATCGGACATGTATGCTCCAATTCAGGATGCTGGAATGCAAGGATCGTTCCCGGTGTGAGCGATTCCATAACGACGTGCGACCGCACAAAACGAAAAGCGACTCCCGCAAAGCGGGAATCGCTTTCGACGAAGTCTCGTCGTGCTTAGATGGCGCTGCGACGACCGGTCAACGCACGTAGGATGAAGAGCAGAATGACCGATCCGACGAACGCGACGATGATCGAAGAGATGTTGAATCCACTGAGGCCCGTGTGGCCGAAGAAATTGAAGACCCAGCCGCCGAGAAACGCTCCGACGATACCGACGACGATGTCTCCGACGATGCCGCCCGGGCCCTCACCGGGAACGACCATTTTCGCAAGTGCGCCTGCGATGAGTCCGACGATGATCCAGCCGAGAATTGTCATGAAGTATATTCCAATCGTTGCGTTTGGGTGAATTGCGCCGCGGATTCGTTCTCCGTGGTGGCGTCGCTGTTGACCCTATGCCCCAGACTTGATGCGGTCTAAACCATCGTCGTGGCATCGATGTCCGTTCATCACCAAAACGAATTCTCGTGGCCCCGAACCCCCTGTAGGGCGTATTCTCACGACGATAATGTGTCGTCTGCGGGGAGGCGTTTCGGGTATCTCTCCACACCGGAACGAACGCGAAAATTTGCTGACCTCACGCTCGGAAGACGCAGCCCACGCCGCAGGCGACGATGCGATGGAAGATGACCTCACCCAAGAACGCCAGGCCGCGCCCGCGGTGAAAGAAGCGGTCACGCACGATCGACTCGACCCGCAGTAACCGAGGCATCCGTTGCGCGATTACAGTAGATGGTTGCATGAAAGCAACCGTGTACTACGCAGCCGGCGACGTGCGTGTCGAGACCGTGCCCGATCCGAAAATCATCGAGCCTACCGACGCGATCGTTCGCGTGACGCATGCGTGCATTTGCGGGTCGGACCTCTGGTTCTACCGAGGCGAAGCGAAGTCGTGGAAACCGGGCTGGCGTACGGGTCATGAGTGGATGGGTATCGTCGAAGAAGTTGGCTCGGCGGTCAAGACGATTAAAAAAGGCGACCGCGTCCTCGCGCCATTCGCCTATTCGGACGGGACGTGCGAATTCTGCGTGAAAAACGTGCAGACGTCGTGCGTCAATGGCGATTATTGGGGCGGCGCCGAACATGACGGCGGCCAGGGGGAAGCCGTACGCGCGCCACAAGCCGATGGGACGCTCGTCAAAATCCCGGAAAGCGCGGCAAACGACGAGCGGCTGCTCACCGCATTGCTCCCCCTTACCGATGTGCTCGGAACAGGCCACCACGCGGCGATCTCCGCGGGGGTAACCCGCGGCATGACGGTCGCGGTGATCGGCGACGGTGCGGTCGGGCTTTGCGCGATCCTTGCGGCAAAACGTCTTGGTGCCGAGCGCATCATCGCCTTCGGTCGCCATCAAGCGCGTTTGGATATTGCGAAGCTCTTCGGTGCCACCGATTTCGTGAAGGAACGCGATAAAGAAGGCATCGCAAAGGCCCTCGAATTGACCAAAGGTGGACCCGAAGCCGTGCTCGAGTGCGTCGGCAACGAAAGTTCGATGGCGATGGCGAGCGGTATGGCGCGGCCCGGCGGCACGATCGGCTACGTCGGCGTGCCGTATGGTTCGGGTAAAGGACTCAATCTCTCGCGGATGTTCGGCCAGAATATCGCCCTGCGCGGTGGTGTCGCGCCGGTGCGCGCATACATCCCCGACCTCATGGCCGACGTGCTCGCGGGCAAGCTCGATGCATCGCCCGTGTTCGATAAATCGATCGGCCTCGACGGCATTCCCGAAGGGTACGTCGCGATGGACGAACGCACCGCAATCAAAGTTCTCGTCAAGCCATAATGCGCGCGCTCGTCCTCGCGCTCGCCATCGTGATGGTCGCGTCGGGATGTACTCATATCCCAACGGTCGCGACCAATGCGGGCGCGCGGGCGGGCAACCCCTGGACGCATCACGGGCTGTTGCGGATCGCGAATCTCTCCGAGCCCGACACGCTCAATCCCGTCGTCGGCAACCAGCAGATCGATTTCGATCTCGCCTTTTTGTGGGCTGGCTATCTCTTCAATTTTAGCGACCGCAACGAATTCGTGCCCGAACTCGCGACCGCGATGCCGACTCTTGGCAACGGCGGCATCAGTGGCGATGGGAAAACGATCGTCTACCATTTGCGGCGCGGGGTGCTGTGGCAAGATGGGAAGCCGTTCGGTGCCGACGACGTCATCTTCACATGGCACGCGATCATGAATAAGAAAAACAACGTTGGCAGCACGGTCGGATATGATGATATCGCCTCGATCCAAAAACGCGATGCGTTCACGATTGCCGTGCATCTCAAAACGGTCTACGCGCCGTTCACGGCGACATTTTTTGCGCCGTCGGGAAATCCGTATCCCGTCTTACCCGCACATCTTCTGGCCACATATCCCGACATCAATCGTGTCGCATTCAATAGCGCGCCAATCGGCACGGGCCCATTTGTCGTTCAAAAGTGGGCGCGCGGGTCGAAAATCGTCTTTCGCGCGAACCCGCACTATTGGCGCGGACCGCCAAGGCTTAAAGAGATTTGGTATTCGCCGGTACCCGATGAAAACACGATCGTCACGCAACTTCGATCGCACGAAACCGACTTGGAATATAACGCGACTCAAACGAACTACCTGCAGTACACGCGACTCGAGGGCTACCGCACCGTCCTTACGCCGTTTACCGGGTACGCCGAACTCGCACTCAACGTGTCGGCACCCAATCTTACCGACGCCCGCGTCCGCCGCGCGCTCTGGTACGCGCTCGATACGAAGCGGATCATTACGAGTGTCACGCACGGCGTCGACTCGCCTGCGATTTCGGATCAGCCCGCGTTCTCGTGGGCCTACGCCTCGGACATCACGCGCTATCCACACGATGCCGCCCGCGCACGCGCGCTGTTGGAGGCTGCAGGATGGAAACTTGGCGCCGATGGCATCCGCATCAAAGATGGGCGTCGGCTCGTGCTCGTCATCGCGGGATCGTCGGGCTCTGCGACCGGTAACGCCGTCGACATCCTCGTTCAACGGGATTGGCACGATGTGGGAATCGATGCGATCGTGAAAAACTATCCGACGTCGCTGTTCTTTGCATCGGCCGGCGCCGGCGGAATTGTTCAGAACTCGAAGTTCGACGTCGCGTTTTACTCCTGGCTCAACGGCACCGATCCCGACGACTCCGTGCTCTTCATGTGCGATCAATTTCCACCGGCGGGACAGAACGTCTACCGTTTTTGCAACGCCGAACTCGACGCCGCCGAACATGTCGCGCTCGACCAAAACGATCGCGCGAAGCGAACCGCCGCCTATCGAACGATCCAGCGCGTTCTCGCGCGTGACGTGCCGATGATCCCGATCTATTTTACACGCCGGATCTCGGTTCAAAATTCCGACCTGAAAAATTACCGCGTCGCACAGGCGGTCACGAGTTTTTGGAACCCGTACGAGTGGGAGATTTGAGCGAGACTTCGCTCGCGGCACGCCCGCGATCTCGTGCCACTTGGGCGCTCGTCGCCGCCGTGATCGGCTCGAGCATGAGTTTTATCGATGGGACCGCCGTCAATGTCGCGCTCCCGATCTTGCAACGCGATCTCCACGCGAGTGCGGCCGCGGGGCAGTGGGTCGTCGAGAGTTACGCGCTCTTTCTCTCGGCGCTCATCCTCATCGGCGGCTCGCTCGGCGATCTATACGGTCGTAAACGAATGTACGGGATCGGTATCGCCATCTTCGCACTCGCGTCGATCGTCTGCGCGCTCGCGCCCTCGATCGAGTGGCTCGTCGCGGGCCGCTCGATACAGGGCCTCGGTGGTGCGCTTGCAACGCCGGGCAGCCTCGCGCTCATCAGTGCGAATTTCTCGGGCGAAGCGCGTGGCCGGGCCATCGGAACGTGGTCGGGAGCGTCGGCGATCACGGCCGCGTTCGGGCCCGTGCTCGGCGGCACGCTCGTGCAACTCGGTTCGTGGCGCTGGGTCTTCATCATCAATATCCCGCTCGCCGCGCTCGTGCTTGCAATCCTCGTTTTTCGTGTCGATGAATCGCGCGGCGGCGCGGCATCGCGGCGTGTCGACGTGCGGGGAGCGGCGCTCGCAACGATCGGTCTCGGTGCGCTCGTCTACGGACTCATCGCACTTCAGAGCGGTGCCTTGGAGACGACGTCGCTCGTGGCGATCGTCATCGGCATCGCCGCGCTCGTGGGCTTCGTCGTTCTCGAAGCACGCGAACCGCACCCGATGATTCCGCTCGCGTTCTTTCGCGTGCGCCCTTTTGCACTCGCGAATGCCTATACATTGCTTCTCTACGCGGCGCTCGGTGGAAGTCTCTTTTTCGTGCCGTTCGATCTCATCAACGTGCACCACTATCCGCCGTCGCTTGCGGGTGCGGCGCTCTTGCCGATGATCGCGATCCTCGTCATTTTTTCGCGCACGGCTGGTGGTCTCGTCGCGCGCATCGGCGCGCGCCTACCGCTCGCTGCCGGCGCGACGATCGCAGCCTGCGGGTTCGTCCTCTTCGCGCGCGCGAGCGACGGCGGATCGTATTGGACGACGTTCTTTCCCGCAGCGATCGTCCTGGGACTCGGCCTTGCGGCGCTCGTCGCGCCGCTCACGACGACGGTCATGGATGCGCTCGAACCCGCGCATGCGGGCATCGCGTCGGGCATCAATAATGCGGTTTCGCGGACGGCTGGGCTCATCGCCATTGCGGTGCTCGGGATCGTGCTTGCGGCGACATTTTCCGCGACCTTCGACCAGCGTCTCGCGCGCGCGCACGTATCGGCGGGCACCTTAGCGACACTCGCTCGCGAACGCGCCACGATCGTCGCCGGGCACGTCCCGGCGGGCATTGCGAGTTCGAGCGATCGGCGCATCGTCGGTGAGGCAATCGCCGTCGCTTACAGCGATGGATTTCGAACGGTGATGCTTTTTTCGGCTGTCCTCGCGCTGCTTTCCGCACCGATCGCACTCGATCGTTCTTTCCGTCGGCTCGCTCCGTCGCGATAGGGTGTCGACCGGCGCCTTCTGGCCGTCCGGCACATCGCGAAAGGATGAGCACGCATGTCGGCGATCACGCCCAACCCCTTTACGACTGGATTGTCGCCCACGGCACCCGGCTTCGATTTCGAACGCCAGGGAAACGCACTCGCGGCTCTCGCGCCCGCTTTTCGCGAACGCAGCGATGCGATCGGACTCGGACAAAACGGTCTTCCGTGGCGCTCGCCGCTTTCCGGGAGCGACGGCTTTGCCGGAGAGTCGGGCTATCAATCACCCGGTGCCAACGGCGGTCAATCGCAGTTCATGGGCATCATCTCACAACTCTTCGGATCGATCGCCTCACTCTTCACCCAACTCGGATCGATGCTCGGCTTCGTTTCGCGAGGGTCGACGCAATCGGCGCCCCCCATCGTGGGAGGGGAGCAACGCTTCGGGCATGCCACCGCGAGTTCGGTCGGCGATCCGCATCAGAGCTTTCATGGCACCACATCGGGCGGCAACGTCATCGATGGACATTGGGATAGCATGACGTCGCACGACAACTTGCTGAGTTCGAAGTCGTTCGACGGCGGCTATCGCATCGCGACGACCGTCACGCAGCCCGGCCCGCGCGGTGTGACGACGAACGATCACGTGTCGGTCACCACCAATTGCGGCAACACGAACGTGACGATGAACAAAGACGGTTCGTATGAGGTCTCGGCGTTCGGGCACCATATCGATCTGATTGTTGGGAAAGCGACGCACGTGAACGATGGCGAGCTGGTGACCAAGAATGCCGATGGTTCGCTCACGATCGACGATTCGAATGGCCACGGTGGAACGATCGCGACGACGTTACGGAGCACGGGCGGCGGCGTCGACGTGAACACCATGGCCGACAACGTCGACCTCGGCGGCTATCTCGTCGACAAGCAAGACGGTGATGCCGATCCCGTCGCGCTTGCCGGACGCGACGGATACGGCACGGGTTTCACACGTCCACCCATCACATTCACGCCGCCGAGCGACGCGATCGGGCAAGATGCGGACGCCGCGCCCAAGCAGCTATTGCAAGA